>CAZDAW010000036.1:0-32162 GCA_964503685.1 uncultured Anaerolineaceae bacterium | reverse complement strand
ATAAAGATCATCCCCACTCCCGGACATACTCCCGGTCACGTCTGCTTTTTATACAAGGATGTGCTCTTTGCCGGCGACCTGGTCATCGGCTCTAAAAACAAGTTGCAACTTTCACCAGCCATCATGACCTGGGATATGGCGCAGGTCAAAGAATCGGCCCGGAAAGTAGCCCCCTTACCTTTTAATTGGGTCTGTCCGGCGCACGGTACGTGGACGGAGAGAGGGAAACTTTGGGAACAACTATGATGAATTATCAAACCTGTATCAAAAACGCTGTGGAATGGGGCGAAGAACATCTTGGGTCTGATAAATGTACGTTTCTTTGTCTGGCGTTTGTCGAAGACGCCTACGAGAAAAGTAACAAAATCGAGATATTTGGAGGAAGTACGCGAGGATAATTACCTGGCTATCGAACAGTTAAAAGGGGCGCCAGGGTGGACTTCACCCCGTTACATCGGCTGGGCGCCGGTGGAACGCATCATGCAGGGATATCGGAAGATCAAATAACAAATCAAGTCCAACCATATCAAATAAAAATTTACTCATATCATATTCATATCACGGAGTATGAAAATTCATCATTTTGTGAATCTCCTGCTCCGACAGCGCCCGCCACTCACCCGGTTTCAACTCGCCCAGGCGGAGCGGGCCAATCGCTACCCGCACCAGGCGCAGGGTCGGAAAGCCTACAGCGGCGGTCATGTGGCGTATCTGGCGCTTTTTGCCTTCGTGCAGGATAATCTCAATCCAACTGGGCGGCTTATGAGGAGTGATGGGTTTGCGACGCGGCGGCAGGTCGGGCTCCGATATGAGTCTTACCTGGCAGCGCTGGGTCATCTCTCCCTGAATCAACACCCCTTTTTTTAATTGCCCGATCGCCTCAGGGCTGATTTCACCCTCGACCTGCACCCAATAAGTTTTGGGCAGGTGATGGCGCGGATCGGTCAGGCGGTGAATCAGGCCGCCGTCATCGGTGAGCAACAGCAAGCCTTCGCTGTCGTAATCGAGCCGGCCGGCGGCATAAACGCCGGGAACGTCGATATACGCTTTGAGGGTTTCGCGGTTTTCGGAATCGGTGAAATTGGAGAGAACGCCGTAGGGTTTATAGAAGGTGATGTACCGATAAGAATGAGGGCAATTATTCATGCTGTGTTGTCCCCATTAAAACAAAAGTGGGGCGGGTGGGGGTCGAACCCACATGAGCTTGCGCCCGGGGGATTTTAAGTCCACTGCGTCTGCCTATTCCGCCACCGCCCCATCCCTTGTATTTTACCTCAAGGGCTGAATCCGTCAAGCCTGTTCGGGCATCATTTTCTTCATCCAGTTGCCAAAACGCGAAACCAGGTGCACCCAGAACCCGGAATAGCGGGTATGGTATTCCACCTGCGCCATCGCCTGCCGCAAACTGGCAGAGTCCGTGAAATAAGGGAGGGTCATGGTCGCTGCGCCCAACTCAAAACTGGCGTGAGCATCTGACCCGGCCGTGCCGGCCAGGTTATGCTGCCGGGCAAATTCCTGCGCCTGCTGGTTGACAGCGGCGCGATAGGCGCGAGCGTTGAAAGTTTCAATAGCATCCACGTATGGGAGAATTTCCAAAAGCTGCTTCGTTTCCCAGCCACAGCGCAGGCGGTCAAACGGGTGCGAAACGCTGATAAACGCGCCCTGATCTTTAAGCCGCCGAATCGTTTCCATAGGCGTCAGGCGCTTGGGGATTTCCTCTTTAACAAAGGCGGCCAGGAATTCACCCTGGGTGGTGAGAATTTCTTCTCCGACGATCACCCGTTCAGGGTCAAGCTCCCTGGCACGCAGGGCGCCCCGAATGGTATTATGATCGGTGATAACAAGCCGGTCGATCCCTTTTCGTCTGCTTATTTCCAGTAACTTTTCAGGTGTTGCCAGTCCATCCGAATAAATGGTATGACAGTGAAATTCTACGATTAATTTATCTTTCAAAGCGTCTCCGATGCGTCAATAAAATCACTGCGAGTAATTATAACCCCCTGTTCTATCAATCAGTGCAGGGAAAATATTAATTGCGTTGATAACAATAGATGAAAGCGCTTTGGAAAATTAAGTTGTCTTTTGTCCGGTTTGCGTCGTTTCTGGAATAACAAGAAGGTCTTTCGAGAACGTCCAGGTCACCAGCCCTAATCCAACGCCAAACCAGAGCGTCGCCAGGCGGATCAGGAGCGTTGCAGCCGCCGCCGTATCGGCGTGAATGCCGACGACAAAAGCAAGCATACCAGCAATCGAAGCCTCCGATGCGCCCAGGCCGCCCGGCAGCGCCGAGGCCGCCCCAACAACCGTTGAGAATGCCAGAATCGAAACGGCGCTGACCAGCAAATCAAGGCCAGGTTCGAGGCCAAGTCCGCACAAAATCAGATAAAAGCCGATCCCTTCTCCCATCCAGGAGACTGCCCCCAGCCCAACGGCTACCAGCGTCGGGCCGGGGCGAAAGAGGGTATAGCTCCCTTCATAGAACTCGCGTATTCCGTGGGCAAAACGTTTAACCACTGGGATCTTTTCGCCAATCCCCAGCAGCCATAAAGCAGCCGGGCGAACCTGCGAAATGATCAGTAAGATCAACAGAATGGAAAGGATGGCAAAAAAAGCCGGGTAGTAGCGCGGGTAATTGATCAATCCAAAAGTCGAAAGGATCAACACGGCCAGGCCGTCGCTGATCCGTTCAGCAACAACAACGGATATACCCTTGCCGACCGGGATACCGCTGACCTGATTGATCCAGACCCCCTTCAAGGCCTCGCCAACCTTGCCTGGAGTCACAGCCAGAGGAAAACCGGCCACAAACAAACGGGCGCTGCGCGGGATGGATAGATCATTGACGCCAATTTGCTTGAGATAGAAATGCCATTTAAAGAAACGCAAAGTGTAATTGAACAGGGTGAACCCCAACGCCAGCAGAAATGCCGACCAACGAAAAGATACCATTTGCTGGCTGACCAAACGCAAGTCCCCGATCAAGGCTAGCGCCAAAAACACCAGGAAACCAAACAGCAGGCCAACCATGATCTTACGCAATAACGATTTCGGTGAAGCTGTATTCATAATATTTGATTGTATCAAGAGATGGTGGGAGTTGGAAGTCATTTTAAGTTTTCTTGACAAATATTGAAGGCCTGTCTATACTGAATCGTATGCGGTTATTACCCGGTTGAAATAATACAGACATCGGGTTGGGCTGTTTTTGAGAAACCAGATACCTGGAAGGGATTTGAAATCCGGCAATGGATTCGGAGCCATTTTATCTGAGAAAACGCTTCTGGCTGGCTGTGATCGCCCTGTTTTTGGCGTCTTTTTCATGCTATAGTTTCTGGCCTGAAAATAACCAATTCCTGCATTTACTGACCGGCTCGCAAGCCAGTACGCCGGACCAAAAATTACGTGCATTAGAAATTACCGCATTCAATTGCTTTATTGGTTTCATTCCGTTTCTGATATTGGGGATGTTTTTAATATCACCATTTGTCCTGCCAATAAAAACTTTTAATGAATGGTTTTTGCTGGTTAAACGCATGATTTTACAGATGTTACACATGCACGGCTTGGCCGTACACGTGAAAGACGGGCGTGTGCTGGCTTCAGAAGATGAAGAAAAGCGTTCCGGTTCGGGCGTGATTTTAATTGACCAAAACAGCGCCCTGGTGCTTAAAAAGCAATTCGGCGTATTAAGCCAGACAAACCCACGCAATAAAAAGAGAGGCAAAGCGCCGGGCTCTCAAATGCGCGCCTGCGGACCAGGGATCGCATTCAGCCGGGGAAATGAAGTTATACAGGGAGTTGTAGATTTACGTAAACAGATTCGCGTCCAGCCCAATGTGCGGGCTTATACAGCAGATGGGATCGAAATAGAATCGGTGCTTCTGACTCTATTCACCCTTGGCCAGCCAGCCGATGTGCTCTATGTAACCTGTATCGAAAGAGCCCCATCGGTTTCCAGCCTGCGAGTGATCAATTTACAAGATAAAGACGGCGGTAAAGTGATTCAAAGCTTAACAGCGGATGACCTTGATGAGGCGGATAAAGCAGAAATCATCCGCGATCTGAACGATCCGCCTCAGACGCCCACCTGGCAACGGATAAATGATTACATGATCTACGACCCCGAACGAGTATTTGCAGCCGTTTCGTCTCAGGCCTTTGATCAGACCGGCAGACTACGTAGTTGGACAGAATTTCCTCTGGAATTTGCCATCGGAGTATTTCGGGATTTAATCGGGCGCGTCAAATACGACAGCTTCTTCTCAACCGATGCGACAAGCTTTCCGTTAGGTAATTACCAGGATTCATTCAGAAAGATTATCCGTTCAAACGGTGTATTATCCTATCAGTATGTTCGCCCCCCCTTTGGAAAACCTTTTACAGTCGGGCAAGTATGGGATGAAAGCAAACTGCAAATATTTCCTGTGCGGCAATTGCGTAATTCAAAATTCCTGCGTGATCACGGAATCAAGATCATCCATGCCGGATTCCTGGATTTGAAACCGGTCAACCCTGAAATTCAGAAACAACGCGTGGACACCTGGAGCGCGCGATGGGAACGTGAATTTTCAGAGACAATGGCCGACAGTGAATTACAGGCAAATCGGATCCGCTTCAGAGCGCGTGCCCAGGCGCAACGCGAGATGGTGTACACATTATCGCAAATACTGGAAGGGAAGACCTATTCACAAGAAGCCATGGCCATGCGTGTGTTTCAGGCCCTGGAGACCGCCGCAGCAGATCCAGCCACCCGGCGGATGATACCCCGCGACACAATAAATCTTTTACGCACTTTACGCCAGCTCTTGCTGCAAGATGACGTCGCTCCACCTGCTTCTTCAGAAGAGGACATGCAGGGATTAATCTAAACAGGATAAAAAATGTTTCATTTGTACCGCCCAAGAGGAAAAGATCGCCGGCAAAATCTTGATCGGCGCCAGGGCGTCGAACGACGTTCCGGCATCGATCGGCGTCAGCGCAATGAACTTCCTCCCGGACGAAAAGACCGGCGGAATTACGAACGGCGCAGCGGTATTGACCGCCGGCAAACCGACGATCGCCGGCAGGGTTTTGACCGCCGATTAAGCACCCAATTTGGCAAATTGGTCTCAGGTGATTTTGGCTGGGCGAACCTGCGCCTTCTATTAACCCTCATCGTTTTCTTTATCATGATCGTTATGGGTGGAGCGCTTTTTGAAGATGTTGATACAACCGCTACGGTAGCTGAATGGCGAATAAACAACCCCAATCTGGAAACATTCCCCGATTTTCTACTCGAATCGATGGCATTCTTTCTCACCCTGAAGACCCTGCGCTATGCCATTGCGCCTTTTGCCGCGCTGGTGATCGTCTGGTTAATAGCTGCCCACAACCTGCAGGATATTTATAATCTGGATGGTATTCGGAAAAATGCATCCTATCTGTTTAGCAGCCTGTTTGGCCTGGGCTATCCCATCCTGAGAATAAAAGGCGGAGAAAAGATTCTCGTCGAAGACGAGATGAACCCCCTGGATATATTTGGCGGCCCCGGTTATCTGGTTGTGGAGCCCGGTTATGCCGTTCTGGTCGAAAAAGCAGGGAGCAATCTGCCAGTTATCCACGAAGGGCGCTACCCTGTTTTGCGTTTTGAACGGATTCGAGAGATTGTCAGCTTGAGCGATCAGGCTGGTTCCATTGAAAACATGGTGGCCACGACAAAAGACGGGATTATGATCAAAGTTCTCGATATCCGTTTCCGTTACCGGTTGCGCTTAAGGCCGCCAGCCGAGCAACAGGGATACCGATCCATGTCAGATCCCTATCCATTTTCGGAAAAAGCGCTGCGCGACCTGGCCTTCAACCGCAATGTAGATAAAGAAGGGCTGGTATCCTGGCAGTCAACCATTCAGCAGAATGTAAAAACGACGATCACCCGCTATATCAACAGACATGGAATTGATGATCTGACGGCGCCTGGCCCCGGCGGCAAAGACCCCCGCCGGGAAATCAAGGATGAATTCCGTTCTGGCCCGGTCATATCAACATTTAACAACGTCGGAACAGAACTGGTCTGGATTGATATCGGGCGATTTGAGATACCCGAAAGCAAAATAGACCTGGAACGCATCCACTCCTGGCAGGCAAAGTGGATGGGCAACGCTTCAATCACACGGGCAACCGGAGAAGCCAAGCGCCTGGCCTATCAGGAACTTGGGCGAGCAGAAGCCCAGGCAGACTTATTGACCAATATCGTTGAAGGATTGGATGAGATTGGATTGACAGGCGACCATCGTCAAAACTTGCGCAATCTGATCCTGCTGCGTACGGCCCAAATATTGGACGTCATGTCCGAGAAAAACCAGACCGGCGCCGATCAAGATTTGTATAACGCTCAACCGGAAGATAAAAATGGATCTGAAGTGAGATAAAAATGGACGCAATCGATTTTACTCACTTGATGAAATTGGCCTACGAATGGTTAAACCATTTCAACGCCGATTGCTACCCACAGCCAGAAACACGACAGCTTCTCACCAAAATTCAAGACGCCATTGATGATAATCGGAAACATGGAATTAGCAATTTCAAACGCGAAATGGCTTTAATCAAACGGCTGATCAAAACCAGTCTCACGTTCACTGACCGCATGGAACAGGCATATACCCTGCTGGAATGCGGGTTAACTGCCTATGGGATTGGGCGCATGGAGGAAGCCAGGAAAATATTAGGGGAAGCGGTAATAAAATTTTTTCCCAATCAATATGAAAGCACAATCGCCAAATGGATGATGGGGTGCATTCTCTGGCAACTCGACGGCAAACAAGACGATGCAGCCGTTCTGTGGCGGCGCTGTATCGAATCAATCACCGCCCAAGAAGCCAATTGCTCTTCACCCGAAAAACGGGAATGGTACGAAACCTGTCGAAGCGAAATGACGCGCCAATATGAACAGGTATTTCAAAGCATTTCTATCGAGACAAGTCCTTCTAAAAACGAATCAGAGGAACCGGAAATCATTCGGCCGCACGACGATCAGGCAAGTTCTACCGGTGAAACAGGCCAGAATATCATCATGCCATTATTCGCTCTGTGGGAAGACCTGTTGCAATTGTACCCCGTGGTCGAAAAGGTATCAGCCGGCATTCCCAGGTATTTTGGAGACCAGTCCGTTCCGCTGGATTATGTGCAGGTCAGTCAGGTGGTAATTAATGAAATTCCTCACATGATTGTGAGTATCCGTAAAGATGATAACCTGATCAACACCGCGCGCGATGAAGTGGCTGTGCTGCGAGTCAATGGCGTCAGCATGGATCAATATAAATTGGGCCGATTCACTGGAATCAACAATAACGACTGCGTTCTCGTTCGGCGGTGCGACCTGAGTAATGTAAAGAATGGAGACATCGTTGTGGCAGAAATTCAGGACGAAGATGTTTCACAAGCCTTGTTGAAAGAATACCTGTATGAGGGCAACACCCACATTCTCAAGCCACATAGCAGCGATGAGAATATCAAGGAACGCCGGTTTGAGGCCGGCGATACATCATTTTCCATCTGGGGAGTCGTGATGGCTGTTTTTAAACCAATAGAAGGATAACGATCCCTGTTCTTATAAATGAACCTATCGCTATTCGGGTGAATTCTTCGCAGCAGTCGGTTGAGGAGTCAGAGTTCCTCCGGCAGTTTGAGCCGGCGTTGGAGTCAAAGTTTGAGTGGGCAAAATTTGCGGTGGATTCCCCTCAACGGTGAAAAACCCGCTTATTTTCCAATCCATCCCGACAAAGATCTGAACTTCATATTCCCCGGGGTATAAATCTTCGGGTTTGGGGCTCCAATCCGCAAAACCGTAACCGCCTGTTCCTCCATCCCACGGCTTTGACTCGAAATAAACCATTTTGCCCTGTCTGTACCAGATCGCTGACCACTGCGCGCCATCGACCATTTTATCGTAACTAAAGACAGCATAAATATGATTAAAAGGAATCGTGAAAACCTCCTGCACGTTTTGCGCCTGATAAGAGCTATCCAGGCTGAGCGCAAATTGCAGAGGACTGAAGATCGCCTCAGGATTTGGGGTTACTGTACTGCTGAAGCTGGCTTCGATGGCCATCGGCATTGAAGGTGTGACTGTGGCAGTTGGTGTATCGCTGACAGCCGGCGTCAGCGTGATGGTGGGCGTCAGGGTTACTGTAGGCGTCAGCGTGATGGTGGGCGTCAATGTAGTGGTAGGAGTCAACGTAATCGTTGCCGTTGGCGGAAAAGCTTTATAAATGAGCGGCTCCGCATAGGAATTAAGAAGAACAGCGACGGCGCACAGGAAGAGCGAAGTCAGGATAAGCCGCCAGCCATACAGCGCCTGCTCGCGGCGCATCTTGAAATATCGCAGATAACGTGCACCGCGTATCGAGCGAACACCGACAATCAAACAAATGACGATGCCAGCTAACGACAAAAAAAAAGCGGTTCGCACAGTCGTATGAATATCCAGATACATAAAGGTTTCCCGGCAAGCGCGTGTTACAGAAATTATAGCATGCCTTGATTTTAAAAAATTGATCCATAACATCGGCCAATTTGCAATACCTCAAGGTTAATTGTTTTGATATAATGCAAGAGTAATTTATTAAATTAGCTGGTAATCCGGTATTCTATCTTTTTTTGGATGTAATTTACTTTCAAAACACGCGACATGGGTTAGAATCGATCTTAGTATTGGAATCAATTTGATATGACGCTTGAGAACGGGACAATTCTCAATAACCGGTATCGAATCGTCGATGTCCTGGGACAAGGAGGCATGGGCGCGGTTTATCGCGCCATTGATGATAACCTCGAAATCGATGTCGCCGTCAAAGAGAATCTGTTCCTGTCAGATGAATTCGCCCGACAATTTCGCCGTGAGGCAACCGTACTGGCAACCTTGCGTTTTACCAACCTGCCGCGGGTGATTGATTATTTTGTCGTTCCTGGTCAGGGGCAATACCTGGTAATGGATTATATTGCCGGAGAAGATCTACGGGAACGAATGGAGCGTGTTGGTACACTCCCTGAAGAAGATGTCATTCGAATCGGTATTGCGATCTGTGAAGGTTTAAATTATTTACATACCCGTTCATCTCCAATCGTTCACCGGGACGTAAAACCTGGCAACGTCAAAATCACCCCAGACGGACAGATTGTGCTGGTAGATTTTGGACTGGTGAAGGTGATGTCAGGATCTCAAACAACAACGACCGGCGCGAGAGCGATGACGCCAGGATATTCCCCACCTGAGCAATATGGAACCGCGCGAACAGATTCCCGCTCGGACATCTATTCGCTTGCTGCAACACTCTATGTTGCCCTGACGGGTGTGATACCTGAAGATAGCCTGGCGCGAGCAACAGGCAACGCCGAATTGACTCCATTGCGTAAGATCAACCCCAAGATATCTCGCCGCCTTGCCGTTACAATTGAAAAAGGACTGGCTTTAACTGCTGACGAACGTTACCAATCAGCGCTTGAATTTAAATACGCCTTGATAAACGCCAGTAATAGCAGCCGGCATATTATGGAAGATATCACCATTGCTCCTGCGCCATATACAAAACAAGAACCCGTATCTCCTTTTAATGACGCCTCGCTCGATGTAGATATCCCAGATAAAGAGATCGTCAGGCCAATATCCAAGAGTCGCCTTGCAAAGCAAAGACAACGCAGGCGTATCTGGCAAACAGCGATGGTTTTTACGGGTCTGATCGCGGCAGGACTTGTCTATTACTTTTTACCAGATTTTACTCAGAATATCCGGGCCACTATATTTAATGTGTTTAGCACACCGACTCCGCTCGTATCAATGGCTGAAACGGGAGTGACCCCGGAAATAGCATTATCAACCCCCGTACATCAGACGCCGCTATCAACAGCCGCCAATGAAACCTCCGCTGCGCCAGAAACAATTATCCAGACGCCCACACCACTGGCGCCGACAGCAACGCCGATGGGCGGCGGCGTCGGTGAAATTGCTTTCGTCTCAAATCGCACAGGCACCCCCCAGATTTTCGTTATGAGAGCCGATGGTACAAACCAGCGCCAAATTACAAACACACCGGATGGCGCCTGTCAGCCAGCCTGGTCGCCGGATGGAATGCAACTCGTGTTCGTTTCTCCCTGCCGGGGAGACGAGAATGAGTACAATGGCGCCAGCCTATACATTATCAACTATGACGGTTCGGGGTTGACGCCGTTGCCCATTGTACCAGGCGGCGACTTTGATCCTTCCTGGTCGCCGGACGGCAACCGCATTGCCTTTACATCTTTACGGGATAATCACACCCAAATTTACATCTATAATCTTATTGACCGTACAACTACAAATGTGTCTGATAACGATTACTCGGAGCGATACCCAGCCTGGTCTCCAACCGGGACGCTACTGGCGTTTGTAAGGAAGAAAGGCAACTACCAGGTCTGGATCATGACTGATAATGGAGACAATGAGTTGATGCTTTCACAAAGCGGAAATGTTAAAAATAGTACCCCGGTATGGTCGCCCGATGGACAGGCAATTTTCTTTGTGGTTCAGAGCCTGGAAGGTAAATTTTCTCGTTTAGCCAGTATCCGCTACGAAGACCGCTTCAGCCATAAAGAAAACCGGATACCGGCAAGTCCAAAATCAGATTTTGGGCCCGTAGCGCTTGTGAGCTTCTCGCCAGATGGATTCTGGCTGGCTTATGAAAGCTGGCCGGATGGCCGAAATCACGATATTTACGTTATGACGCCCACCGGATCAAATATCCGGCGGCTCACGACCGACCCCAGTTCAGATAGCAGCCCAGCCTGGCGTCCATAATCAGGATATCACACAAACAGGCTTTTATTTTTCCTTGCACTTTATGCCTTATAAATGTATAAAAGAATAGTATGTTCTTATTCTTATTTTTAGGGAAGGGTGATTATGACGCTTGATGCGGGTACCTTATTGCATTCGCGTTACCGGATTGCTGGCCTTCTGGGCAAGGGCGGAATGGGCGCGATCTATCATGCGGTAGATGAAAGTCTAGGCGTCGAAGTAGCAGTAAAAGAAAATCTGAATCCCACCGAAGAGTATTCCAGACAGTTTCATAAAGAAGCAAACATCCTTGCCAGCCTGCGGCATTCCAATTTGCCGCGTGTCACCGATCATTTTGTTATCGAAGGCCAGGGGCAATATTTAGTGATGGATTATATCGCCGGTGAAGATTTACGCCAGCGTATGACCCGCCTTGGAAAACTGCCTGAAAGCGACGTGATATTGATCGGGATAGCAATATGCGACGCTCTAAATTACCTGCACAGTCTTCCATCCCCAATCCTGCATCGGGATATCAAACCCGGTAATATCAAAATTACTCCAACCGGTCAAGTATTCCTGGTTGATTTTGGCCTGGCAAAAGTATTTCAATCGAACCAGGCAACCACCATCGGCGCGCAGGCTTATACACCTGGCTTTGCGCCGCCCGAACAATACGGCAAGGGTACTGATCAGAGATCAGACATCTATTCATTGGGGGCAACATTATATGCGGCAATATCCGGCGCGGTGCCTGAAGATGGCTTATCGCGCCTCATGCAAACAGCCGAACTGACTCCTTTGCGGGCAACAGGCGCTGAAGTATCAGAAGGCCTGGCAGACGTGATAGAGAAAGCAATGGCAATTGAGCAGAATAGTCGCTTTCAGACTGCGGCAGAATTCAAACAGGCGCTCCTGGCAGTCAATACCACCATCCGGCGTAAGACGGCTGATGACAGCGCAATCACTATCACCCCGCCGCCCCCACAAACTATTCCGACAAACCCCGTAATTGGGGTAGGCGCAGGGTTAGAAGGTCGGACGCCAACGCCGCGACCTGCTTCGCAGCCCAAATCACAACCAGCCAGTCAAACACGACCTAAAGCCAAAACAGCTCTCTTGTTCGGATTGGGCGGTCTGGGGATATTAATCCTGGGAATCATCGGCGTGGCAGCCGTGATTGGGGTCGCCTATTATGCCGGGTTCATCGTTTTCGAAACATCTGAGCCCACGCCGCTCGTCCAGGCAAATGCCGGGAATGTCATAGTAAATATCACGTCCACGCCCATGCCAGATACAACAGAACCTATTATGACTATTACCCCACCAGAAGAAATTTCCCCAACAGCCGGCCCGACAGAAGCGCCCACGCAGACCCCGACCGCGGGCGTTTCTCCTGGCCTGGGCGGCGGAACCGGGGAAATTGCATTTGCTTCAGATCGTTCAGGCAAACCGCAAATCTGGGTGATTAACACCGACGGTAAACAATTACGCCAGATCACCGATGTTCAGGATGGCGCCTGCCAGCCCGATTGGTCGCCTGACGGCAGCCAGATCGTCTTCAGTTCGCCGTGCGAAAGTATTGCGCCAAAGGGTTTCGAGCGTAATGCAGTGTACAAACACAAGAACGTTTTTAGCCATTCGGCTTTATTCGTCATCAATTACGACGGAAGCAATCTCCGGCCTCTGTTCTCATCGACAGGAGGTGATTCAGACCCCGCCTGGTCGCCAGACGGCGCGACAATCGCATTCACCTCAGTGCGTGATATCGATTTCAGCCGGATTTTCTTATATGACATCAACAGCAAAGAGACCTCTCTGGTTTCGCGAGTGCTGACCTGCGATGATTTTTATCCAGAATGGGCGCCTGACGGCAAGCGACTCGCATTTACGACAATGCAAACGGGTTCGCCCAACGTTTTCACGATGGATCTCATGGGCGGAGAACGACGTCCTTTGATCAGAGATACGGCGCATTTCTTCATGCCTTCCTGGTCGCCAAAAGAGGAAACGATCATGTTTAGCATCAGCGACCCTATGCCGCAGATCGGTTCAAAAAAAGTTAATGCAGTCGGCAAAGATTTCAAGGCGATCAAAGAAGGCCTGGCGCCTGTTTACGGCATCGATTACTCTCCCGACGGCGACTGGCTGGCATATGAACACATCAAAGACAATGTGCGTGATATTTATATTATGATGACATCGGGAACAGGCCTGAAAAACATAACCAACGATGAATACAATGATTATGGCGCTGCCTGGCGTCCTCTTCCCAAAACGCCCTGATAAATTTGGGTTGAGATAAAGAAAACTCCCGAAACGCTCGTCTCGGGAGTTTTTAATCAGGCTGTATGATTATACCTTTGGCTGATCAGGGGGCGTCATTAGCTCACCCTTGGCTGCCTTGCGTTTTGCACGCCAGCGTTTGACCAACACCCAGATGCCGCGCGCCGGCAGGTAGATAACCAGCGCCAACGGCAGGATGAAAAGTATCAACCAGATGACAACGTTCACGACAAATTTAAGAGCCGAAATCAGCGCCTGGACCGCGTCACGGGCCACACCAACTGGCTGCCAGCCGCCGATCTTTAACGGTTGAACAGACGCTTCTGCACTGATATCTACAGAAATTGCCGATAAGGCAGCCGATTCTTCATAATACTTGATCTGCCCTTTCAACACCTCAATCTCCTGCTGCACCTGCGTGAGCTGGTTAAACACATTGAGCACATCTTCAGTTTTGGTTGCAGAGGCCATAATCTCTTTCAGGCGAGCCTCGGCGTCTTGCCGGCTGCGCAAACGAGATTGAAGGTCGGTGTACTCCTTGGTGACATCCTGTCCGGTGCGGTTCTCATAATTGACTTCGATCGCGCCATCTTTGATTTTTTCAATAGCGGAATTGAAATTCTCTGCCAAAACGCGGATGGTAATAGACGCGTGAGGAACCTCAACGCCGTTATCCAGGGTCATTTTATTCAGGCCGGATGTTACCACGAATCCGCCCAGTTCCTGAGCCATATTGGCAACTTCATCCATCTTCTTTTGCGGATCAGCCACAACGATGGACAAATCGGCGTTCATGATCACCAGACGTTTACCGGTGGCATCCTTGGCCTGTGAGGTTGGTTCAGCATAACCCTCATTGCTATACACTCTTGATTCTTCTGCCACGGCCATATCCGCCTGCGGCGCAGGCAACCCCATAGCCGGCGCTGCATCTTGCTCCATCTCCTTCGCAATTGGAGCCTCATGGCGTGCAGAAGAACAGGCAGCGCACAATAACATGACCAGGAGCGTCAATAAAAATAGTTTACGCTTATACATATCTCCTCCTTCAACGGAACACAATTTTATGCACCATAGACGTTAAAATCAAACAGAAAGTTCCTCCACTCTATCACCAGCCTTCGGCCAATCTCTGAGCGTGGCGTATCGGCAGCCCGGCCTTGAGAATGCGCTGCTGAACTTCAGCGATATCGTAGGGGGTTCTGCAACTTTTCCAGGTAAGATTTTCGGTGTCGAAGATAGCGTATGCGGCCTGCGCATTGCGATCACGCGGTTGCCCAACCGAACCCGGATTGACAATCGAGCGAGCCGGCAAAACCATCTCCTCCCCAGGGGTAGGAAAGGTAATATTGACCGGTTTCTCATTGCCGTTCTGAGTGAAAATAACAGGGATGTGGGTATGCCCCACAAAGCAAAATTGCGTCTGAAAATGCAGAAAATTGATAGCCGCCATGTGAGTATCCAGAATATATTCCCAGACGGGATTGCGCGGGCTGCCATGCACCAACGTTACCGTATCGATGACCTCTTTTTCGGTTTGCTTCATCAGGAAAGCAAAACTATCGTTCGTCAATACATTCTGCAACCAGTAAATCGATGTTTTGGCATCATTATTGAAAGCCTGAATATCAATTTGACCCAGAGCAGCCGCATCATGATTACCCAGCAGGCATACCAGGCCAGGAAGCGTCTTCATCAACGAGATGCACTCATTGGGGTCTGGCCCATAGCCGACCAGATCTCCCAGACACCAGGCGCCATCGATCTCTCCAGCGTCTTTCAACACAGCTTTCAGCGCTACCAGGTTTGCATGAATATCAGAGAGGATTAATATCCGCATGGCAGGTTACCCCTTTGATCCAGGAATCCATTCACCCGACTTCATTTCTTTTCGGGGTTGAGTAAATTAATAACACGTTCAATGACAAGATTGGCTACTTCAATTTTCGACATCAAGGGAAACGACTCCTGTTGCCCATTTGCATACAGGATGGTGATGCGATTATCGTCAACCTCAAAGCCTGCATCCTTACTGGAAATATCATTGGCAACAATAAAATCCAGGCGCTTTGCTGTGAGTTTCGCTCCGGCATTATCTAATAAATCGTTGCTCTCGGCTGCAAAACCAACAACAATCTTTGGGCGCCCATTGGTCTGTTTTTTGGTGGCAACATTGGCAAGAATATCAGGCGTACGTTGCAGAGTTATTTCAGGTATTCCATCCGTCTTTTTGATCTTTTGTTTTGCCGCCCGCGCTGGTTTGAAATCCGAAACGGCAGCAGCCATAATCAACCCATCCGCGTTTGCGGTTTCAGCCAGCACCTTCTCCAACATCTCATCAGCAGTCAGCACATCAATACGCTGTGCGCCGACAGGCGTGGTCAATTGCGTCGGAGCGGCAATCAAAACTACCTGCGCGCCCTGGTCAACGGCTGCCTGAGCGATGGCAAAACCCTGCTTGCCCGAAGACCGGTTGGTAATCATGCGCACCGGGTCGATAGGTTCCTGGGTGCCTCCGGCTGTGACAACGATTTTTTTGCCTGTCAGGGGGCCTCCTTGCGCCAAAACATAACGGATATTTCCAATCACTTCAGCCAGATCAGACAGCCGCCCTTTACCCATCAGACCAGAGGCCAGATGCCCTTCTTCGGGTCCGACAAAAATGACGCCTCGTTTCTGTAAAATCTCAACGTTTTTCTGGGTGACTTCCCGGCTGAACATCCCGGCGTCCATCGCCGGTGCAATAATCATCGGACAATCGGCAGCCAATGTGGTTACACTGAGCAAATTATCGGCAATACCATGCGCCAGCTTTGCCATAATATTCGCTGTCGCTGGGGCAATAACGATCAAATCAGCCGCCCGGCCCAATCCGATGTGTAAAACGTGTCCCTGGCCGCCCCATAAATCGGCTTCTACATAAGCGCCGCGCCCGGTTACGGAAGAAAAAGTGATCGGGGCGACAAATTTTTCGGCCGATGGGGTGAGAATAACATCGACCAATGCGCCGGCCTGGGTTAACGCGGACGCCAGTTCAACCGCCTTATAAGCAGCAATCGAACCGGTGACGCCAAGTACGATGTGTTTGTCGAGAAGAGGATTGCTCATGACAATGTTTTCCCAGATAATTGTATCGTTTTATCGGTTTAATTCCCAGATAATTCTCAAACCATCCAGAGTCAGCCATGGGGCAATAATCTGGATCACTTTCGTTTCGCTGGCAACAACTTCCGCCAGCCCACCGGTAGCCACAACTCTGGTTTCTTCACCCAACTCGGCGCAGAACCGATTGACCATACCCTCAACCATTGAAACGTAGCCGAATAATAAACCAGATTGCATGGCATGAACGGTGTTACGACCGATCACCGAGGGAGGGCGCTGTATGTCAACACGGGTGAGTTTGGATGTATGCTGGAACAGAGCTTCAGCGGCCACGCCAATTCCGGGGGCAATAGCGCCGCCTCGATAGGTGCAATCGGCGCCGATGGCGTTAAACGTCGTCGCCGTGCCGAAATCCACCACACAGGCCGGACCGCCGTACTGCGTTAACACAGCGACCGCATCGGCAATACGATCTGTTCCGACCGCTTTGGGATCTTCATACAATATCTTAAGCCCCGTTTTCAAACTGACATCAACCGTGAGCGGTTTTTGTCCCAGATATTCCTGACAGGCCTGGATGATTCTCCCGGTAACAGGCGGAACGACCGAAGAAAGACAAATGCCTTCGATTTCGCGCAGAGGACAGTTAACTCGCTCCAGCAAGCCTAATAACTGCAACCCATATTCATCCGGCATCCGTTCCCGATCGGTGGACAGACGCCAATGATAGATAAGTTTTTCGCCCTGGTACAGTCCCAGGGTGAGATTCGTGTTACCCATATCAATGACGAGAAGCATCAGATACCTCCAATGGCTGCTTTACAGCTTCAACGATTTCAGCCGCGATATCGTACCGGCTGAAGGCCGGCATCAGATAAATGCCGCCGGCGTGAGATCTGACCTGTTGGGCCAATTCTATCGCAATTCTGCTGCCTTCACGAGCGCTGTTCTCACCCGCCCGATCGATTCGCTGGCGCGTGGTCTCTGGTATCGTAATGCCCGGCACTTCATGATGCAAAAAGGCAGCATGGCGTGAATTATATAACGGCAAAATCCCTACCAGAATCGGAATGGGAAGGGGACCGAAATCTGACTCGTACCGATTGACGAAGTTGTCAAAAATTTTTGGGTTAAAGATTGGCTGAGTCAGGGCAAAATCTGCCCCAGCCTTGAGCTTTCGTTGTAGATTTTTAACTTCCTGGGCATAATCAGGGGTGTCTAAATTGAGGGCGCAGCCAACGAAGAAGGAAGTCGGCTGCCCAATATTCGATCCGGCATGATCCACACCGGCATTGAATCCCTGTTTGATCAATTTAATCAAACCGGAGGGAACAAGGTCATAATTATCCATCGCTTCCGGGTAATCGCCGATGGCGGTCGGGTCGCCCATGACGACAAAAATATTCCTCACCCCCAGAGCATGGGCAGCCAAAAGATCGCCCTGCACACGCAACAGATTACGCCCGCGGGTGGGAAAATGCAGCACGGTTTCGACGCCCACCTGACGTTGCACCAGGTTGCAAACCGCCCAGGGACTCATGCGCATGCGCGCCATCGGGCTGTCAGCTACGTCGATTACATCGACGCCGACCTCTGCCAAAAGGCTGGCGCCCGCCAGTAATTTGTGCATCGAAAGTCCGCGCGGCGGGTCCATCTCAACTGCTATAACAAACTCGCCGGCAGAAAGCTTTTGGGCAAGTTGAGTGGGTTGATCAGCGGCCAGAAGAGTCTCGGATGTTTCGGGTTGTGGAATAACTTGAACGCTGACGACCTGTTCCGGTCGAGTCGATTCGACCATCTGCCGGATTGCCGCAATATGTTGAGGCGTCGTGCCGCAGCAACCACCTATGATCTTCGCGCCGGCCTGCCAGAATGCCAACGCATAATCGCCAAAGTATTCGGGGGCGGCCGGGTACATGATGCGCCCGGCAATTTGTTCTGGCCAGCCGGCATTGGGTTTGACCAGATAAAAAGCGTCAGGAAACGCCTGGCGCATTTTCTTTAGAATTCGCAGGATCTGAGCCGGCCCCCCCGAACAATTGACGCCGATAACGTCCACCCCACTTTCTTTGAGCAAGCGAGCAACTTTTGCGGGCTCGTCTCCCAGGATCGTGCGATCGTCGCGGGTGAAGGTCATCGACGCCATGACCGGCAGGCTGCATACCTGGCGAGCTGCCCGAACCGCCTCGCAGGCCTCCAGGGTATCGCTGATCGTCTCGATGGCAATCAGGTCAACGCCGGCCTTGCACAGGGCGTTAATCTGCTCGGCAAAAACCTGCCGGGCCTGTTCCGGCTGCACTTTACCGAAGGGCGACAGATGGATACCGAGCGGGCCAACATCCCCGGCAATCCAAACCTCCTTGAAGGAAGCGAGAACAGAGCGGCGCGCCAGATCAACGCCGGCCGTGTTAATCTCGACCAGTTTATCTTCCAGGCCATGTTTTTCGAGTTTGAAACGGTTGGCGCCGAACGTATTGGTTTGAATGATTTGCGCCCCGGCGTTGATGTAGTCGCGGTGAATTTCGGCTACCAGGGCAGGATGGGTGAGATTAAGCTCGTCGAAACACTCGTTGATGCCGATCCCGCGGCTATGCAGCATCGTCCCCATAGCCCCATCGGCTACCAACGGACGATTATTTTTTAAAGCGGCAAGGAAATCCTTTTTTGTGTCAGCAGCGGCTTGCATTTCAACCTTTCATAATTTGTTCGACGCGGCTCTCGCCGACATTGAAATATTTAGCCTTGGGGTGGTGGATGATAATAGCCGCGGTCGATTGCTCTGGCACCAGTTGGAAGGCCGATGTCAGGCTCATACCCAGTTCTTTTTCGGCGGGAAGCAACTGAAAGACTTTGGCATGATCCGTCAGTTCAGGAATCGCCGGATATCCCCACGAATAACGTTTGCCCTGGTTAGCAGGCAGCCCCAACTCGCGGCGAATGTGACGATGCAAATATTCTGCCGCGGCCTCGGCAGTTTGAACTGCCAGACCGTGGGTGAAATAAGCCTCGGTGTAGTCGCCGGCGGCCTGCAACCGATCAAAACGCTCGGTAGCCTGTTCGCCGACGGTAACGACCTGAAAGGCAACCACGTCCATTCTGCCGCTCTCGACCGGGGCAAAATAATCGGCCAGACAGATGTTCTCCGTGGAAACCTGACGAGGGAAGGAAAAGCGCATCATCTCAACGGGCGAGTTTCTGTCAATGGTGGCAGGGTCATAAACGACTAATTCTTCGCCTGCAGATTGCGCCGGGTAATAACCATACACGCCCTGCGGTCGCAACCACCCTTCTTTTTGAGCATCCTGCTCCATCCGAGAAAGTCGCGCTTCGAACTCTGCTTTCAATTTCTCCCATGCTTCACCGTGAGCATTTTTCGCTCCCCAGGATAAGCGAAAGAGCTCGTTTTTCGCCAGACAATCAAATACCAGTGGAAGCGGCATCTGCCTGACAACCCGCGCCCCCCAAGCCGACGGTACAGGGATCGAGGAAGCCGGCGGGATCATCGATTCTCGCCGGGCCGTTTCCCCGCCGGCGGCAACGACAGGACGGTTGAGTTCGATGCTGGCCTCTTGCTGGATTTGCCTGAGCAATTCAGCCCGTTTGGCGGGGATCGACAGGCTGTCCATCGTAGCCAGGCCTTCGAAGGCATCCTTACAATAGAAGACGCCCGGCTCGTAATACTGGTCATTATCGGTCAGTAAAATCCGTCGCCCAAAACGTTGGTTAATGGCCGCGCCGCCGATCAGCACCGGAAATTCCAATCCGCGCCGCTGCAACTCATTGACAATCAGCGGCATCTGTTTGCTGGTGCTTACCAGCAGGGCGCTCAAGCCAATGGCGTTGGCCTTAACTTCGACTGCTTTCTGGATGATTGCATCTGCCGGGACCTGTTTGCCCAGATCAATGACCGTATAGCCGTTATTCGAGAGAATCGTCTTGACCAGATTCTTACCGATGTCGTGCACATCGCCGTAAACGGTTGCCAAAACAATCAATCCTTTACTGATGCCCTCTTTCTTCTCCAAAAACTGTTCCAGGTAAGAGACGCATTTTTTCATCACTTCAGCAGATTGCAGAACGAAGGGCAAAATCAATTCGCCTGCTCCGAATTTATCGCCGACATCTTTCATGGCCGGCAACAAGACGTTGTTCAGAATATTTACCGCATTCACGGATTTCTCTGCCGCGGGCGAACGCGCCAGGATTTCATCGATGCTGTTCTCCACGCCGTCTTTGTGACGGTGGAGAATACACCATTGCAGGCGCTGTTCAGGCGTCATCCCTTCAGTGGGATCGGCGACAGTTTCCGCCGCTTCTCGACTGCTGCCTGTTTTCTCAAAATGTTCGATCAGGCGCTGTAAAGCGTTTGGATGGCGGCAGAAAATCAGATCTTCAGCAAGCTGGCGTTCTTCGGCAGGAATTTCAGCATAAGGCATGATCTGCGCCGGGTTGACGATGGCCATATCCAATCCGGCCTGCACAGCATGATAGAGCATGACGCTGTTTAAAACCGGACGGGCCGCCGGGCTAAGGCCAAACGATGAATTACTGACGCCCAAAGAGGTAAAAACGCCTGGGAATTCCTGCTTTATCCGGCGAATACCCTCAAAGGTTTCGAGCGCCGAGCGGCTGAATTCCGCTTCGCCGGTTGCCAGAGTGAAAGTGAGCGCATCAAAAACCAGGTCGCCAGGTCGTAAACCAAATTCATCTACGGCAATGTGGTACAAACGGCGGGCAATCTCAACTTTCCGATCGGCTGTCTTTGCCATGCCCTGTTCATCAATAGTCAGCAAAATCACCGCGGCGTTATGCATCTTCGCCAATTTCAAAACACGGTCTGCCTTTGTCCGCCCGCCTTCCAGGTTCGTAGAGTTGATCAGGCAGCGCCCCGGCGTGGTTTTGAGCGCAATTTCCATGACATCAGGTTCGGTCGTATCGATCACCAGAGGCACCTCTACACCCGAAGCAACTTTCTTCACAACCCGTCGCATCAGTTCGCCTTCGTCGCCGCGCTCAGTGACTGCAACACAGATATCCAATGTATGCGCGCCGCCGGCTACCTGCTGACGGGCAATCTCTAAAATCGCGTCATAGTCTTCCGCCAGCAAGAGGCGTTTGAACTGGCGGCTACCCTGTGAATTCAACCTTTCCCCGATCAATAAAGGTTTAGGCTCCTGCGTCATCGGCATGGCTTGCATGGCAGATGATAACCGCTGCACGCTGGAGCCGGGTCGCGCCGGGCTGGGTCGGTTATGGAGCTTCTCAACCAGTAACTTGATGTGCGCCGGCGTCGTACCGCAGCACCCACCAACAATATTGATATTATACTTTTCAACAAATTCGACCAATTCAGATGCAAATGGCTCCGGCTCAAGCGGATAAACTGCCTGACCGTCAATATTGAGGGGTAAACCTGCATTGGGAATGCAGGAAACAGGCAGGCAGGCCTGTTCACCCAAATAGCGAATGGGTTCACGCATGTGCTCCGGACCGGTCGAGCAGTTCAATCCAATGACTTCGATGGGCAATCCTTCGAGGGTTGCCAGCGCCGCAGCGATATCGGTGCCCAGTAACATGCGCCCGGTTGTATCCAGCGTCACTTGCGCTTGAATAGGAACAACGATACCCGTTTCCTCAAAAGCAGATTGCACGCCAATAATTGCAGCTTTGACCTCCAGCAAATCCTGTGAAGTTTCGATCACGATAAGATCCACACCGCCGCGAAGCAAGCCGCTCGCCTGCTCGCGAAAGACATCTGCCAGTTCATCAAAACTGATATTGGAAAGTTCAGGATCGTCCGCCGAGGGCAATTTTCCGCTTGGGCCAATCGAACCAGCGAGGTAACGCGGGTGATCAGGCGCGCTGTACTGATCAACCAGCCGGCGGCCAAGTTGAGCAGCTGCCTGGTTGATCTCAAGCGTCCTCTCTTGCAGCCCGTATTCCCCCAATGTGATGCGGTTTGCCCGGAATGTACAGGTCTCAATGACGTCGGCGCCAACATCGAGAAATGAGCGATGGACAGCTTCAACCGCTTCAGGGTATGAAATAACCAGATGATCATTACACCCCAAATAACGCTCACCGCCAAAATGCTCAGTTCTCAAGTTCATCTTTTGCAGGTTCGTTCCCATTGCCCCATCAAAAACCAGCACTCGTTTGCGAACAGCTTCTAAAAATTTGGAGTTGGTATAGTTGTTTGTCATGCCAACAATAAATTCCCTTATTAACAAAATACCTCTCTAAAAGAAGAGAGGTTTGATTCAAAATGCAGGCGAAACTCTCATCTTCCAGATCACCTGGTTATCAACCAGGTTCTGCCGGATTTGGCACCACAGACATTTCTGTAAAGGTTGCCGAGGCTTCGCAGGGCCGGTCCCTCCGCCTCTCTGGATGAGTGGTTGGCGTTAGCCACCCGGATCATTTCAATTTAGATTGCAAAAGTTTACCATAAAGGGAAGCAGTTGTCAATTATGCCTTTTTAGACCATTTATATCTTGTAATATTGCAACAAAATATAACCGGATAATTTATTGATATAATTGGTATCAACTCATGATCACCATAAGAATAATCGACTGAGCCGTTTTTATAATGAAATTTCAGCGATCAACCTTTTCAACCGTTTTACTCAGCCTTTTTGTTATTGTCGGCGTTATTTACGTCGTGTATGATTCTGTCAGGTTAGCGCAAAAAAATTCCGCCTCCAAATCAAACATCATCTTCCCCACACAGGCAACAGGTGTTCTAAACACACCATCTCCCACTGCAACCATGCTGCCCAATACCCCAACGCCATTACCTTCGCCGACCGGGGTGAATCGTGAATTAGTGATGGGTAAATTTCGCAAATCAGGCACGAGTTGTCAGGAAGAGTGGGATCCATTCCCGGAACCAGTAGTCGAGAACTGGACAGCAGATGCCGCTTTTCAAGAAGAATTGGAAGCGTTAGTCAAAACAATACCAGGTAAATGGGGAGTTTATTTGAAGGACCTCAGGACGGGTGAGACCTACACAATCTCCGGCGACGAGATTTTCCATCCCGCTTCGACGATAAAAGTCGCCATCGCTATGGATTTATTTTCCTGGCTGGAACAAAACCCTTCTGTAAAATTATCCAACGGCATCCAGCCCAACAAACGCTCTTACGAGCAACTTCTGGTGGCTATGCTAAAAGATTCAGAAGAAATCGCAACGGATACCGTCAGTGAATTTGTCAACAGCCAGAAAGGTTTTAACCTCGACACAAAGATTCACGAATGGGGAGCAGTTCACACCACCACATCTCCTCGCCGCTCTACTCCGGCTGACCTGGCGTTACTGTTGGAAAAATTCTACCGTGGTCAAATTCTCTCGCCCCAATCCACCCACAAGATGCTGGATATCATGCACATTCCCAAAAAGAGCGACCAAGATAGAATTGGAGGAGGATTGCCCAAAGATCCAAACATCTGTCTGGCGCATAAAACAGGTTCGATCGAAGCTGGCGTCGGAAACGATGGCCTGGGTGTGTTAGGCGATATCGGTATTGTTGAGACGCCCGACACGGCTTATATCATCGTTGCCCTGGTAAATGACATCAATTATTCAAAATGGACGGAAGCAAAAATGCTCATCTCCGACATCTCCCGTCTGGCATACAAGCATTTCACGCAATAGACAGTTAACCCAGGCCAGCAATGTTGACAAAAGATACACGCAGGTTCCAGTCAGTTGCATATCATCCAAACGAGATATTGATCCAATGATGACTAGAAAAGCCATTTATGGTACTCTGTTCGCGTTAATATTTATATGCACAGGCGGGCTGCTCATAGCAAGAATCAAGCCGTCAGATAGCGTAACAGTGATTCCTTCGCCAGTTATAACCATAACGCCGACCCGGTCAGAATTTCAAACACCGACTTTTAAAAGCACCGCTACAACGCTGCTCCCCTCTCCAACTGTTATCCAACCTACCGATTCGCCTGTCGCCGCGCAGGATATTAATATTGACGCCAATGACTATAAATTAGAGGTCACCAGCTGCCAGGCAGCATGGAAACCAATTAATTTACCAATCCAGAAAGAAAGAAAAACCGATACACTTTTTACCCAAAAAATTGAAACAATGGCGCAAACCGTTCCAGGCAATTGGGGTATTTATATCAAAAATATATTCACGGGGGAAACAGTTGCCGTTGCAGCCGATGAAGTCTATAAACCAGCATCCACAATCAAGCTGGCCATCGGATTTGAGATACTATATTATCTCGAGCACAACCGCAATGTTCGGCTGACGGATGAAGTTCCAGGAACCAAACAATCCTTTGATCAGCTATTAAGAGATATGCTGATCATATCCTCAGAAGACGCAACCCGCGCCCTGTCCAATTTCTTATCCAATCAAACAGATCTGGATCCAGAAGCCTTGCTCGATTCATGGGAAGCAGATCAGACAACGCTTCAACCATGGCTTTCTTCGCCGGCTGATCTGGCAGGTTTACTTGAAAAACTCTACTTTGGGCAAATTCTATCATACGATGATACAAAGAAAATGCTTTCGATACTGCATACGGCTTCGCCAGACGACATGATCCGAATTGGCAAAGGTCTGGCAGCAGACGAAAATATCTGCATGGCGCACAAGATAGGGCAGGACTTTTTACCTGATGGAAATGCTATTGGCGATGTTGCTCTGGTTGAAACATCAGATACTGCTTACCTGATCGCCGTGATTGCCAATAAAGTTCCACAAAAAAATTTCAAAGAAGCAGAACAATTAATTACAATGGTCTCACAACTCACTTACGAGTTCTTCACCGGGCAATAATTGTCGTTAACAATTTCACAATTCAAAAATCAAAACAAAAAGGGACTGCCGACTTGGATATCCGGGCAGTCCCATATATTAAGTAATGAAGTTAGAGGCAGGGCTAATTATGCGCCAACGCCAGCTTTTTCTTTCACGCCGGCAGCCTCGCGCAATAAATCGGCTTTATCGGTTTTCTCCCAGCTCAGATCCAGATCATCCCGACCAAAATGACCGTAGGCGGCCACCTGACGGAAGATTGGACGGCGTAAGTCAAGGTCGCGAATGATGGCGCCAGGACGCAGATCAAAATACTGAGTGATCAGTTTGGAAATTTGATCATCGGCGATAACGCCAGTGCCAAATGTTTCCACATTGACGCTCAATGGATGCGCCACGCCGATGGCGTAAGCGACCTGAATTTCGCAGCGCTCGGCCAGGCCAGCAGCAACGACATTCTTGGCAACCCAGCGCGCAGCGTAGGCTGCAGAACGATCCACTTTAGTGGGGTCTTTGCCGCTGAACGCGCCGCCGCCGTGACGTCCCATACCGCCGTAAGTGTCAACGATAATTTTCCGCCCGGTTACCCCCGCGTCGCCCATTGGACCGCCGATAGCAAAACGCCCGGTCGGGTTAACAAAATACTTGATATCACCATGAATCAAATCGGCAGGAATAGTAGGCTTGACGACATGTTCGATAACAGCATCGAAGATTTCCTTCTGGCTTTTATCCGGGTGGTGCTGAGTGCTGACCAATACCGTATGGACACGATAAGGGCGACCGTATCGATACTCGATCGTCACCTGTGTCTTCCCATCCGGCCGCAGCCAGGGCAAAGTCCCATCTTTGCGAACCGCGCTCAAACGCCGGGCAAGTTTATGCGCCAGGTAAATGGGCATGGGCATTAAAACAGGGGTTTCGTTACAGGCAAACCCGAACATCATTCCCTGGTCGCCGGCGCCAACAGCTTCGATTTCGCTCTCGGTCATTTCGCCAGCTTTAGCCTCAAAGGCCTTATCCACACCCATCGCAATATCACCTGACTGGCGGGCAATGGCTACCTGAACACCGCAGGAATTACCGTCAAACCCTTTAGCGCTGTCATCATAGCCAATTTCGGTTACGACCTTGCGGACAAGTTGATCATAGAAAAGCGTCGCATTGGTCGTGATCTCACCCAGCAACATGATAAATCCGGTTTTCGTGGCGGTTTCGCAAGCCACACGCGAAAAACGATCCTGCTCAAGGCAGGCATCTAGCACAGCATCGCTGACCTGATCGCAAATTTTATCAGGGTGGCCCTCGGTGACGGACTCGGAAGTGAAGAGATATTCGGGCGAGTCCATAAAACTTGTATTCATTATTTTTTGCCTCCAGTTTTTAGAAAAATGAAAATTGCCCCTTCTGGTTATCAAGAGGGGGCAATCACAGATGTGGCGGCTGCCCTCTCATCTTCCAGAAATTGTTCCTGACGGAATTGGCACCATTAAGAACTATCTGTCCATTATGGACTTCAGTATGTCTCTGGTTGCCGAGGTTTCACAGGGCCGTTCCCTCCACCTCTCTGGATAAGAGTGCCGTAAGGGGCTATTCAGTTATTGTTGACATGATAACACAGGTCAACTATAGAGTCAATCAACTATTCAGAATATTAATATAATTCTTATGCGAATTGATAATTTTCATTCACCTTCGCTAAACATTCCATCTAAATTTATAAGGTAATCAAAATTTCCTTCTCCGCAAGAATTTATCAATGTATTAATCACGAACCTACATCTTCGCTCATCATCATACGGGCCAGCCACAAATAATGGTTTGCCATCTTTACCAAATGTAACTTGATTCGTACGTAAATAAGCATCCGCAGGAGCAAGCATCAGGTCTGCCAATTGATTTTTGAAATCGGGATGTGGCTGAAACCCAAGTTTTTCTGCATATTCGAGCGCACCATAAATTATCTCGTGCGCCAGTTCTATCGGGCATTGTTCTGGATATCCTGCACAAAACTTCGGTAAGTCGCGCCTGAATCTATTCAAGGAATAATCCACTCTGGTGAAAACATCTTTAATACCCAAACAATACAAATCCACCTCATAGATTCCGAACATAATCCTGCCAGGCTCCTGTTCACGCGCGACCACAATCGGCGTGATGCCAGATTCTTTCCAACCAGCCATGATCCAACAACCGTAAAATGGGTATTCCCGGGCATTTAATAAATAAGGATTTTGTCCAATTGCTGTCATCGGACGAATTAACGAATTAGGAATTTGCCGATTTAGCCTTGGTAGAGGACGAGACCCCCTTGTTCTTTTTCTTACTCATAGATATATATCCTCTGATTCTGTAGTAAATACTATCCGCATTAAAGCCTACTTAATGGCAGAGCAATAATACCCTGTCCAAGTGGAAGAGTCATCTTACCAGTATGAATTACATATCCAGGCAAAGTTCTTTCTTTGAAGTCGCGCCGAAAGGAAACCAACTCTTTTGCCATTTCTGGCCGAGGTGTTGCGGATAGTTTGATTTCGATTGGAATCAATCCGGCTTGCGTTTCGATAATTACATCCACCTCAGAACCGGCAGCCGTACGCCAATAATACAGAGCCGGTTCTTCGCCCCGATGCAGGTGTGTTTTGAATAGATCAGCAATCACAAAATTTTCAAAAATTGCACCACCCATAGGTCCACGAGCAGCATGTTCGATATCGCGCAATCCGACCAGATAGCACAATAAACCCGTATCGAAGAAATAAATCTTCGGCGATTTAATCAACCGTTTACCAATATTGGCATAATATGGACGCAAGGTAAAAATCTGAAAACTGGCTTCCAAAATAGAAATCCAATCTTTGATCGTATTGACAGCAACACCCACATCACGGGCAAGTTCACTCAAGTTCAATATCTGAGCACTACGAGCAGCCAGAGCGCGCAAAAAAACCTGGAATTGGGTCAAGCTACCCAGCACTCGCAAGTTACGTACATCACGTTCCAGGTATGTCTGAATATAACTTGACAGCCATAAATGTGCATCCCGCTCAGGATGGGCAACAAGTTCAGGATAAGCGCCTCGCAATATTTGTTTCCACAATTCGACGGGGGTCTGATCTGGCAGGCTGGAAATTGACGAATCCTCCCAGATGAAACATCTTTCAGGGTTTCGATTAACCTCACCACGCGAAAGCGGCATCAGTTTTAGCACTGCAGCGCGTCCAGCAAGGCTTTCCGTCACCTGCTGCATTAATAACAGGTTTTGTGAGGCGGTCAAAATATATTGTCCGAATTGGCTGCGATTATTATCAATTTTCTCTTTGATATAGGGTAACAGCTCTGGTGCGTATTGGATTTCATCCAAAATAACAGGGGGAGGATATAAATCGAGAAATCCACGTGGATCAGTCTGTGCGGCAAGACGCACATCTGGTGAGTCAAGAGAGACAAGTGAATATTGTTCCCCAAAATGATATCTCAGTAATGTGGTTTTACCCGACTGGCGCGGACCAACCAATACAGTAGCGGGAAATTCAGTCACAGCCTTGCGTACAACTAAACCAAGTCGTCGAGGGATGAAATCAACGGTCATCGGTTCTCCTTGCATATTTACAATTATGCTGCAAATATGCACATATTCTTTATGCAATTAGTTAATGATTACTTACGATGTAGTTGTACTATTCGTGCTTGATCTGAAAAGTATCGAAATCGCGGGCCACAACCGTGTTAGGGAAAACCGCTTGCGCCTCTGTCAGCACATCTTTTTCGCGGTAACGGCGAGAGATATGTGTAAGAATTAATTGCTTGATACCGGCCTTTACCGCCAGCGTGGCAGCCTGCCGGGCAGTCAGGTGCGCGAATTGTTGCGCCAGATCAATCTCTTCCTCCATATAAGTTGACTCGATAACAAGCGCATCTGCATCCTTACAGATAGCGACCAGATCATCGACCTTGCCGACGTCGCCAACATGCACCAAGCGTGTTCCGGGTTTAAAAGGCCCCAGTACATCCTCCGGAGAAATTACCCGCCCATCAGGCAAGGTGACTGCCATCCCTTTGACAAGGTCGCGCCGCCAGGGGCCGGGAGGAATTCCCAGCGCATCTGCCTTTTCTGGCAGGAACGGACGATGCCCCTTTTCTTCAAAAAGAAAACCCAGGCAATCGGGGCCCCGGTGCGATACAGGAAATGCAGATACGCTAAAATCTTCCCCCTCAAAAAAAACGCCAGATTTTATCTCGTTAAACAGGATAGTCATCGGCGGCGTGGCGCCACGCAACACAATGTTATAGAGCAGGTCCTTCACCCGCTGTAAAGCCCAACTCCCGCCGTAAATCTCCATCCTATCTATTGCCTCCCATCGGAGGAAAGTAGAAAGCAGCCCCGCCAGTCCCAGGATATGATCCAGGTGTCCGTGGGTAATAAGGATTTTATCCAGGTGTTTGAAACCAATCCCGGATTGCAGAATTTGTCGTTGGGTGCCTTCGCCGCAATCGATCAGGAAGCGGTGTTCATCATGCTTGACCACCTGCGCTGAAAGGCCACGCCGGGCAGATGGCGCGGAAGCGGAGGTGCCAAGGAATACGATTTCAAACAAGAGGATATCCTTTCCAACTGGTCGATATCTTGCAATTCCCCAGTTAAACATGCCTATTTTACCCTATTTTATAGCCCGACAGATTATCGATTGCTCTGATGCTTTTTTTACAAAACCGGTGTAATATAATTTTGTTATCTTTGATTATTTATTCAAAAGAGGATGGCTTATGAACAATGACATAGACCCCACCAAAAAAGCGCAATCAATGGCCTTCAAAGCAGAAACCCGTCAGTTATTGGATATTCTGATCCATTCACTCTACACTGAGCGCGAAATCTTCCTGCGCGAACTCGTTTCGAACGCCTCCGATGCACTTGCCCGGTTGAATTTCGAGATGCTGGTCAACCGCGACGTACTTGATCCCGAATTACCCCTGGAAATCCATATTGAAGCTAACAAGGATGAAAAAACTCTTACAATTCGCGACAGCGGCCTTGGCATGACCAGCGATGAAATGGTGGAGAATTTAGGAACGATTGCCCATTCAGGCGCGAGAGCATTCATCGAGGCCAGCAAGGAAAATGTCAACCGTCTGGCAGATATCATCGGGCAGTTTGGGGTGGGTTTTTATTCAGCCTTCATGGTGGCTGAGTCGATCAAAGTCATTTCGCGTTCTTACCGTCCGGAAGCCGAAGCAGTTAGCTGGTTCTCTACCGGAACGGATACATTCTCAATTGAGCCCGCAGAGAAAGCAGATCGAGGTACAACAGTTATCATCAAATTAAAAGAGGATGCGACCGAGTTTCTGGAAGAATTCCGCCTGCGCCAGATTTTACATAAACATTCCGACTATATCGCATTCCCAATATACCTCGGAGATTCAAAAGAACAGGTCAATCATCAGACGGCTCTCTGGCGCCAGCAACCCCGCGAGGTGAAAGAGAACGAGTACGAGGAATTCTACAAACAACTGACCCTGGATGCAGAAAAACCCCTGATTCACGCCCACCTGGCGGTGGATGCGCCTGTGCAATTGTTTGCCTTGCTATACATACCCTCTAACAAGGAACGCGGCCTTTTCTCACTCCGCCGGGAGGATGGGTTAAAGCTCTACGCGCGCAAGGTATTGATCCAGGAATATTGCAAGGACCTCCTCCCCGAGTATTTCCGTTTTGTACAGGGCGTTGTAGATTCCGAAGATTTGCCCTTGAATGTCTCGCGTGAAACCGTACAGTCCAATAAAATCATGGCGCAGTTGAAGAAAATCATCACCACAAAAGTGACGGATATGTTAGCCACACTGGCGAAGGAAGATGAAGAAAAATATAATACGTTCTGGCAGGCTTTCGGACGATATATAAAAGAAGGAATTGCCATGGATCCGGCCTCAGCCGAGTCGCTCTATCCATTACTTCGTTTCCGAACTCTCCATGATCCTGAAAAATGGCATTCATTGGATCAGTATCTCGAAAAGAAGAAAGAAGGGCAGGATAAAATCTATTACATCCTGGGCGATGACGTTCGTTCGGTTTCCCACAGCCCGCACCTGGATTATTTCCGTAAGGCTGACTTCGATGTTTTGGTATTGACTGACCCCATCGATTCTTTTATGTTATTGGGACTCAAAAAATATCATGACATTGAGCTGGCAAATGTAGCCGCCAGCGACCTGAAGTTGCCTGATCTTGCAGATCAGGCAGAAGAGAAGCCAGTTTTGCAAGATACAGCCTCGGAAGGTCTTGTCAATCAATTCAAAGCGCAATTGGGCGAACGAGTGACGGATGTCCGCATGACTGAACGATTATCCGATTCGCCTGCCCGCCTGGTAGACCCCGAAGGGTCGCATGGACAGGAGATGCAACGCTTATACCGTCTCTTGGAGCGCGAATTCGAAGCTCCGAAGAAAGTATTGGAACTGAACCCGCGCCACCCAATCATTGTCAAACTAGGCGCCGGATTGCAAGATGAAGCGCTAAGCAAAGCCATCATCGAACAAATTTATGAAGATGCGTTATTGATCGAAGGTCTGCACCCTGACCCGGCCAGCATGATCGGGCGTATCCAGGAATTAATTCAGGCGGCCCTGAAATAAACATGAATGCTTGTGCAAATCGAGATTAGATTATCTGTGCTATAATTTTATGGAGTAAAGCGTTACTATTCGCGATCAAACGTAAATTAATCTATCGTGCCAAAATCGACACCTGGACATCCAAAATCAGCAAGAACCAGTTCAAGCGGCGGCAGGCGGGATTCAAGCAAAGCCAGACCTTCTGGTAGATCAACCATTTCCTCCCACAACCGGGCGGTTTCGCGAGGAAGATCGGGAGTCAATCCACGTCTTAACATTAAAAACATATCGATCTCTCCCGAACGGCAACTGGATATCCTGGGAATTATGCTGGTTCTGGTGGGCTTTTTAACCTTTATCAGTTTGCTCTCAGTGGGAACTGAAGATGCAATGGGGGCATGGGCGCGATTTCTGGATCATCTTGTGGGCTGGGGAATTTATATTTTACCCATTGGTTTGATCGTCGTTGGTTTCTGGTTAATTTTACGGCGTATTGAGCGTTTACCCCAGATGGCAATTGAACGCTTAATCGGCGTAATTTTACTTTATCTGAACCTGTTGGCTTTTTTGAATCTACTTATA
>CAZDAW010000035.1:0-32317 GCA_964503685.1 uncultured Anaerolineaceae bacterium | reverse complement strand
CTTAAGCGAAAAAATTATATCATACACGAGTAGTACCGGCAAGATATTTTTTCGGAGTTCGGGGTTTTGAAACTTATTTTACGGATGTACAGTAAACCGGTTCCGTATAGAGTATAACGCGAAAATAAGAAATATAGGTAGGGGAAAGAACATCACCGGACTTTGAATGGGCTGATGGTTTCCGGTAAGGCTGACCGTAGTAATAAACAGCAACCATAGTCCCAAAAGTAATAACACCATGCTAACGAACACTACTGTTTGACCAATTTTTCCCCAATGCATGCACCAGGTCGAAAATGCCAGCGCCAGCGCCTGAAATAAAATAATTTGATTTCCCGGATCAGATTGCAAAGTGACCCATTGACTGATCACTAAAGTCAGACATGCTAACCAGAAATAATGATTCAGTAGCGCATATCGTGTGGTTGCCCATTCAACGATTAGCAATAATGAACAAGCTGCTATAATTATCCAGCCCAATGGCTTGCCGTAATCCGGCAGGAATAGTTCCAATGCAGTTATGATATTCCCCGGCGGGTAGGCAGGGTAGTTGCCGATCACTTGAAAATTTTGGATGACCCAGTCTGGTATCAATAAGGTGCTGATGCCTGCTAATATCAGCATGGTGCACGAAAAGCCAATTAGCAAGTGCCATTTACGTTGTTGTAATGACCAGTATAAAGTGAAAAGAATTATTAATAGCACCACCTGCGGTTTCACCGTAGTGAAAGCCAAAAGTATACCTGAAAGCGTCCAGCGTCCTGATTTCATTGCTGCAAACGCAGCGGTAATGCCCAGGGAAACAAGCATGATAATATTGCCGTTGATGATTGCTCTTACGGAGAAGTACCAGGTTATTGAGAATAAAAAGAAACAGGTCAATAGGATAAAGTGAGGCTTCCACTCCGTGAATTGTATGGAAAAGTACGCTAAAAATAACGCAGCGATTTCGAGGAGAGTCATCCACAAAGCTCTGGCAATAACATAATCATTGATCAGTGCAAATGGCGCATAGAAAACCAGGGAATACAATGGATAAAATAGACGTCCTTGCTCTTCGTCTGCTTTTGCTAAGCGGCCATAATACAATAATTGAACTTCTTTCCCGGCCTCTTCGCTATATGGGCTCATTCCCTTAAAGAGAAACAATCGTGTTCCTCCCCACCGGGCTAAAAAATCATTGCCGCCGGGATTGTTTTGACTGAAATTGAGATTCGCATAGGTCATCCCGACCAACAGGCAGACAGCTAATAAAGGAATAAATAACCTTGAAAACCGGGTTGTTTCATGGTTTTGGGATTTATTCCCATTTTGATCTTTCGTGATCATATCCCTTTTTAAAAGAGTTAGTTGTGGATGTAATCGAAATGCTTAACTTAGCCAGATAATTATTCGTACTTTTGGGTTCAAGTCTTGATCAGTATGCATTTTTGTTATTATATCCAAACAATTAAAATCACTGTGCGGTTATTAATTTTTTGGAAAATCTGTGGGTTTGGCTTATCGATCTGGTAGTGAAAGCCCCCTGCCATTCAGATTGAAATCTTCTAACGCCTGTTGAGAGAGTTCATGAAATGGCATCGCTTCGAGTACTTTAAAAGGCAGACTCAAGTGCCTGGCGCCTGCTTGAATGGTTGCGACTGCCTCTTCGGTAGATTTAATACTGGCAGCCAATATTTCAGTTGTTGAACCCTGAAGGACTTCTGACATTGCTCGCACTAAAGCAAAGCCATCTCCCAATAATCGGGTAGCGCGATTGACGTAGGCGATGGCATATTTTGCGCCTGCCTGAGCGGCTATTACGGCCTGCGCCGGATGGTAGATGGCTGTAATAGAGCAATTCATTTGAGAAGAAAGCCGTGATAATGCCTGAAAACCGAGCGGCGTGGCCGGGATTTTAAGGACGATTTTCTTGCCAATCAGGTCATGGGCCAGATGTGCTTCCTTTATCATTGTTTCAAGAGTAGGGGAGGTTAACTGATAAAAAACTTCCCCTGAAACCAGATTGGCGATTTGTTGCAAGGTTATTTCAGGTTCTGTATCACACTGAGCTAGAAGTTTGGGATTTGTCGTGACTCCCGAAACCCAACCCCATTGCATTGCGGTTTGAATTTCGTTAGTTTGTGCTGAATCCAAGAGAAGAGACATAATCATCCCTTAAAAGAATAGAGCGGGCGACGGGATTCGGACCCGCGAATATCAGCTTGGAAGGCTGATGCCTTACCACTTGGCCACGCCCGCTTTGTGAGACCTTATTTTACTCGCAGCAGGTCAGTTGGTCAAGTTATCCGCGCTAGTTCTAACGAGTTTTTTTGTTTGTAATAGCAGAACCTGTTCTAGGGGGCGAAATGGTTGCCTCCGCTTTGCGAATACCAGAGAGGTAGCGTTTAACTGATTTATGGGAATGTAAGGAATTAAGAGATTATTCGATAAACCCACAAGGAAATTCCAATCTTAAAAATCAGGCAATTTCTCTTTATGAAAGCTATAATGCAGGTTAGAATGAGAACGTGATTTATTTAATTTGTAATATTTGATCTGGAACAGTTTGTCATCTGATCAGATGTTCATATTCAGCGCTTCATTACTTTACTTTTATAAAATATAAAGATACCTGTAAGTGAAAGCGGAAGATTGAGGTGAAATGGCCAAAACTGTTCAATTGTTTATTACCTGCCTTGGGGAGCAATTTTATCCCACAACATTGAAGAATATGATTCTGATCCTTGAGCGTCTTGGGGTGAGTGTCATTTTCCCTGAAGCGCAGACTTGTTGTGGGCAACCTTTTTTTAACAACGGTTTTCAGGAAGAAGCACGGAAAACTGCACGGGGTTGGTTGCGTGCTTTTGGTAAATCATCTTTCCCGGTTGTTTCACCATCAGGCTCTTGTGTTGCAACGGTTCGTCGCCATTATTGCGAACTTTTTCCTGTGGGAAGTCCAGAACATGAACTGGCCGTCGATTTATCAAAGCGAACATTTGAGTTTACTGAATTTCTGACGCATCAATTGAATGTAATTGATGTCGGGGCATATTTTCCTCATCGAGTGACCTATCATGCATCATGTCATTTATTGAGAGAACTTCACATGCGGGATGAGCCCAAGCAATTATTAAAAGCTGTCCATGGGTTGCAATTTGTCGAATTGAATGAGGAAGAAACATGCTGCGGATTTGGCGGTTCATTAAGCGTTTTGTATCCGGGTGTGAGTCAGGCAATGATGAATCATAAAGTGCAAAATGTGATTGAAAGCAAGGCAGAAGCTGTGGTTGTTGCAGAGGCTGGGTGCTTAATGAATATCAGCGGCGGATTGAAACGTGCTGGCTCTTCTATTCGTGCATTACATTTAATTGATGTTCTGGCCGCGCAGGAGAGGGAAAAATGAGTAAAACGCCGACCAGAATTAACTTTGAAACTTATACCAATGCCATTCCAACCGATATTACAGATGCGGTCAGCGCAGCCGCCAATCGAGTTTTGGTCAACCGGGGAGTGCGGATAAATGAACTGGATGATTGGGAGGGGATGCGTCAGGCCGCTTCGGATTTGCGTATGCATACATTGCTGAACCTTGATCATTACTTGAAGATGGTTGAGGAGCAAGTTGAGCGCGCCGGGGGACACGTACATTGGGCGAATGATGCGGAGGAAGCGCGGCAAATCGTTTTGAAAATTGCCAAAGAGCACAATGTAAAAACTGTTGTCAAAGTCAAGTCGATGGCGACTGAAGAAATTTCTCTTAATGATGCATTACAGTCCGCCGGAATACAGGCAAGTGAGACTGATTTAGGAGAGTACATTATCCAATTGGCGGGAACCGGACCTTCCCACATTATCATTCCAGCGATTCACTTGAAGAAAGAAGAGATAGCAGAATTATTTCATAATAAGCTCGGTGTGGACGCTCCACCAGAAGCCGAAGCCCTTACAGCTGTTGCTCGTGAACAATTACGCAAAAAATTTTTACAGGCTGATATGGGTATTTCTGGAGCGAATTTCTTGATTGCAGAGACAGGAACACTGATTATTGTCTCTAATGAGGGAAATGGGCGCTTTTGCACGACGCTGCCAGATTTACATGTCGCCGTTGTTGGAATTGATAAAGTTATTCCGGATTGGGAAAGCGCCGGGTTGTTACTGCGGATGTTGGCTCGCTCGGCAACCGGGCAGAAGATCACGGCATATAACACTTTCATAACCGGCCCACGTCAGGCAGAGGGCGAATTTGGCGCGAAGGAGTTCCATCTTGTTTTGTTGGATAATGGCCGCAGCCGTATATTGGCCGACCCGGTTGGCCGTGAGACTCTGAAATGTATTCGTTGCGGGTGTTGTTTGAATGCATGCCCGATTTATAAAAATGTGGGTGGTTTTGCTTATGGCTGGTTTATTTCCGGGCCAATTGGGGCGATATTTACTCCGCAAATTTTAGGGACCAGAGCAGCAGCTGAATTGCCTTTTGCTTCATCGCTATGCGGTGCATGCGTGGAAGTGTGCCCCGTTAAAGTGCCGTTCACACAGATATTATTACACTTGCGCCGGCGTGTTGTGGATGGTGATGAATTTTCAAAACCGGCGTTGAACAAGCCGGCGCGTATAGCTGCAAGCATTGGTCAGGTAGCCCTGGGTTGGGGGTGGCTTTACCGTTTTGGTACAGCATTGTTACCGTGGTTTACTGCGCCGTTTACCCGAAAAGGTTGGATTAACAAATTGCCTCCCCCGTTTAGCCGATGGACAAAGATCCGTCCGTTTCCCGCATTTATCGGGGGGTTCCGAGGCTGGTGGCGAAAAAATGCTAACAAAGGGATATCCAAATGAGCATGTCGCGTGTAATTGAAAATGTGGCCGCTGCATTAGGGCGACGGCCTGGAGATAAAATTTCTCAACGCCCGATTTTACCTGCAGAATATGAATTGCGAGACAAAGAGAAAGCGCTCAAATTGTTTGGCGAGGAGGTTGAGAAATTATCTGGAGAGGTACAGCAGATATTGCCAGATGAGCTGGAAGAGGCGCTTTTTGATTTAATTCAACGCTATGCAGTCAAGAGAGCAGCTATATGGTCTGATGCGAAAACAAACCAATATCAGCTAAAAGAAAAATTAACCCGATTGGGTATTGAAGTTGTACCTGGCGATGCTGATAAAAATGCGCTGGCTTCCTGCGACCTGGGCATCACGACGGTTGATTATGCAATACCCAATACCGGTACGATCGGGTTGTTATCTTCGCCAGAGAAACCCAAAGCGGTTTCACTTTTGCCGCGTGTCCATCTGGCAATTATGACTTCGGCAGATTTACGCCCCAACTTGACGGCAGTCTTGAAAGAGGTTAAGGGGAGTTGTTATCTCATCCTGATCTCTGGGCCAAGCCGCACTTCGGACATCGAATTGATTCTCACTCTGGGTGTGCACGGGCCAAAAAATTTGGTGGTGTGGATCATCTAGTCAATAAGCAGTCGATTGGAAATTGTCCGGGTATCCGACGAATAATTCATCCTGTTTTCCATGTTAATCTGTTGGCGTGGAGCGGTTGTATTTTAAATCCCCAAGAAAACCATCTATTGCCAAAGCTGTTTTTAGCCGACCTGATAAGAGGGTATAATATTGGCAGGTAGAGGCGTTATTATGAAACGAGCGGTTTTCTTTTTAGCCTGTTTTGCAGTCTGCATTCTAAGTTTAACATTTCCTCAAAGTTTGATCCTGGCGCAGGATGAATCCCCATTGGTCTTGGCGCTCAAGGTGGATGGTACAGTGACGCCTGCTATGGCTGAATATCTTGATCGTGGCATCAAAATTGCTGCCCAACGCAATGCGGAACTGCTTATCTTTGAGATGAATACGCCCGGCGGCAGCGTCGATATCATGAACCGGATGGTGCAGAGTATTCGCGGAAGCAGCGTGCCAGTGGTTGTATATGTGTCGCCGAGAGGGGCAATGGCAGGTTCTGCCGGGACAGTGATTACGCTGGCAGGTCATATCGCGGCGATGGCGCCCGAAACGGCGATCGGAGCTGCCAGCCCGGTGGGTTCGCAGGGCGAAGATATCGGGCAGACGATGGAGAGCAAGGTCAAGGAGATTTTGAAAGCAACCGTGCGCTCTCTTGCTGAACGACGCGGCGAGACGGCTATTAAGCTGGCGCAAGACACGATTGAGACAGCAAAGGCTGTTTCTGTGAAAGAAGCCAAGGAAGCCGGGTTGATTGATTTTATTGCCGCTGATACCGATGATTTGATCCGTCAACTGGATGGGTATCAGGTTGAGACGGCAAGCGGTTTACATACTCTTCATCTGTCAAATGCTGAAACTGTAACCCTTCCCAACACTCTGATTGAACAGGTCCTCCAATTACTTACCAACCCAAATATTGTTTTTATCTTATTGAGTATTGGAGTGCAGGCGATCCTGATCGAGCTTTCCAGTCCGGGCGGGTGGGTTTCTGGATTTATTGGCGTGATCTGCATAGCGCTTGCCATATATGGCCTGGGTATTTTACCAGTCAACTGGTTTGGGCTCATTTTCCTTGTTCTGGCGTTTATTTTGTTTATTGTTGATATCAAGGCGCCCACCCACGGCGCATTGACGGCGGCAGGCGTTGGTTCGTTGATTGTTGGCGGGCTGGTTTTATTCAATTCGCCCAATGTACCATCTTTCCAACGGGTATCGGTTCCGTTAGTGATTGGGATGTCTGTATTCACCGGGGCATTATTCTTTTTGGTGTTGATGCTGGCATTACGGGCGCAGAGAGTTCCGATCAGAGCCGGGATGGAGGCGGTTGCTGGAAGAATGGGGGTGGCGCGAAGCGCCATCGATCCTGAAGGTATGGTACAGGCTGCCGGTGAATTGTGGAGTGCAGAACTGATCGACGGCGAGGAACCTGTTGCCAAAGGAGAGCGAGTTGAAGTGGTTGAGGTTGAGGGTATCAAATTACGCGTCCGTAAAATAAAATCATCATAGAGGCGTCGAGGAATCATCATGTCAGCAAATCCAACCCGTGATCGCGTTAATCCTGAAGTGATCGACACTACTCCGCAGCGTCGTCCAAGCTGGATTAGAGTGAAAGCGCCATCCGGCGAGACATACGAATGGCTGCAAGCGTTGATGCACAAAAAAGCCCTGCATACCGTCTGTGAGGAGGCGGGCTGCCCCAATATGGGAGAATGCTGGGGTTCGGGGACGGCAACTTTTTTGATGTTGGGCGATATTTGCACACGAACCTGCGGCTTTTGCGAGGTGCAGCATGGGAAACCGGCTGCCCTGGACTGGATAGAACCTGAACGGGTAGCGCAAGCGGTTAAGGCGATGAACCTGAAACACGCCGTTATCACCAGCGTCAACCGCGATGACCGGCGTGATGGCGGCGCGCCGATCTTTGCTATGCTTATCCGGCGTATCCGCCAGCTTCACCCGGGGTGTTCAATTGAAGTGCTGATCCCTGATTTTAAGGGCAGCCTGGAAGCGCTACGGATTGTTATGGAGGCCCGTCCGGAGATACTCAACCATAATGTGGAAACTGTGGAAAGGCTGTTCAAGACCGTTCAGCCGCAGGATCGTTACGAGTGGGCGAAAGCCACATTGACCCATGCCAGGATGCTGGACCCCGATGTGCTGACCAAATCAGGAATCATGGTGGGGTTAGGTGAGACGATGGGCGAAGTCAAGGCAACAATGGATGATCTGCGCGAATGGGGGGTGGAGATATTGACGGTTGGGCAGTATTTGCAACCCAGCCGTAAACACCTGCCAATTGCCCGCTATTATACGCTGGAAGAATTTGACGAGATCAAATCTTATGGATTGGAGATCGGGTTCAAGTGGGTGGAAAGCGGACCTCTGGTGCGTTCCTCGTACCATGCCGCCGAGCAGGTGCGGGCTTTGAGCGCCGTACACCGCGGGCTGTATTCCAGTCAATAAAATTATTTTGCATCTCTTTTTGAACGGCAGAGGCGAGTCTGGATGGATTCGCTGGTCAGTTCATTCAGGGCGTTAGAGGCTACCCAGCGGGCGGTCTTCGAATCGATTGAGTTGATCGATTGGGCGGTCTGAATGGCAGCCTGGTTTAAAGCGAGATTGCGTTTACCGATCTGGCGCAGCGCCCAATTGACAGCTTTTTTGACGAAATTACGATCATCTTCGGCAGAGCGCTGAATTATTTTCAGGTATTCGATAAAGCTCTCATCGCCGGCTTTTTTATCATGGACGGCGCGGACCACCATCAGGACGAAGCCGGCGCGTTTGACAAACTCTTCCGGACGAGTGGACCATTGACGCGCTTTGAGGTCAGCAAAAGACGTGAGGCCGAACAGGTGCATGCAAACCAGATCGCAAACGTCCCAGGAGTCAAAATCGAGTACCCATTCTTCCATTTGATCTTCGGTCACTTCTCTGCTTATATCCACCAGAGCAGCCAGAAGACGGGCTTCGTGTATACCGGATGCCCACAGCTCTTGAGCGAGAGTGTGATCGTGAATCCCTTTGGCAATCTGACGCAAGGTTTGCACCCGGATACCGAGAGTGTTATTGGGATTGATTCCAAAGCGCGTCATTCCGGCGACGTTTTGGGGGTTGGCGAGGGTTTTCAGTTGAGCGATGAGGAGATCAGATTGCGTCATGATTTGTTCTGAATGTAATGGCTGCGTTTACGCAGTGGTTTTGAATCCCGAAACGATTTGAGACAGGGTATGCGCCATATTCGATAGATTTTGGGCTGCGGCATTTACTTCACCAACCTGGGCGGCCACTTCTTCTGACGCAGAAGATACCTCTTCAACCGCGACGCCATGTTCAGCGCTGATGTTGACAATGTTTTCGATAGCCTTCGTAACGCTGTTCGATTGTGCAGTCATCTCTTTGGCTGCTGCTGTATTTTCTTCTATAACTGCAGCGACCGAATCTACCGTGATCACCAGATCATTTGCTGCTTCTTCCACTTTTTTTGATGCGGCTGCGCTCTGCTCGGACAGGTGATTGACTTCTTCTATTACCTGCAAGATTTCTGTCAGGACTCTGCTGGCTTTATCATTCTGTATAAGGCCTGATTCTACTTCGGCCGAGCCTTCATTCATTGCCGCTACCGCATCTTCGACTGTTTTTTGTATTCCATCAATCAATTCACTGATTTCACGGGTGGCTTTTGAAGAACGTTCGGCCAGTTTGCGCACCTCATCGGCGACTACGGCGAAACCTTTGCCTGCTTCACCGGCGCGGGCGGCCTCGATGGCCGCGTTTAAAGCCAGCATATTTGTTTGCGAAGCTATATCATCAATCGTTTCGATAATCAACCCGATCTGCTCGGAACGTTGCCCCATCAACTTAACTTTTTCGGCGGAGGTATCAACTTTCTCTTTGATCACGCGCATTCCTTCGATCGCTTTCTTAACAATCAGTCCGCCGGCGCGGGCTGTTTTCGCGGCTTGTACAGTTCCTTGATTGGCTTTCTGAACATCTTGCATAGCAGACTGGACAGCTGTGTTAATCTGACCTGTGATGATCGAAACTTTATCGACAGCGCTCGATTGCTCTTGAGCGCCGGTGGCGACGCCGGTGATGGCTCGTCCCATTTGTTCAACCGATGAGGCAGTATGGCTGATGTTTTCGTTTTGCTCGCTAATGCCCTGCGCTACTTGTTGGATCGCGGTGGAAATTTGCGTTGCGGCTTGTTCGGCCTGTAAGGAGTTGGCTGCCAATTGTTGAGCTGATGCACTCAAGCGGTTTGCGTTTTGCGCAACCTGGTCAACCAAATTGCGCAAAACGGAGATCATTTTGGTATATGCTACACCAAATTGGTCGAGGTCGGATTCGGGATTGACTTCGACGGATAAATCACCCTGAGCAATCATTTCGGCGATTCCGGCATTTTTGGCGAAATACTCTTTCAGCTTCCTGATGCTGCGCGACATCTCGCCAATTTCATCTTGCCGAGATCTGAGTGTGGATTGTTGGCTGGCTTTGCTGACCGAGGTCGTATTTCCAGAAGAAAGCCGGCGAATCGATTCGGTGAGGATCTTGAAAGGGATGATTAGATTGCGGGTTATGGTTATGGATAGGAATACACCGATTACCAAAAAGATTGCGGTCATCCCAATTAGCAGGCGCGAAGTAAATGCAACGATTTCTTTTATTGCCGAACTGATTGTTTGTGTATCTGAAGCCAACTGAGCAGCGTTATCAATTTGCTGTAACCCCCATAAACTTACGCCGACGACAACGATTAAAAAGATCAGGTTTATGGAAAATCCCCCAACCATTTTTGTACGGATTCTGAGGTTGCTTAATAATTGATCCATAGAACCCTCTTTTAATTAGGTAAACGAATGAGTGAGTAATAAAATTAGCAAATTAATTGTCATGCAACCAGAGAGAGATTACATTGGATGCAATTATATTATCATTACCCGATAGCTAATTTCAATAGAGAACGGATTATTCTGTCTAAGTTGATAATGAATTATTCGGCAGGTGGATAGTTAATCCATTCGATATCACTAATATCAGAGAAGCGTTTTTTCATAACTTCTAGGGCAACGAGGTTGTTATCAATTAAAGTAAAGCGCCGCCCTAATTCCAGAGCGGCCAGGCCGGTTGTGCCGGCGCCGGCGAAGAAATCGAGCACCATATCGCCAGGACAAGAGGATGCAGCGACGATGCGGCGGAGTATGCCGAGCGGTTTCTGGGTGGGGTATCCGGTCTTTTCTTTACCATTGGTGGGGACGATAGTATGCCACCAGGTATCGGTGGGAGTTTTACCGCGGGCGGCTTTTTCCGGCCCGACCAAACCAGGGGCCATGTAGGGAATGCGTTCGACGGCGTCAATATTGAAAGTATAAGCGGTGGGATCTTTGCCGTACCAGAGAATATTATCGTGTTTGGCGGGCCATTTTTTTTGGAGCGCGCGCCGTAGTCGTAAGCCCAGATGATTTCGTTAAGAAAACAAGCACGCCCAAAAATTTGGTCAAGAAGCACTTTGCAATAGTGAACTTCGCGGTAGTCGATATGAAAATAGAGGCTTCCCTTTGGAGCAAGGATACGATAGGCCTCGCACAGGCGGGGCTCCAGAAAGGAGAGGTAATCATCGAAGAGGTCTTTATAGGCTTTGGAGCCGATTTTGATGGTTTCGTAACGCTGACCCTGAAAACCGGTACGGTCGCCGTTCTGGCTGCGTTCGGTTTTAATCTGGGTGCGGGTTTGGATTTTGCCGGTGTTGAAGGGCGGATCGATGTAGATCAGATCAATACTTTCAGTGGGTAAGGACTGGAGGATGGGAAGGTTATCGCCGTAGTAAATGCGGTTGGACATAACCATCAGTCCTCTTTGGTGTATGATTCGACAGAGACAACTTTCCAGGCGGCATTTTCAAAATACAACTGGTAACGGTCAACACTTGCCTGGGGAGGGGTTTGGGAACCGTCTTCATAGCAATAGCTCCATTTCTCGTAGGTAAAAGCGTGCGCCAGATCGGGCCGGGTGGGATCGAGATCAAGAGTCAGGAAATTGCAGGAAACAAGGTTAAGGGCTGTGATGTGGTGGACTGTGCGCCATTTGTCGAATTTTCGCTGCATGAGCGCCCAGCCGGCGGTGGTGCAGAGCGGCTTGAGGGCATTGAGATTGCCGACTTCGAAAGCGGCTTCTACGGCGCAATTGAAATGTTCGATGAGATTCCAGATGGATGCACCGGTTTTACCAGGGTCAGGTAATGAATCTGGTTGATCATGGTAAAATATGGAGGCTGGCAGAGTGGATAGACGAAAACGAGAGTCCATGAAAACCTCTTTTAGTGATGCAGGATCAGGTTGATTTTAACACATTGTTTGGCGAAAAAAGCAGGCTGGGTATTCATTATAAAAAACGAAAGAAATAAACCATGTCACTAAAAACAGTTTATATTCTTGTTTATGTCTTGGTTTTGATAGCCGGGCGTTTTATATCACTAAGCCAGAGAAAGGCCGATAAATTGTTGCCGCAAGCGCAGCAAATTACTAAAGATCCGACTGCAATTGTCATGGCAATAGCTGTTCTCATTGGTTTTGGCTTACCTCTATTGGAGGCGGCGCTGAAAGAAGCTTTTGATATGCCAGTATGGAGGATAACGCCTGGCATAGGGCTTATGTTGTTGGGCTTTGTCCTTGCTTATCAGGCGAATCGTATCATCGCAGAAAATTGGTCGCCTGTTATTGGTAAGACTCAAGAACAGCGTCTGGTTAAATCGGGTGTGTATTCCGTGGTCCGCCACCCGCTCTACTTATCGGGATTTCTCATTGTGATTGGGACGAATATATATTTCGGAAATACTTGGGCCTGGATCAGTACGGCCCTTGTGTTTGGTGTCACGTTGTACCGCATTCCTGTTGAAGATCGACAACTTGAAGATCGGTTCGGCCAGGAGTTTGTGGATTATAAAACGCAGACGAAAGCAATCATTCCCTGGATATTGTAAATAAACAAGGATAAGGGTTTAAGGGATAAAAAGGATGCACTGGCGTAATTGGATGGGGTGTTTGTAAACCAGTGATCAGATTCAAGGCGAGAGGCTAATTTATGCTCCCAGGGTGAAATAGAATGTTGCCCCCTGACCCATTGCCCCTTCGGCCCAAACTCGTCCATTATGCCGCTGAATGATACGCTGGACAATTGCCAACCCAATGCCTGAACCCTCAAATTCTTCGTCAGAATGTAAACGCTGAAAAGCGCCAAAGAGTTTGTTGACATAGGCCATCTCAAAACCGACGCCATTATCCTTGATGAAGAACACTTTTTGGCCATCCTGTTCACAACTTCCCACTTCGATACGCGGTTTCCGGGAATTTCGGGTGAACTTCCAGGCGTTGTTCAATAAGTTTGTCAGGGCAATCCGCAGCATATCGGGGTCAGCGCGAACAATCATATTGGGAGGGCAAATGAAATCGACTACCCGGTCAGGCTGCCCTTCGTGGAGATTATTATAGATTCCTTGCGCCATGCAACTGAGATCCACCTCACTGATTTTAAATTCGCTGCGCGTGATTCGAGAGAGTTTAAGCATATCGTCGATAAGTCTCCCCATTTGCTGAGCGCCAGCGCGGACCTGTTTGAGATATTGTTGTGCGACGGAATCAAGGCTTTTTCCGTACTCGTTGAGTAAAATGGATGAATAGCCATCAATGGAGCGGAGAGGACCACGCAAGTCATGTGAGGCGGAGTAGGAGAATGCTTCCAGCTCACGATTGGCGGCTTCTAATTGGGCGGTACGCTCTTTAACGCGCTGCTCGAGGTATGTGTTAAGCTGGCGAATTTCGTCCTCTATCTGTTTGCGCTGGATGAGCCGCCACATTCCCTGCATGATTAATGTCAACTGACGCACATCTGATTCGTTATAATCTTCAGCTTTATTGCCCACACCTGCCACAATTACAATCCGGTCACCCTCGAAAATTGGGACACTCATGTGACGCGTTATTGCAATATGACCTTGTGTATATCTCTTCTTCTTCAGATTAGGGGCTGCGTAATTATTGGCGATGACCGGTTTGCGCTGCTGAACTACTTCACGCCAGAGACCTGTTTCTTCAAGTTCGCAAGTAACAGGTTTTTCATTTACTTTACATTCGCGTATGGCGTTTTTTGACCAGGAATGCATGGTAAGGATCGTTTCATGTTCGTCCAGGAATACCAGGTACCCGAGTTTACTATTGGTCAGACTGACAGCGTGTTCCAGACAAAAATCTGTGATTTCCTGTAAGGGTGATCCGGTCATCTGGTTGAGCTGCAGTAGCGCTTCAAGGCGGGCTTCATTCAATTGCAATGCTTCTTCAGTACGTTTACGTTCAGTAATATCATTGAAAAGCACAACGGTTTTGTCGCCTATTCTGGTACCAGAAATTTCAACGATGCGGACATCGCCATTTTTACAGGTTACCCGGTACTCATGCGGTTCAATATCTGCATGTTTCCGAACAGCTTCTTTCACCTGAGATTGCCATTCTTTTTTAGCTTGCAGGCGATAGTTTTTGTCGGGAAAAGCAAGCGACCACCCGTTGTTCAGGGTTGAAATATCTTCAAGAGAATAACCGATTTTTTCGATAAAATGATCATTTATAAATTCGACTTTTTCCTGATCATCATAGATGATTAATGGAATGGGGATTTGACGAATTAGCTGTTGGAAGTGCGCTTCACTTTGCCGCAAGGATGTTTCGACTCGCTTCTGCTTTGTGTTGGCTCTGGCAAGTTCCAGGTTGTTATAACTCATTTGTGAGACGAATTCAGAAAATTTCAAGAGGAAATCCATGAGGCTCTTGACTTTTTCGCGACTGAAACGCGGGACCTTTTGTAGTGAAGCCAGATATTGTTCTTTATCAAAGTTGTATTTCTTTGCGCTGGCAATAAAATTGTCTATATCGATTGTTTCATCATCATAAAAAAATTGACCGATATAGATATTCCCCAGATGTTCATTTCCGATATATAAAGGCGTTACGATATCCCACATATTATTTTTACACTTATAAGCGACGTATTCGCCTTTTTTTACATTTTTCTCAAGGTAGAGATCGCTTTCGGTGCAATACCGGGCGGTTACCGGATGAACGCGGTGAAATTTTATACAGGTATCCTGCCAACCGGTTGCGATCAATACTGTTCCTTTACGATCAAGAATTGCGGTTGGCATGCCGGTGATCTGGCTAAAGTCATTCAACAGAGACTGGACGGCAGGCGTATCCATGATGCTGGCTAAATCGGGTATTGAGTCATCCATATCTGGTTGTGTCAGGGGATGATATTCGCCATTTACTCGATGAGGGTCATTACCGCCAGGCATGATGAACAACTCCTGTTTTTGAGTGATTCGGTTAATATCCTGGATACTTAATGGTCCTTAATATTATAAACGCATCAAGCGGATATTCACTATAAAGGACAGTAGAATTTTTATGATATTATCATCCAGATTGTCAGTGAGGGAAAGGACAAGGCTCTGTATATCATTTTGCCCATACTGCTTCAATTAATTCGGTCGATTCATCAGCGGCGTGACCCAGCGCAGGAAGATTCCATGCGGTCAATATGGTTTTGAGAATCGAATAATGCGTATAAGGGGTGTTATCTTGAAAACCCTGTTTTACGAGTGGGGAAATGAATATCGTGGCAATTCGCCCACCGCCTGTTTCTAGGCCGCAACAGGAGTGATCGCCCTGACCTTCATCCCAGGTGATGATTATGAGACTATGCCTATCGTAAGCCGGGGGTTGCATTAACTGCGGTACGATTCTTCCCAGCCAGGCATCGGCGTCTTCGAGTGGGCCGTCGTGGGCAGAATTCCACAGGTTGGGCGTGATAAAAGCAAAATCAGGATAATAGCCGCTTTGCAAATCAATCACCATTTGTTCCAGTGAAACCACGCTGCGCACGCAGCGTTCTTCATTGAGGCGAATTGAATTGAAGTAAACGAAGGGATTATGTTTTTGGACGTAAGACAAGGTGCTGCCGAGAAAGCATGGGGAACGGATATCTTCCTGATAGGTTTTCCAGGTTCGTCCACTGTCCTCGATCAGGTCGGGCAACGAAGGCGCATCAATCCAGCAATCTTCACAATTGGTTGTGACCTTGAATGTGTCGCCGGCAATTAAAGCCAGGTAATTGGGCAGGCTGGGATGGCGAATAGCATAGTGCTGGGTCAGCAGAGCGTATTGCTGCGCCCAGGCGTTGAAATTGGGCATCGCAGGATTGCCAATTACGGTACCGAATTCTTTATTTTCCAGCACGATGATGGTGATGTGAGAGAATGCTGGCAGCGGGGGCAACGGCGTAGGCGAGGGCGTTATCGTTGGTATGAGGGTTGGGGTAGAGGTGGTTGCGAGTATTGCAGTTGATGTGGGGAGTGAAATCGTCCGATCGGGAGTGGGTAATTCTAGTGGGATGGGCTGGCAAGCATTTAGGAATGTTAATAGGATCGCCAGCATCCCCCAAAAACGGCTCATTCTAATTCAATCTCCTCTTCTTTTCCCCAGCCATATTTACCGCGCAGAGGAACGAAGGCTACCATTTCAACTCTTTTACGCCGGGGGCCTGTGGATGTCTGCGTCCAAACTTCCAGATCTTGCCCAAAACGCATTCCTACAGGTATTACCAATCTGCCTTCAGGTGTGAGTTGTTCAATGAGCGGCTTGGGTACCCGCGGAGCGGCGGCTGTGACCAGGATTGCCGGATAAGGGCCGAATTCTGGCAGTCCGCATGATCCATCTCCGGTGTGAATATGGACATTATCAATCCTCATTTCTTGCAGAATTAAGGCGGCCCGGGTTGCAAGATTGGGAATGCGTTCGATCGTGTGCACTTCACGCGCCAGCCGGGAAAGAATGGCAGCCTGATAGCCCGACCCGGTGCCTATTTCCAGTACTGTTTCGTTGCCTTCAAGACCGAGAAGATCGGTCATCAAGGCGACTATGTATGGCTGCGAGATAGTCTGACCTTCACCGATGGGCAGTGGTCGATCTGCATAAGCCATGGAAATATAACTATCGAGCACAAAGCGATGCCGCGGTATTGTGCGCATGGCATCCAGAACTCTGGGGGAGCGAATACCCCGGGCATGGATTTGCTCATCCACCATCTTCAAGCGTTCGTCGGTGAACGAATAACTTATGTCCATTTCGTTCCTCACTTTATATTATATACACAGTGGGAAATAAATGATGTGATGCAATTATATAGAAATGTAGGTATCGCTCTGGTAAGGAAAAAAAGTCAGTCTTTTTTGTTTGGTTGGCTGACAAATGTGATATGCCCCTGATTTGTTTCAGCAGCCAGATGTTTTGCTATCTGGCGATCGATTTTACCCATTGGGTAATCAGATAATTCGGCGGGCATTACCCAGGCTATTTCACTGGCTTCCAGCGGTTCTGGTTCACCTTGCAAAAGTGAGCAACGAAAAGCATGCAGTGTCACGCGAAAATGTGTATATGCATGGCGGTAGATTCCAAACGCTTCCCCCACTTCAATAACTACCCCCAGTTCTTCGCCGATTTCGCGTTTGAGGCATGCGGTTAATTCCTCGCCATCCTGACGTTTACCGCCGGGAAATTCCCACATGCCGCCCAGTAGTCCGTGTTGGGGACGTCGGGCAATCAATACCAGGGGCGGGCGCTCGATAATCGCGGCAGCAACGGTGATGTGCGGGATTTCCGCTTTCTTTTTCGTCACCGGGCGTTGCTCCTGCACTCCAAGGGAGCGCGCCTGGCATAATTCGGTCAATGGGCAAAGATGGCAGGCCGGTGAGCGTGGCGTGCAGATCGTGGCGCCCAGGTCCATGAGGGCCTGGTTGTAATCACCTGCTTTTCCGGTTGGTAAATGGGCTGTTACCAGTTCCCACAATTGTTTTTCTGATTTGGCAGAGTGGGCGGGTTCCCGAATATCAAACAGTCGGGCGAATACTCGGCGGATGTTTCCATCCAGCGCCGGTTCATTTTTGTTGAAGGCGATTGAGGCGATGGAACCAGCAGTATAACGCCCAATTCCAGGGAGTGTTTGAAGTGAGCGAGCATCCTGCGGAATTTCCCCATTATATTCCGACATCACTTTTTGTGCAGCGTGATGCAGGTTGCGCGCCCGGCTATAATAACCCAGTCCTTCCCATGCGGATAAGACTTCTTGTTGGGATGCGTTGGCCAGTACTTCCAAAGATGGAAAGCGTTTCATCCAACGCTCGAAATAGGGGATGACGGCATCAACTTGGGTCTGTTGGAGCATGATTTCTGAAACCCAGATTGCATAAGGGTCAGGATGATTACGCCAGGGTAGAATTCGCTGGTGATGGGCGTACCACTCCAGCAAAAGGTGGGCAAGTTGGGTTGTCACGCGGTTGTTAATGCTTTCTAGAATTGAAATCCGCCCTGGGCATTGACCACTTTATACTGGTAATTTTTAACAAATTCCAGCAACTGATTATTTAACTGCTTCCATTCTGAGGTGCGCATGACTTCAGTTAATTTGGGTATGCTTGGCATCAGAGCGCCGACCAGGATTTGAGGTTGGTTCCCATAAACGGTTGCCCAGGCTTCATTGAGTTCAAGCCCCAAACGCTGAATACCAGGAATGAATTCACGGACTACAAACTCGAAATATTCTTGTTCGCGGTCTGGGGCAATATCCCATGACATCAGCAGTTTAACGGCCAAATTTTCTCCTTATTCTACCTGGGGTTCCAGAACAACCAACCGTGTTTCTTGTGGCAGTTTATCCGCTGTGATTTTTAGGGTAGGGGCCTTCTCTGGATTTGTGATACCCATTTCTTTGAGAAATTTATCCAATGAATCGAGCTTGATTTTTGTTTTAGATGTTGCATAATGCATAGGGATGACCAGGTTAGGCTCAATCAGGCTGATCACTTCAGCAGCTTTGGCTGCGCTCAATCCGCTGCCGCCGCCCACGCCAATGAGGGCAATGTTAACCGTTCCCAGGGCTTCAACTTCAGCCTGGCTGGGAACATGGTTGATTGCGCCCAGATGGGCTACAGTCAATCCATCATAATCGAATACACATAAAATGTTACGCGGTTCATCAGCGGAACGTTTGGTCAGGCCGTTGGTCTGAATTGCGGTAATAAACACACCGCCAATTTCGTATTCGCCGGGACCGGTGATCCAATGTTGCACACCTTTAACGCCGTTCTGGTAATTGTGACCGGGGGCGTCGTGGCTGATTGTTACAATGTCTGAGCGTAATTTAAGGGGTTCGTAACCAATAGCTTCCGCATCATAGGGGTCAGTCACCACAGTTGCCAGACCGCGCTCTGTCAGGCGAAAGCAAGAATGTCCGTGCCATGTAATTTCCATTAAAGTAAAAACCTCCGTCGGTCTGATTATACATCGAAACTGCTCAAGGCTCTACCCAAACGCCGCATATTATATACAATTTGATCAGGGGAATCGTGGCGTGGCTTTGTCAAATGAAAGAGACCGCGATAAGGCAGGTTGTTTTCAAGAAGAATAATATCTTCTTAATGGAAATGAGTTGATGATTTTGATGCTTACTGGTCTTTTTATGGCATTTTTGCCTTGGAATTTAGCTTTTTCCAGGCGGACGCATACAGTTTATCCAGATGTGATTCGGGTTTGGATAGATTTACCCGATCTGTCCAGATCGCTTCCATTTCGTCTGACGTGGAGAAACATTGCCTGGAGTAAGCTGCTTTTTCTTTTGCGGGTTTATTCTTGTATTCCATTGCGCCAGCGATAAATTGCTTTTCCAGGCTATCTCTTTCATTTTTGTAAATATTCAGGCGATTAGCAAAATCCAGCAGTGTTGCCCGGTGCAGTGTTTCGTGCCGCCAAAACAGACTGGCTTTATCATACACCCCAGATGGAATCGGGCCAGTATCAGGTAAATCTGCGCCCAACCAGACCGGTTTGAACAGGCCTGTGCAAGGTGCGGAAGTGCCCGTAACAAAATGGGTTTGCACTTCTTTTCCCAAATGCGAGATCATTGATCCGGTTGATTGGCTGCCGCGAATCGGCCCAAAACCCGCATGCCAGCAAATTGTCACGTTTGCCAAACCGCGGTCCGGGCTCCAATCTGAGACTGCCTGCGGCCCGTGATCACGCAGAACTTCCATAAATGAACTGACGGATAATGCGCCTTTTTTTGCTTTCAGAAGTTCTGCGCTGCGGCATTGGCGTTCTCTGCCTTTGCTGAATGTTGAATAAATAAAATCAGAATAGCAGCGGGCAAAGTCGAAGTCGTCCTGGCTTTTGCACCACTTTCGATCGACTGCATAGCGGATGAGATCATCTGACGCCAGATCCCAGCAATTGCCGATGGTTAATCGGTTGGATATTGTGCGAATGTCTTTGACCTGTTCGGCGGCCCATTGTTGCCCAGCGGTTTCCAATACCCAGGCATCGGATGGGTCAGCAATCAAATAGCTGTTATGATAAAAGAGTTGATGCTGAAACCCACAATTACCGCCCTGGCCGAAAGCGGCAAGCAATTGGGTTATCACATCCAGCGCCTGGCGGGCAGTTTTTGCCCGTTCGAGCGCCAGGCGAAGAAAGTCCATGCCGATCAAACCGGGCTTTTTATCGTAAGGGACTTTTGTGAAAACAGCTTCATTACCGATGGTAACACCATGTTCGTTCGTTCCCATCTCAGCTCCCCAGATCCAGAAAGGTTTTGCCAGGAGAATCTCGTAAGTGTGTTCAACCTGGGGAATTTCGAGGTAGGTGCATTTAACCCGGCTTCCGGCGGGATGATCTGCAGCCGGGATGCGGATGAGATGATGCGCTTCATTCGGTTCGCGATCAGAATTCTTTCCAAATAAGGTGACGCCATCTTCGGTTACGTTGCCAAGGGCAACTATTGTGTCGCACATAATCAGTCTCCTCGATTTTTGTTATAAGATCTGGATTCTTGGTGTTGTATCCTGGAACGATAGTTATTAAGATTCACCCGCGTAATCTGAGTCAAGTCAGCAGGCGCTTCATCAGGGGTAAACCAGGCGATCTCGGAGCATTTATCACTTTCAAGGATTACCGGAGTACCGGATTGGATGGTGCACAGATAAGTTGGCGAGACCCAGTGTTGATGTTCTTCTGGAAGGATGTGGTCAACAACATCCAGCAACTCTCCGACCTGGATTTCAATTCCATATTCTTCATGCATTTCGCGGCGCAAAGCACTTGCAAGTGTTTCACCATATTCCACGCTGCCTCCTGGAAATTCCCAGAGGCCGCGTTCGTTTTTGGCTTTTAATCCGCGCCGCGCCATAAATAATTTACCCTGATCATTGATAATGATTGCGCCTACTCCTACGCCAATATAATCAATGCCGCGAATCATCAGTATCCCAGCTCCTTTAAGATATCCGCTTCGCTTGATTTTCCACTTCGTTTACTCAATAACTCTTCCCAAAATACGTCGTCGTAGCGGCGGGTACGCACCGGGATGGGCATGGGAACACCCCAGCCCAATAATAAAACTTCTTCTTTGGGTTGAAGGTGGGCCAACATGCCGCGTAATGCTTCGCGCCCGGCCAGACCTGAAAGCACTGCACGAATGTCATCATCGTCGCCCAGCCAGCCCGAAACCCGCGTACCCAGCTGCGACATTACCTCATCATAAATTTGCGACGGGCGCTGATCGATAATCACCAGTGTGACATAATACTTGCGCATTTCGCGGGCAATTGTACTGAAAGTCGTTTGAGACGCCATTTCCCGATTCAATAGTTTGTGCGCTTCTTCTATTACGATAACAAGCGGGCGTGGCTCTTTTTCACCTTTACTGCGAAAAGCATTAGTGGATTCTTCCCATGCCCGCCGGATACGGCGGGTTAATAAATTGGTAACCAACAAATAATCCAGATCGCGGTCATAATTACCAAATGAGAGAAAGATATGCTGCCCGTTTTCAAGGGCTTTAATGATTTCGGAGATTGTATCTGCGGCAGGTTTTTCAACAATATAAGGTAATTCAAAGAGGCGGTTGAGCTTGGAGCGCAGTCCTTCAGCAGCCATGACATTGACGCCTGCCTCATTTGCCCAGGCTGCTACACTGTCGGGAGCCGGGATGCGTTTTCCTTCCTCTGTTTCGATGGTGGCGCCGATTTTCATCGCGTGAAATTCGGTAAACCAGCGCTCGCGGCCAAAAGTGGCAACCAGGGCATCAAGAGTCGTCGGGGTCGTTTCTTTAAGGTTGAGTTCACGGGAGAGCAGTTCAATATCTTCAGGTTGGATGTCGCTCCGGGCAATTTCCAGGTTGAAATCAGGCGCTATTCCACGGATCATACTCCCTTTGCCCAACCCGACGATTCGCACGCGGGCCGGAAATTTGGTTCGTAAACCAGGTACTCTCTGACCTGTATCTGATGCATAATCGTCCAGGCCGTATTCATTATGCATATCAAATACTAAAAGCGAAGCCCGGTTGTAATTGATGAGGCCTGACAAGATAATTCGCGTTAAAAACGACTTGCCTGTTCCAGTTGCCCCGAAAATGCCCGACGAACGCTGCACAAATTGATCCAGGTTGATGCATACAGGATGGTTCTGTTCACGTGTTTTGCCGACAGGAAAGTTGCCTGGTCTGTCTTCACCCCCGAATATTTCAGCAACATCGCCGGCGCTCGCCAGATAGACTTCGGCGTGATGGGGTGGGATTGTTTTCACGGGCATTGGCCGCGGCGGGTTATCGGCATGCGCAGTAAACCAGTCTCTGTATTCTGATGATTCCTGATCGGGGCCGCATTCGAGCATTAATGAGGGGAGAATTTCCAGATTTGTGTATAAAGTTTGGCCGTGCAGCAGTCCTGCCATTTGCGGCGGCAGGCGCGTTTCGCTCTGTTCGTCGGCAAAACGCGGGTCAGTGGAACCCAGTTGCAAGTCGGTGACTAACCCATAGAACTGCCATTGGTTGCTTTTGATCACTACAAATCCGCCTTCCTGTACATTCTGGGCAGGCACGGTAAGACGAGCTTTCAGGCTTTCTTTTAATCCACCGCCGACGATATAACCGACTTTCGGCGACTGTTCATTTTCAGATTTCGATTCAGGCTTTTCTGCCATAATGAACAAACTCCTGTGAAATATGAGTTAATCTTGCTTTATGTCTGCCAGGGCGCTTAAGACGGTCATCAGAGCAGGGTAATCGTCCCTTAAGAGGGTGATCAGCTCTTGGGTAGCCTTATTTACCCATTCGGCATTACCGCTTTCTTGATGAGCTTTCCCTGCCTGCTGCAGATGGGCTGCCAGTAATTCGCCAATCGGCAGATTGCTGTCACGCAGGATGTGTCTGAAATACCCAAAGCGTCCTGCGTCTGTAAAATGGCAAATTTCCAGCTCGGTGCACAGGAAAATTGCGTCCAGACTCAGCGGAGGGCGCGGCGGTAATAAATGAGAGATTATACAATTCTTCTCGTAGCCCACTGTCAGAACACTGATTTCTACGGGAACATTCCGGTTAATTCGATTATCCTGTATCACGGCCTCTTCGACGCCGCTGGCAGTAACGAGTTGCCTCACCAATCCATCATCATCGATGTGAATGTCATAAATTAATCCATACACCTGATAATTAGTTTCCAGAGGCGCCCTTACCAGGGCGCCAAACGCCGGTACTGAGAGCTGAGAGACTTTACACCCGATGACGAAACCTGTTGTACTGGCGCGTAGTAACCGTCCTATTTCCAATTCGTTCATGCCTTGTACCTCGTTCTTCCTGGCAGATCTTTGCCACTCTGTTTATTTGATTTTTGCCCGACGATGATTCCCTGTCTGTATAGCTCATTGATGATCATTTGATCCACCTGTTGTTTTTCAAAGTGGGTGACGATTGCGACCTCATGCGCCCGGTGAAGAACATAGGGGTACGGCTTATTCCCCATAATCTGGCTTTGATTCAACAATACGGTATGTAAATTATCCAGCATCAGTGGACTCAGTGCAACCCAGGCAGGGATTTCCACTCTCACAATCCAGGGATTTCCTATACGCCCCACGTTCAAATAGAAAAAATGTAAGGCGAGTTCATCTTTATAACGGGCAGATGAAATTGACTGGATGGCAAATACCGCCGATCGTTCTCCGGGCGTTTGTAATATCTCGCGGAACAATTCTTTATCTGATAAACCGCGTAAAGGCCGATGATCTTTGCCGGCATGATTAAGATCTGCGTCGGGCAGCATGGCAATCTCTAGCAGACGGGTTACCAGATCGGCCGCAGGTTTATCGACGTAGCCGGCGGTCACCACGTTCTGTTCGTATAAGCGACGAAGCACTTCCAGATAATCATTGAAGCGTTTGCTAAATTCAATTGATTCTTTGGGTTCGCGAAAAAGTTCCAGCGGGCCATCAGTAAGTGTGATGATAGGAGGCTGCGCCTTTTGCGCCAGTTCTGCCAGCACTTTTCTTTCCGCCAGGTCACGCATCAAGGCCACAATTTCTTCTGAGATGATTCCATTATCTGTGTACAATTGCTCATCATAGATGAGTTCGCTCTGAATGGTTTCTTTGGGCGGATCAGGCGCTCCTGATCTCATCTGGATTGCGCCAACATTAACTAACGAATATTCCACCTGACTGTGCCGATCGGGGAATATCTGCGAGCCATCAGCCGCCAGAATTGTAATTTCGCTGTTTTTTTGGTGGGTGGGAATATGAGCGTTTAATGGTTCGCTAAGCGGGACAGCGCAACGTAACGTTGAATTATATTCAATTGCTCGTTTGATTTTCTCTTGTAAAAAATTGATCTCGCCAGCATATTGGTTCAGCCATTTTTGCCCATCTTCGCGAATGCTTTGCAAGTGTTGCTGGCGGTTTTTGGCTTTTTTCCCATATTCTTTGATCTGGCGATTCACTTCAGGAAAGTCAACAGGCATCATACCCTCTTGATTAACAGAACATTTGTTTTGTATTGTATAGCCAAAGCTGGAAATTATCAAGAGGAATTTCGAAAAATAAGGAACTTTTTTGTATTGAAAACGTCTATATTCATATCATAATACTTACGTGGAGGTAAGAATGACAAAAAAATCAATTCTTGTGTTATCAGGTTTACTTATTGTGGCTCTGTTGAGCGCCTGCTCACCCAGCCTGGCAACCGGTCTGGCATCGACTGAAAGCATTGTTTCTGCAAATTCAGCGCAAGCCCTGAATGTCGCTTCTGCTACTGAGACGGCTACTCGGACGATAAGCGTAACCGGGATGGGTAAAGTGGATCTTGTTCCAGATATTGCCTATATCAATATTGGCGTTCACACCCAAAATAAGGATATCAGCGAAGCGGTGACCGGTAACAATTCGGCTACGACAAAAATGAAAGAGACCCTGGTCAAACTTGGCGTGGCAGATAAAGACATCCAAACGAGTAACTTCAGTATCTATCCGCAACAGCAGTATGATAAAGATGGGCAAATGACGGATGTAGTTATCTATTCAGTAGATAACAATGTGATGGTTACCGTTCGGAAATTGGATCAGATTGGGCATTTACTTGGCGAAGCCGTCAAAGCGGGAGCAAATTCCATTAATAATATCCAGTTCGATGTGGATAATAAATCTCAGGCTGAGGCAGAGGCGCGTAAGGCTGCTGTGGATGATGCCCGCAAACAGGCTGAAGAGTTAGCCAAAGCGGCCGGTGTTACAGTAGGTGATATCCAATCCATCAGTGTTTATACTGCTGAGATGCCTATGTACTCCTATTCTGGCAGGGGCGGTCTGGATACGGCTGTGGCATCCAATGTTCCCATTTCAGCCGGTCAAATGACTGTTACCGTCACGGTGAATGCCACTTATCTCATCAAATAGCTAAACATATATTTTTGTAAAGAGACACCTGACGAAAAAAATCGGGTGTCTCTTTATTTTATTAAAGGGATCAGGTCAATTAATAGATTATGGCGCTGATGCGATTCAATTTATCCAACTGGTGGGTTGATATGATTTCCCGGATGGTGCCAGTCAGTCCTCTGACAACAAGGCTATCCGTGCGGGCATGATCTTTAGAATAAGCCACACCTTGCAGCAAATCGCCGTTAGTGATGCCTGTGGCGGCAAAGAATACATCGTCCGTATTAATCAGGTCGTCCAGCGTCAATACTTTGTCAAAATCATAGCCCATGTCCAAACCGCGCCGACGCTCGTCTTCGTTACGGGCAAATAATTTCCCTTGAATTTCACCTCCCATGGCGCGTAAGGCGCAGGCGGCCAACACGCCTTCCGGTGTTCCGCCAATGCCGAGCATGATGTCGATGCCCGAAGCAGGCCAGGCGGTCATTAAAGCCCCAGCGACGTCGCCATCCGGGAGCAATCGAATACAAGCGCCGCACTCTCTGACTTCTTTTATCAGTTGAGCATGACGGGGGCGATCAAGGATGAAAACTGTCAGGTCGTCAATTTCCTCGCCTTTGATCCTGGCGACTTTTTTCAATGTATCCTTTATGGGTGCATTGATGTCCATCTTGCCTTTACATTCTGGTCCTACAGCGATCTTATTCATGTAAACAATTGGGCCAGGGTTAAACATCGTTCCACGCGGGGACATTGCCACGGTGGCGATTGAATTGCCCTGACCATTAGCAATCAATCGGGTACCGTCAATTGGGTCAACAGCAATATCCATTAAAGGTGGTTGCATTGTTCCAAGGCGTTCTCCATTATATAGCATCGGCGCTTCGTCTTTTTCTCCTTCACCAATGACGATGGCGGCGTCCATTTCAATCGTGTTGAGGACAATCCGCATGGCATCTACTGCTGCCTGGTCGGCGGCTTCTTTATCGCCTCGACCTATAAACCGACCGGCGGCCAGCGCGGCTGCTTCAGTCACCCGAACCAATTCAAGTGCGAGATTACGTGATGGTTTGTCGCTCATAACAACCTCCTCATTAAGTAATTTTATTGTTTATAAATGAGAGATGATGTTTGCTATAACCAAAAATATTGGACAATATAAAATGTTATTGGTACTGCCCAAATCCAGGAATCGATTCGGTCCAGCACTCCGCCGTGGCCTGGAATGATGTTACTGGAATCCTTTACGTTGAATTGACGCTTGATCATGCTTTCACCCAGGTCGCCAAGGGGAGTTAATACAGCCAGAACGGTCCCCAATATTGCTCCTCTAAGGGGTGTTATTGCCGGACAGGCGATATTCCAGAGGTATCCCAAAAATAAACCACCAACGGCTCCGAAAATAATTTCTCCGATAATACCTTCCCAGGTTTTATTAGGGCTGAGGCGCGGTGATAGTTTATGCCGGCCGAATTTACTTCCGATAAAGTATGCACCCGTATCTGCCAAACCAACGGCTGGAATCGCCAATAGAAGCCACCATTTGCCGTCGGGGATATTACGGAGGGAGATAAAATAGGCGCCCATCCAACCAACGTAAATGATAGCGCAGATTGTTGCCGAAAAGTCTGTTGCGGCGTGATCATTGCCCCGTTCATAAGAAATCAAATGAAAAGCCATCGCGCATAATACCAGCAGCGTCAATAAGCCATCGATATGAGCGAAATTATATACTGCCCGGCTGATAACCAGCAGGATAACGCCAATATATACGAGCCACGTTGCTGGGGTCGCGCCGCCCGTTTTGTATATCCGAACAAATTCCCAGGCGGCGATTCCCATAACGATAGCGATAAAGAGTGTATAGATTATTCCCCCTGCTACTATGACACTTGCGCCGATGGGGATAATGACGATAACCGCTAAAAGACGTTTACGCAGCATCAGCTCCAGCATCCGGTCTGGTTTGCGATAGTCCCCCATATCGTCGATCACGTTGACTGAAAGCTTGAATGGCTTTTTCTAGCTCTGCCTTGTCAAAGTCAGGCCAATAAACCTGGGTAACGTAAAATTCAGCGTAGGCTGCCTGCCAAATTAAGAAGTTGCTAAGGCGTAGCTCGCCAGATGTCCGGACGATTAAATCCGGATCGGGTATGTCTTTTGTGAAGAGGTATTGATTGATGATTTCCACCGAGACATCTTCTGCCTTGATGTTGTCTTTGATTAACTGTTGAACGGCATGTACAATCTCGTCACGCCCGCCATAGTTCAGGGCGATACTCAAAATCAGCCGATTATTATTCTTTGTCAATTCGATAGCCGATTGAATCTTCTTGCATAAAGTTGGGTTTAAACCTTCCAACCGACCAATATGGTGAATCTGCACCCCTTCTTTGTGAAGCTCGTCCAATTCACGGTCGATTACATCTTCCAGGATACGCATTAAACCCTGAACTTCACTTTTGGGTCTTCCCCAATTTTCTGTTGAAAATGCGTAAAAAGTAAGGTAACGGATATTCAGTTCAACGGCTGCCCGGATGACCCGACGCAAATTCTCGGTGCCGGCGCGATGTCCTTCCAGTCTGGGCAATCCGCGTTCGGCAGCCCATCGGCCATTGCCATCCATAATAATTGCGACATGTTGAGGGATTTTCTCTCTGGGGATTTTTGTTTGTGAACCTGTCATAATAAACGCTGGAAGGCGTTCTATACTTCCAGTATCTCCTTTTCCTTGCGTTCCCCTATGCTGTCCACCTGTTGAATATATCGGTCTGTAAGTTTTTGGAGTTCTTCTTCGCCTTGTTTGAGGTCATCCTCAGAAATCAATTTTTCTTTCTCGAATTCTTTAATATCTTTGATAATATCACGCCGGATATTTCTGATGGAAACCCGCGATTCTTCGAGGCGGTTGCGGACAATTTTTGCCAACTCCCGCCGGCGTTCTTCAGTGAGTACAGGCAGGTTCAGGCGGATGGATTTTCCATCATTGTTGGGCGTTAATCCAAGGTCTGACATTTGGATGGCGCGTTCAATTGCTTTGAGAGATGAAGGATCGAATGGGCGTATTAAGAGAGAGCGTGGTTCTGGAACACTGATACTGGCAAGTTGCATTAACGGCGTTGGCGCGCCATAATACTCTACCGCCAAACGTTCAACCAAAGCTGGATTAGCTCTACCGGTGCGAATACCGGAAAGGTCATCTTCAAGCGCCTGCAGAGCGCCTTTCATCCGGGATTCAGCATCTTTGACCGCGTCCTTAATCACTGTGACCTCCTCAATGTTATGCAATAAGAAATAACATGGTTAAGGATACCTTAAAATTCAAAAAATTGCCACATTATTTTTTGATTTCAGGCAGGGCCTTCACATACGGTGTTGTCTCCAGGCGCTGTTACTGCGAAAGAGCGTCCCGGCGGAATATGATTATTCTTGTGAAAGTCCTGGATGTCAGGCTGTTACCAGGGTGCCGACTGCTTTTCCTAATAACGCCTGACGGAGTGCGTCGGGGTCCCAAAGGTTTAGCACCAGAATTGGCATATTGTTTTCCATACACAGAGACAAAGCTGTGCTATCCATGACTTCAAGATGAAGATTTAAGGCGTCGATATAAGAGATTTGATCGAATTTCACGGCTTTCGAATTAAGCTTGGGATCAGAGTCGTAAACACCATCTACCTTGGTGGCTTTGATCACGACATCTGCATCAATTTCCATTGCCCGCAAAGCAGCGGCTGTGTCAGTTGAGAAGTATGGATTGCCTGTTCCACCCCCGAAGATCACAACGCGTCCTTTCTCCAGGTGTCGAATCGCACGGCGCCGAATATAGGGCTCGGCGACTGATCTCATCTCAATAGCCGATTGAACTCTGGTAATGACCCCCATTCTTTCAAGCGCATCCATGAGCGCCAGTGCGTTCATGACTGTGGCCAGCATCCCCATATAATCGGCTGTGGCGCGATCCATCCCGACATCAATGCCAATCCGGCCACGCCATAAATTTCCGGCGCCGATCACCACAGCCACATCGATACCCATTTCACGCACATCGCGGATTCGTTCGGCGATGTTTTGTGCCTGTAATGGATCAATCCCTGCATTTTGCGAAACCCCCAGCGCTTCTCCGCTCAATTTGAGTAAAATCCGATGATATTTGATCTCTTCCATAATACTCACACCTCCATGAATATCACATTTTTATAAACAGGCTGCATTTCAAAAAAAGACCAACCGTAAGGTTGGTCTTTTTTGATTAAGAGATACTTTCACCTAATTCCCATCGGGCAATCCGCCGGATGAAGATATTTTCGCCAAGGCTTGCGATATTCTGGTGGAGCAATTTCTCGATGGTCAGGCTATCGTCTCTGATATATACCTGGCGAAGAAGAACAACTTCGTCCTTGAACTTGTTAAGCTGACCTTCGACAATACGATCGAGAATATTTTCAGGTTTGCCTTCTTCGCGAGCACGCTGGCGGGCAATATCGGCTTCGTGTTTTAATACATCTTCAGGAATATCTTCCTCTTTGATATATTTGGGTGCTGAGGCTGCTATTTGCAAAGCAATTTCGTGAACAAATTTACGAAAAGATTCGGATCGGCCGACAAAGTCGGTTTCACAATTGACCTCAACCATCACGCCAATTCGGCCATTGCCGTGCGAATAAACTTCTACCACACCTTCAGAAGCCTCTCGGTCAGATCGCTTGGCTGCCATTGCCAGACCTTTTTCTCGAAGATAATCAACCGCCTTGTCGAAATCGCCATCGGCTGCTTCGAGCGCTTTACGGCAGTCGAGAATACCTGCATTTGTCGCCTCGCGTAGTTGTTTGATCATTTCAGTCGTGATTGCCATTTTATAATCCTCATTCTTAAATTATGTAAACAAATTAAACGTCAAACTCACTATCTTCCTCTGTGTGGCGCGAGGTTTCCAATTTTGCAAGGGTGGCTTCACCCAGAAGGTCTTTTTCTTCCAATTCTTCATCAAGGCTGATGGTTGGTTTGATCTGAGCAACAGCGGCTTCTGCGGGCTGAGCTTCTGTTTCGGGAATATCTTTGCGTAAGCCTTTGCCTTCCAAAACTGCATCGGCCACTTTCCCGACCAGTAATTTGATTGCTCTAATGGCATCATCATTGGACGGGATGACATAATCTACCCCCCTTGGATCGCAGTTGGTATCGACCAGTGCAATTACCGGAATATTGACAAGGTTAGCCTCGTGGATGGCGGTCTCTTCTCGGCTGACGTCAACAACGAACAAGAGATTTGGAAGTGTTTTCATGTTGCGAATACCACTGAGGCGGATTTCCAGGCGCTTGATTTCACGTTCAATCAGAAGTCCTTCCTTTTTAGTCAAGCGGCTGATTTCACCCGTGTCGCGCAGTTTCTCGAGTCGCTCCAGTTCCTGGATTCGCTGGAACATGGTACTCCAGTTGGTCAATATACCACCCAGCCAGCGTTCAGTAACGTAGGGCATTCCACAACGAATGGCTTCTTCTTTGACGGTATCTTGCGCCTGGCGCTTGGTACCTACAAAGAGTACATTACCGCCTTCCATGACGGTATCGCGCACTACATTATAGGCTTGATTGATCGATTTTACGGTTTGTTGGAGATCAATGATGTGAATTCCATTGCGCTCAGTGAAGATATATGGGCGCATATGGGGATGCCATTTGTTGGTTCTGTGACCAAAATGGACGCCACTTTCCAACAAGGCTTTCATGGAAATAACTGTTGACATTTTAAATTTCTCCTTTGCGTTTTTTCCTCCGTCTCGTCATTCCTGATCAGCACCGGTCAGCCGGCACGCACTGTCAAGTCAGAGACGTGTGAAATGTGAAATAAGATGATTAACTGCATCAGCATAATATCTCCCGCTATATGCGGGAGCGACATGAGTATATCATAAAATCCGACAATTCGTCCAGATCAGTTAGCAATTGTTTCAGAGTTTCACAAACTTATATAAAACTGCTGAAGTCCCGTATTTCATTATGGCAAAGTGATTGGTTTGTTGCCGCGAATCCTGTTGAGTGGGTAAGCCAGTTGCCGAGGCAGGAAAATAAACCGATCAAAGAGGTGCAGAGGAAATGATAATTATGAAAAGCGCCTCGGCGCTGTGGATGAATTTGCAATGACAATAAATCTTCTGGCATAAATTGTTATCTTGAGTTAATCCTATATTGTGAACTATTCAGAAGATCATGAGATTATCCGCTATAATTTGATGTGTTCGTTGTATGATGACATCAATTACTCTCTTTGGAAAATGGGAAAAATGCACTGGATATATCTTTCTCCTCACTTGGATGATGTTGTTCTTTCTTGCGGCGGATTGATCTGGCAGCAAGTGCAGGCGGGCGATCAGGTTGAAATCTGGACAATCTGCGCTGGCGACTCGCCAACCGAAGTATTTTCACCATTGGCGCTCGAACTGCACGAACGCTGGCAGACCGGGCCAGACGCTCCCGCTCAACGCCGCCAGGAAGATATTGAGGCCTGTAAACGTGTAGGTGCAACCCCTCGTCATTTTGAGATACCTGATTGTATTTACCGGCGCAGCCCTGTTGATGACCAATTTATGTATGCTCGTTCTGAATTGATCAATGGAGAACCGCATCCACATGATCATGCTCTTATTCACAGTCTGAGCGAAAAATTAAGCCGCGAACTTTCTGATGAGTGGAATATTGTTTGTCCGCTGACTCTTGGCGGCCATATTGATCACCGCCTTGTGCGTAAGGCGGCTGAAAGTATGGGCAGAATATCCTGCTATTATGCGGACTATCCCTATATTCAATTTGATGGCGTCGATTTAAAAAATTACCTTCAGCCCGAATGGGAACAGGTTGATTTTCAGATTACTGACGCTGCTTTGAAAGCATGGATCGAATCCATCGCTGCGTATCGATCTCAGTTGAGCAGTTTTTGGGAAAATGAGGCTGAAATGGATAAGGCGTTGACCGATTACAGGGATGCTGGCGGAGGCAGTCACCTCTGGTTCAGGGGAAAATAAATGATCCACAGGTTTATTCCTTGACATCGCTCCGGCTTGAACGTATAATACC
>CAZDAW010000034.1:0-32407 GCA_964503685.1 uncultured Anaerolineaceae bacterium | reverse complement strand
CTCACCCGAAAGACCACCAGATAAATAGCCGCATAGAAAGCAAGCAAGATCATAGGCGATACGATCGCCCAGCCGAATCCCAATATAGAACCGGCATAACGTTGCCAGATATCATTCAACGTCACCCGCCAGAGTAATTTTCGATGGGTATATAATAATCGCGCTGAACTTGCCATAAAGACCTTTACTGCATCACAGAGTTTATTGTTATCAATTCAATATACTCTGATCGATTGCAAAAAAAGATTATACCATGAAGCCATTTCTTCACTTTCCGCGCCCTTTAAAAGCCCACCATAACGCGGCCAGCAGGCCTGAAACCAGAATAATTCGCAGCCAGATCGAAGGCTGCACAAAGGTAAACAGAATCAGCAGCAAGACGGACGCAATCCCAACAATGAGAGGCACAATCCATTCCTTGCGGGTGATGAATAAGACAGCCGCCGTAAAGCCAGCCAGCAGAGTTGCCAGCCAGATCACAATCTCAATCACTTCAATCCAGGGCGGCTCCGAACGTCCTTCAGCGCGCAGCTTGATGCCCTGCATCATGTTTTGCTCCATCACAAAGCCGCCGACGTTAACAAAAAAAGTAGCAAGGGGATTTGTTATCGCATCACCCCGGATGCGCATTCGAATCACCATGCGCGTACTTTGCGCATCAATAGCAGAAAGGTTCCATCCCCAGGTCCATCTCAAACCTATTTTGTTCAGCGCCTCTGTCGATTCCGCCAACATCCAGGCATCAGGTTGATAATCCTTTATCGCCAACATAACATCGATGATCGTTTCACCTTGTTTTGGGTTTTGCCACTCATTCACAATCCGATCCGCATTATGATAGAAGTCTTTCCCGGCAACTAGGTTCTCAATGAATGTGTAGCTATAAAAACCACCCCGCGTATCCCCTATTTGAATAATCCATGGCCAGGTCTCTGCTAGCGGCGCCCGAATCGTGATCCCGTGAGTCCACATCAAGTTCGGTTCAGACAAGATTTCATCGCCCGGCCAAACGCCCGCCGCTTCTTCGGGCGTCGCTCCCCAGGTCAGAATCGCCGACGAAATCAATGAAAATGCAACAAACAGAATAAGCGTTACAATTGCAATTCCAACGACCAGGCGGAGGAATTTTGTTTTTATATTCACTGTTTAATTACCTTTAATGGTTTAATTAATTTCACTGCCACAAATCTGTACTGAGATATTTTAATCCCGAATCATTGAGTAATATTGCAATGGTTTTTCCCTTCAATTCTCCACGCAGCAATTGAAAAGCGGCGGCCAGATTAGCTCCAGAAGAAAACCCCGCGAACACACCCTCTATCTTTGCCAGTTTGCGCGCCATTTCAACTGCCTCTTTACCACTTACCTGAACATAACCATCGATATGTTTCCGGTTAAGAAATTTCAGATCAGTCAGCGAATAACCGCCGCCTTGAATCGGATGATTAGGATTGCTGACCGGCTTGCCGGCCAGCGCAGCCGCTGTATCCGGTTCGACCAGATAACAGCAAATTGCAGGATTATACGTTTTAAACGCTGCCGCACAACCCGCAAACGATCCACCGGTTCCAGCAAAATCACAGAAACCATCGATCTGACCGCCAGATTGCTCTAAAATCTCAGGCCCGGTGTGCTGATAATGCGCCTGAAAATTACTCTTCAGACGAAATTGATCTGCTCTGAAAGCGCCGCGTTCGGCTGTAATACGCTGCGTTTCTTCCTCCACCCGCGCCAGATCACCGCCTGAAACCTGCCCAGGTTTTGATTCGGGCAACTGGTCAACCAGAACCACTTCGGCGCCTAAAGCGCGCATCATCCGCGCTCTTTCCACAGAATTACCTTTTGACATAACCGCCACAAAATGGTATCCCTTCACCCCGCAGACAATCGCTAACCCCGTCCCGGTATTGCCGCTGGTCAATTCAACCACCGTTTGGCCGGGTTTTAATAAACCCTCAGCTTCGGCGTCTTCAATCATCTGCCGGGCAATCCGGTCCTTCTTCGAAAAACCAGGGTTAAGATATTCCAGTTTGGCAAGAACTCTTCCCTCCACGCCTTCATGCTTCGTGATTCGCGAAAGCTCAACCAAGGGTGTGTTACCAATAGCTTCGATAACAGAGGGAAGCGTATTCATAGACTTTTCTCCTTTTTTGTTAATTTGGCCGGCGCAAACCCGAATCGGACACCAGACGCGGCACGATCGATTCCCAGCCAACAGTCATAATGTGAATGCCATTGACGCCTGGTAAATCTTTTATCTTATCCATGATCTCTAAAGCAATCTGAATACCTTCTTCCTTTGGATCACAGCTCTTTTCCAACCGCTCAATAATCGTCGGGGGCATTTTTACTCCCGGCACCTGGCTCATAGCAACTGCTGCTTTGGCGCTGCGGATAGGCGCCACTCCGGCCAGAAGGTAAACCCGGTCAAGAACGCCGCGCTGGTCAAGCGCTGCAAGATAACGCTCAAACCGTTCAACATCGTAGATCAGATTGGTTTGAAAAAACTGAGCGCCGGCGTTGACTTTCTTCTCTTCTCGAACTGCCTGAAAACGCTCTGTCGATGAATTGGGTGAACCCGCAGCGCCGATGAAAATCGAAGGGCCGCATTTAATATCCCGGCTATCCAGGAAATGACATTCATCCCGCATCCTTCGCAATATCCAGATCATTTGAATTGCATCAATATCCCAGATGTCCATCCGACCGTGAGGAGCTGGACCCAGACGAGGGTGATCACCTGTCAGACATAACACATTGCGGATGCCCAATGCCGCTGCGCCTAACACTTCCGCCTGGACGCCCATCCGCGTCCGGTCACGGGCGGCAATTTGCATTACCGGTTCCAGACCATGCTGCAATGCCAACGCTGAACACACCAGCGAAGACATGCGTGGCGTGGCCGAAGGGTTATCGGTGAAATTTGCCGCATCGATGTGATCGCGTAACAGCTCAATCTTTTTGATCACATCATCAGGCGATGCCGCCAGCGGCGGCGCGATCTCGGCAGTGATGACAAACCGACCCGCTGCCAGCTTTTCTTCCAGTTTCGAAACCGGGCTATGCTGCGGAGCAGGATGAGGTTCAGCATCCCCCTGCCACCAATCGGGTTGGCGGATTTCGTAAAACAGCCGATCCCATGCTCGCGCAATCTCTTGGGGTGAGCGGGTTAAAACGCGCAGCGTCGCTTTGATCCCGCCAGATTTTCGCCACTGCTTGTAAACATCATAAGAAGCATCGGTGCCCACTTTTTCCCAATCCAAGGGAGGAAGGACTTCCAACAACCGCTCGGTTCTGCCCATCCATTCAGCGCGTTCATAGATTTTATACCAGATGCACGGGCGCGTCTCATCCACATAACAATGCTCGGGCGTTGAGCCCCCGCACGGGCCATTGCGCAACCCCTTTGGACATTCCATCGGACAGATGAAAGCCGTCTCTTGTAAAAGGCAATTGCCGCACATCCGACAGCCAAACACTGCCCCTTTAATTGTTCGTTCAAAAGCAGCCATAACCCGGTGAAGAAACGGCGGTTTATGAAATGGATAATAAGCCGGCTGCCACCGTCGGGCAGGGGTAAAACCAGGCATAAATCAACTCCTATAACATTTTCCTTCCAGTAGAATAAACGTGAATTCGGAATTAGAAAAATCTACTTGTTTCTGTTACTGCAAGCTCTCCTCGAGGGCAAAGCAGTCTCTCTCTTGTCATTTGAATAAGATTGCTTACCCTTCGGGTACAATGTCAGTTGCTTAGCATATCCCGTAGGGTTGCTTCTTTGCAATGACAACAAAATTATGATTGCTGTGTTCTTCCGAATTGACGTTGGTAAGGAACCAGAATAAAAGATTATCAAAAAGTCCGGGCAACAATACCATAAATAAGTCAACAACGCAAGCCAAAACTAAACACCGCGCCCCGTCAGTTTGATTCTAACAGGGCGTCAATTTATTATGTTTCGCTAAAATTCCCGGTAAGCCCAAGATAATTCATCTACATTATCGCACATATCATTCGGATCTGAAATTATTACCAGGCGCGATTTATTCGAATCAATAAGGAATAACAGGTTGCGACCACATTCTGCATGGAAACAGATCGGACCTCAATGTCTTTTCAATTTCTGGTACTCCCGATTGCTGATATAAATATGGCAAACGCCAAAAACCAGCGCCGCCGCCATCAGATAAACTGAATGTAAGACGAATGCAGCCGCCAGAAAATAAACAACCGGACTCACGGCCAGCGGCAGCGGCATGCCCCAAAACGGATTGAATAACAAAATGCGTTTTAGCCCCTGGGAAAAGTATCTTCCCCAGGCAAGATAATAAAAACCGATGGCAATCAACATAGCAATAAAACCGATATTACCGGTAAAATTCTCTGTATTGATCGGATAAAAACACGGGATTAAAAATACCGCAATCCGTCCAATTTGTTCAAACACTTCTATTACCTTATCAAACAAAGATTTCTGTTCTACAGCCACTGCCGGTTGAGGCGGCATCCTGGAAGCGAAGAAAAAGTAGAACGCATTGGGTATTAATACTGCTAAAGTGATCAACCAACCGAGATACATTTTTCTCCTTGATTATCTTTGATACAATCATATCATTGACATGGCATAACCTGTTAAAATCTCAGGGATTGGAGAAACCGCCCCATGAAATCCTGCCTTTTAATTACCGGAGCAACCGGAGGACTGGGTAGCGCGCTGGTTCACGAATGCGCCAGACGAGGCTACGATCTATTTTTAACCGATCAGGCCGATGATAGCAATGATTTTGTCGAATCAATCGCCAAAACGTATGGCACTGATATCCATTATATCTCCTGCGATTTGACGTCGAAGGAATCGCGCACCCGTCTTATCAATGCCCTTCAATCAGGGAGCTATTGCTTTTGGGGGTTGATTAACGTCGCCGGAAGGGATTACGAAGGCGCCTTCCTGGATAAATCACGTGAACAAATCCTACATCTCCTTCATTTGCTAATCGAAGCGACCGTGGATATGACGCATGCCATCCTCAAACTGCGCGATCCCGATCACCGTTTTCTGCTGGTTAATATCAGCAGCCTGGCTGCCTTCTTTCCGATGCCCTATAAGGCAACATACGCAGCATCCAAACGCTTTCTCATCGATTTCACCCTTGCCATCCGGGAAGAAATCAGCGATTATGGAACGGCCATGGTCGTCTGTCCTGCCGGGCTTCCAACACACGCCGAGTCTATCCGCAAACTGAAAGCGCAAGGCTTCTGGGGTAAAATCACCACGACGGATACCCAATTTGCCGCACAGCGCATCATCGAATACGCTTTGAAGGGCAAAGCAATTTATATACCCGGCTTTGTCAACCTTGCTTTACTCTTTTTAGGATCCCTCCTTCCCCTCCCGCTGGTTGCAAAATATATTGGCAATCGCTGGCGTCAGAAACAGAAGAGCTATTTATGATTAAGAAAACAGCGATGAAATGCCTTAAATGCATTATCGGCATCTAAACGATGGCTGTCATTCCTGCTAAACGGCTGATAACCGCGCTTTATTGATTTGACGCAGTTTCTTTTCCTTCATCTGATACATCCGTTTATCCGCCAGATCCAGCGACTTTTCAAACGTGTCTTCTACAATTTCGATGCCGTATGAAAAACTCAGATTCATCTCTGGATTCGTATTTGCATATTGCGTCTGAATGCGTTCAAGGATTCGCTCAACTTCTTCATATCCGACCTGATTTTTCGTCATCACATTCAGCACAAGGAGAAACTCGTCTCCGCCCCAGCGGATAACGATATCGTTCTGGCGTAAATTAGCCCGTACTACTCCGGTAAACTGAACCAAAACCTTATCGCCTACCACATGGCCATAGCGATCATTCAGATCCTTAAAATTGTCCAGATCGATCAGGGCAACAAAATCGTGCAGTCCTACCTGTAAATCCCTGATGACCCGGCGGTTCATTGCCCCAGTAAGAGGATCCAGGTTAGATGTCCGCTGCAAATGCATATTTTCGTGAAACAACTGGTTAAATTCCAAAATCATATTGACCCCAAAAAGAATCGTATTGGTCAATATGGCATACGGTACAATCAAAGGCAAGTAAATCTTCAACGGGATAGCCAGCGCCATCTGAATAATTGACAGACTCATAAGCGTAGCCGGAAAAAGCAACCAGGGTTTACTCTGAGGCATTCGATAAAGAATAATCACAGCAATCAGTAAATTGACCGCCAGAATCACATTCGCATAATTAACCACCGTTGCCAGCAGATATAAATCTGGAACGGATATCAAAATGATAATGGCGAGAACGGATAATCCGCCAAACCAGCGGCTGATTTTAAGTTGATTCCAGAAATACTTTTCCAGCGCGAAAATAAAGAACAGGCTGGCCAGATAACCGCTGCTCATCAAAAGCTTTTTGATCCATAGGAATGAAATAAGGTCACCCGAAGTAAAACGGAAAATCGAATCGTATGTATAAATGACACAAAAGATCAAAGCCACCCCCAGAAAAAACTCGGCGTTCGAGGGCGTCCGGCGAATACAGGATAATAAAATGAGAATCAAACCAACAATAAATGCTGCTCCTGCGGTCATCAATAAAAGGTCGTTATAGAACCAATTGAGATAATCCACCCATTGAGCTGCTTTAGCATAACGACTCAGAAAGGGTATTCCACTAAAGCCCGTACCCATGTAAATACTGCTGGTGCGAATTTCTAGCGTATTCGCTTCTTTCAACGGTTCAGGCAACCGGATCAGGTGAACATAATTCCACAAATTGGCGGTAGGGGCATTCAGATCACCCACGCGATAAACAACTCTGCCATTGAGCTTCACTTCAATAAAATTTCCGCTTTGCCTGGGAATAACCAGTGTATCGGCATCTACGTATGGGAAGGAGGTACGCAGAGTCAGAGCAGCCAATTGGGATTCATTGATCTTCAATATCGGCAGTGTTATTTCCTGCTGCCTGCCATTTTCTTCCATCCACCAATGATTCAGGGCAAACCCAACTGGTCTGAGAGGATAACTTGCGCAAAAGATTAAGCTGATAAAAATGCCCAAAGCTAAGAGAATGAAAAATAGCTTCTCCTTAAAACGAGCGATTCTGCTAACCATCCTGTAATAATCCTTGTCTGTTATCGGCCATTATTATTCAGCGCTTGATTGCTTGGATAGGTATTGCCTGTGACAAATCAGGTTAACAGGTTCAATTATATAGGTTTTTTTAACGTGGTAGAAAAGTCTTCATCTTTTCAGATAGAAGACGCCTGGAAAATCTAATAAAGCTTTAATAAAAATTGGTTGATCTTGTGATAAAATTTAGTGAACTAGTTAACATTTAACAGGTAAATTATGCCAGATGACACTGAACAAAGTTTAGGTCAATTGTTTGTCAATGTATGCCGGCTTCATCATACAAAAGCTGACCAATGTGTGGAGCAGTTAGGCTTATATCGAGGTCAGGCAATTTTACTGATGATTCTTTCAGAAAAGGACGGTATAACCCATTCTGATATTGCCGATCGACTGAGAATATCCCCCGCCGCTGCGACAAGAGTTATCAAACGCCTGGAAGCTCTGAATTACCTGCAACGCCAGCCAGACCCAAACGACGAGCGTATCTCGCGGGTTTATATTCAGGAAAAAGGGCAATTTTTGATCGATGAAATTCATCAAGCGTTCCTTCAATTAGAACGGGGCATGTTTAATGATTTCTCGACGAAAGATAAAGATATTCTACGCGAATTGTTAATGCGTATTCAGGTAAATTTACAAAACAGCAAATTGAATCCCAAAGAGTAAACCTGTTCAGTCTGGCGAAGAACCTCGGCTCAACCTGACCTATTGGAATCAGCGGTAGAATATCTTATCTATCTAACCAACGATTAAAAAATTGATGTAGAATTACGAACCCGATCAACCGGCCACATTCATAACGATATCAAAAAAAACGAAAGTTAACCGTCTTTCCCTGCAGCCGAAAGGGGATCCCGGTTATTCTATAAAAGGAGAAAAATGCTAAATAAGAAGTTGTTTACATACATTGGGCAATACAAAAAGTATATCCTGCTTGTACCTGTCTTTGTATTTCTCGATGTTATGTGCGAACTGAGTATGCCCTGGCTCATGTCCAGAATCGTTGATGTGGGTATCGCCAGTAAAGATATCTATTATATTGCCAAAATAGGTGTGCTGATGGTGCTTCTCGCCTGCGCAGCGATTTGTTTTGGTATTTTCAATATGAAATTCTCCTCTGTAGGGAGTCTTGGATTTGGCGCAAATTTACGAAACGCCCTTTTCGAAAAAGTGCAGGCCTTTTCATTTTCCAATATCGATCAATTCAGCACTGCCTCATTGGTGACCCGACTGACGAACGATGTCAACAATCTGCAATTCACTTTCATGATGGGGCTGCGTTTGTTACTCCGCGCCCCAATGATGCTAGTCTTTTCTTTCATCCTGGCTTACAGCATCAACGCCCGTCTATCGCTGATCCTGGCAATCGCCATCCCCTTGCTTGCCGGCAGTGTCTGGGCGATCCTGCGTGTTGCGGCAAAGCGATTTTCAATTATGCAGGAAAAAATCGACAACATTAACAGCGCCCTCCAGGAAAACCTGATCGGCATCCGCGAGGTTAAGTCATTCGTTCGTTACGCCTTCGAAAGCAATAAATTCAAAAAAGCCAACGATGAATTCACCGAATCTGCCATTCGGGCGATCAGTATCGTTATCATGATGATGCCTACAATGATGCTGGTGATGAACGGCGCGTCGCTGGCCATCATCTGGTTCGGCGGGCAAATGGTCTTCTTTGGTGCGTTGGGCGCAGGGGAATTAATCAGTTTCCTCAGTTACGTCTTCCAGATTCTGTTCAGTGTGATGATGATCTCGATGGTCTTTATTATGCTGGCACGCGCTCAGGCCAGCAGCAAACGCGTTATGGAAGTTCTGGATTGCAAAGTAGATATTGTCGATAAGCCTGAACTGGTTCAGGTTAAAAAGCCGGCGATAGGCATGGATTCCCCTGAACTTGCCAGCCGCAGGATCACTTCTCCTCGACCAGTTATCACAAGAGGTAAAGTCGAATTTCGAAACGTGTCATTCAAATATAATCTCGCTGGAACCGGGGAAAATGTCTTATCAAACATCAATTTTATCGCTGAACCGGGAGAAGTCATCGCCATCGTTGGCGGTACAGGACCCGGCAAAACGACCCTGGTCAGCCTGATTCCCCGCCTGTATGATGCCGCCGAAGGATCTGTCCTGGTAGATGATGTTGACGTTCGCGATTACCGCCTCGAAGATTTGCGGGATGGCATCGGGATGGTTCTTCAGAAAAACACGCTCTTTTCAGGCACCATCCGCGAAAACCTTCTCTGGGGAAATGAAAATGCCACCCAGGAGGAAATTGAAAACGCCTGCAAAGACGCCCAGGCGCACGAATTCATCTCCTCCTTTCCGAAAGGTTACGATACTGACCTGGGACAGGGCGGCGTCAACGTATCCGGCGGGCAAAAACAGCGTCTCTGCATCGCAAGAGCGATGCTCAAGAAGCCAAAAATTCTCATTCTTGATGACAGTACCAGCGCAGTCGACTCGAACACCGAAGCTAAAATACGCGAGTCGTTCGATAAAAACCTGGCGCATACAACCGTGTTCATCATCGCTCAGCGGATCAGTTCGGTTCGTGATGCAGATAAAATCATCGTCCTCGATGATGGCCAGATTGTTGGAATCGGAACGCATGCTGAATTAATCAATAACAACGCAATTTACCAGGAAATCAATTCCTCGCAGCAGGAAGGAGTATTTGCAAAATGAATGTGGGAAGAGGAAATTCCAATCGCCCTATGGTACCCGGTCCGCGAGGCGGGCCAGGCATGGCGCCTCGCTTCGAAAAGCCGAAGAACACAAAGAAAGTTCTTCTCCGTTTGTTAGGTTATCTGGCCAATAAAAAATTGACGCTGTTGCTCGTCATCGTCTTGATGTTGCTTGGCACAGGTTGTATGCTGATTGGCAATTACTTTCTGAAACCATTGATCAACAATTATATTCTGCCAGGCGACTTTAATGGTTTGGCCAGAGCGTTGTTACAACTCGGTGTTATTTATCTTGGCGGCGTTGCTGCCACCTACATCCAAAGTCGTTTGATGATTGGAGTCGCTCAAAAAACAACCAATACCTTACGACGTGATCTATTTATCAAAATGCAATGCCTGCCTCTTAAGTACTTCGACGAGCATACGCACGGCGAATTGATGAGTCGATTCACTAATGATATCGATAACATACAGACCGCTTTCGAGCAAAGCGTTGTCCAACTTATTTCAAGCCTTTTAACTTTCATCGGTTCGATTATTATGATGATTGTGCTGAGCCCCACTCTATTCATCATCACCGCACTGATTCTGGCGCTGATGTTCTATCTCACTCAAAAAATTGCCAGCCGGAGCAGTAAATATTTTCAAGCGCAGCAAAAGAATCTGGGCAGTGTCAACGGTTTTGTTGAAGAAATCGTGGACGGGCTTAAAGTTGTAAAAACTTTCAACTATGAAAAGAACGCCATTGAAGAATTCAAAAAGCGTAACGAAGCCTACCGCCAGGCGGCCACCAATGCGAACTTCTATGCCGGGGTGGTTATGCCGATCATTGGCAATCTCAACAACATTTCTTACGCTGTAACAGCTCTTTTCGGCGGCATCCTTGCCGTGATGGGACGTTTTGATATCGGCTCGCTGGCCGCCTACCTTCAGTACTCTCGCCAGGTAGGTTTCCCGATACAGCAAATGACCAACCAGCTGAACACAGTATTATCGGCAATGGCCGGCGCTGAACGGGTCTTCGAAGTCATGGATCAGGAACCTGAACTTGATGAAGGAACCGTCACCCTGGTGGGTGTGATCAAAAAAGCGGATGGTTCTATCGAAGTCGATACCGATGGAACCCGCCCAACCCACTGGGCCTGGAAGCGTCCCAGACCTGACGGCTCGTTCGAGTATATCGAACTGAAAGGCGATGTTCGCTTTCAAAATGTCACCTTCGGCTATGAACCGGATAAGACGGTTTTACACGATGTATCGCTGTACGCCAAACCGGGCCAAAAAATCGCTTTTGTCGGTTCAACAGGAGCCGGCAAAACGACCATCGCCAGTCTGATTAACCGATTCTACGATATCGCTCAGGGTGTTATTACCTACGACGGAATCGATGTCAAGCAAATTCGCAAAGATCACCTCAGGCAATCTCTCGGAATGGTGTTGCAGGATACCCACCTCTTTACCGGCACCGTTATGGAAAACATTCGTTACGGGCGGCTGGATGCTACCGACGAAGAATGTATTCAGGCCGCAAAACAGACAAACGCCCATTCTTTTATCAAAAGGTTGCCCCAGGGATATAACACCCTCATCACCGCTGATGGAGCTAATCTTTCGCAGGGGCAGCGCCAGTTGCTTGCCATCAGCCGCGCCGCGGTCGCTGATCCCCCGGTTATGATCCTGGATGAAGCCACCAGCTCGATTGACACGCGCACCGAGCGGCTCATTGAAAAAGGAATGGACGCCTTGATGAAAGACCGCACCGTATTCGTGATTGCCCACCGGCTTTCAACCGTGCGCAATGCAAATGCCATCATTGTTCTCGAGAACGGCGAAATCATCGAACGCGGCGATCATGACGACCTGATCGAGCAGAAAGGTCGCTATTACCAGCTTTACACCGGGCAATACGAATTAACCTGAGCCGAAAACATTTTTTGCATAAAACGAATACCAGAGAATTAAATAATTGAGGGCGGGTTTGAAACCCACCCTCAATTTCATACTTAAAACGTCAGGCTATATCCACTTCAGAATGCCGGCGAATACCACCAGGCAGGCAATATCAAATCCCAATATTGCGCTCACCGTGTATATCTTTTTCCTGACGCTTTCCATATCGAACACCCAGAACGACACCAGGAAAAAGGGCAGATAGCCGATCAAAAAGATCAGCCATGGGGCGCTCACGCTCCACCACGAATAATCCCAGGTAAGCGCATTAGCCAGATTCAATAACACCTCAATGAAGACGCAAAAGATCGAGCCAACAATGGCAAAGAACAAACGGTTGGGCAAACCCAAAATTTTCAGTTTCTTATCGGCGGGCAGTGTTTTCCCAAAAGCGATCCCGGCGATGGCGAACATGAAACAAATTTCGATATTCAACCCGATCAAAAGCAAAAAGGCCGTCTTGCCCGGCGCACCCCACACAGGCGCGTACTGGGTAAAATGGAAAACCAGTCCATTCCATATCTCATTGAACCAGTCCATCCCCCAGAAAGCCAGGCCGGCAAACACCAGACTCCAGTTCCGGCGTTCGATTTCCACCGCATAAACATAAACGATGAGAGCAAATATAGGAATAACATACCATTGAAATTGACTTGCGTCACGCAATATTTTCAAAGCTTCAGATGCTGCGGGTGTCATATAATCTCCTTTGATTAATATAGAATTGGATGTTAACAATCAGAAAGGCGATCAATAATTGATTGCTGATCTAAGAATACATGACGACTATTTCTGGCAGTGCGGGCAATAATAACAAGCGCCGCCCAGGTATTGAATCTTCTCGATCTGGCTCCCGCATTCCGGGCAGGGCTTTCCCACCGCTTTACTATCCATCAACCGCACATATTGCCCCCGATGATTATAAAGGTCATACTCATCGTATCGTCCTCCCTTGGCGGCGACATCGGAAACAACGCTGATGATGGCATCATACAGGCGCCGGCGCTGTTCCCGGTCAAGATCACTGATCGAAAACCTGGGATTGAGCCGCGCCTTGAATAGAATATCCTGAGCAATAGCATTCCCCAGTCCCGGGATGAGTTGCTCTTGTGTCAAAAGTCCTTTCACACTGCGTTTTTCACCCTCCAGAAGCGAATCGATCAACTGGGAGAAATATTCAAATGTAAAGGCAGGGTCAACCGGCGTTGACCTCATTCCTTTGATATATTCTCTTTCCTGTTCCTTGCCCACCTCATATAATTCCATCGCCCCCCACATCTGAGTCGTAACGGTGAAGAAAGAGTCATCTTCAAATGTAAGCCACAGGTGATATTTATCGGGCAGTTTTGCGCCAACCGGATGATAGAGCATCCGCCCACCGCACTCACCGAAGAGCAGAACGTAGCCCGGTTCGAGCCCAATAAACAGCCATCTCCCCACTGCTCTCGCCTCACCGACCTTTTTACCCTGCGTCAGCCTGCCAAACTCTTCCGGGCTGCGGTTGTACCAGACAAATTTGTGAGTAACGTTGCCTAAACTCCCCTGTTTGACTACTTTCCCACTTAGAGTCTCATTGACATCTCTGGCCAGATTGATTAATTCCGGCAACTCGAACATGCCCTTAACCCTCCGGTAAACAATTTTCTTTCTATATATTAAAGCATAGACCGATAAAGTTGAGCAAGAGTTTAACGCCAGGTTTCCCCATGCTGATAAAATTGCGACAAAACCATTGGCGTTCTGTTACACTGTCCGAAAATGATCTTGCTGGTAACCCCACCCAGATCCGCAGAAAAGTCAGGCGGTCATCGCACCCCGGAAATAATCCTCGCAGATCCCTAACCACGCCTGCCTGAAAACCAAAACAAATAAATCGTGAGCAGCGCACAGAGAATCGCGACGCCACCTAAAATCCATTCGAGAAATGCAAAACCCGGGTACTTCGCAAAAGCTACAAGCAGGGCAACTGCCTGAGTGATAAGAAATACACCCCCTGATGAAAGGATGATGTTTGGACGAAACGCCTTTGTTTTGGCTTCGGCCAGGCGGCTTTTGTATCGGTAAGTTTCCCAATTCAGGCCGGTTTCGGGGCTTTCCAGATGCTCGCGAATATAGCGTCCCAGCTCGCTGATCACCACGTCGCTGTGAACCCAGGCGGCGGCCAGGAACATTGAAATAATAACATAAATGAAAGCCAGAGTTGGAGTATTCAACCCGAAACTCAGCAACACGCCGGCAAACGTCAGCGCTCCGAATACGATCGAATTGCGAAGCTCCATGCGCTTGATGATCTCTTCACGCAGCGTGGCGTATTCGGCGAGCACGCCGTCAAACTGCCGGTCGGTCAATGGGTCGAAAGGGTTTTCATTCATCGGCAACCTGAAAACTTATATAACAATCATAATACATTCTCAAAACAGGAATTTCAAGTGGTTTTATAAATCTCAATCGAATTCTCTCCAATCACTCTCTTTTCGCCGTGCAAATATAGGAAACTTTCCCACCCCCTTGAAAAACCACCCCGAACATTCTGAAGAACATATTTCTTTTCTTCGCGAAACGAAACTGCCATACCAACTTACCCCACTTCAGGCTATAATTTGACCAGGAGGAACCATGAGCCTGACGCGTCTCAAACATCTCAACACGATCTTGCAGGAAGCCGGGCTGGATGCCGTTGCCCTTAACCCCGGCCCCACCCTGGTCTATTTGACCGGTCTCGAATTTCACCTGATGGAGCGCCCGGTCGTTGCCATCTTTCCCCGCAGCGGCGAGCCGGTGATGGTTCTGCCGGAACTCGAAGCGCCCCGGGTGAAAGCCTTGCCCTACCCGGTGCAGACCTTCACCTTTGGCGATAATCCGGCCCAATGGAAATCCGCTTTTCAAAGCGCCTTTCAGCGCCTGAAGCTGGACGGCAAGCAGATCGGCGTCGAATCGACCCGCCTGCGCGTTCTGGAACTGCGCTTTCTGGAAGACGCCGCCCCGCACGCAAAATATACCCAGGCTGACAGCAACCTTGCCCTGCTGCGCCTGCAAAAAGACGAAACCGAAACAGCCGCCATGCGCAAGGCGGTCGAAATCGCCCAGAACGCCCTGCAGGCAACGCTGCCCGTGGTGAAACCGGGCGTCACCGAAAAGCAAATCGCCGCCGAATTGACCTTACAGCTCCTGCGCGCCGGCTCGGATTCTGAGTTCCCCTTCGCTCCCACCGTCACCGCCGGGCCGAACTCGGCTAACCCCCACGCCCCCCCCTCCGCCCGACCCCTGGAAACCGGCGACCTGCTGGTGATCGATTGGGGAGCCCGTTACGATGGCTACTGTTCCGACCTCACCCGCACCTTCGCCATCGGCGCAATCGACCCGGAACTGGCGCGCATCGCCGAACTCGCCGGTCAGGCCAACGCCGCCGGCCGGGCCGCTTCTCGTCCCGGCATTCCCGCCGGAGATGTGGACCGGGCGGCCCGCGCCGTCATCGACCAGGCTGGTTACGGAACGTACTTCACCCACCGCGTCGGTCATGGGCTGGGCATGGAAGCGCACGAGGAACCCTATATGTTCGCCGAGAATCAGACCTTCCTCGCCCCCGGTATGACCTACACCATCGAACCGGGCATCTACCTGCCCGGCCGCGGCGGCGCCCGCGTCGAAGATGACATGGTCATCACTGCCGGCGGCGCTGAAGCCCTCAGCGACCTCCCCAGGGAATTAATCGTGATCCAATAATCAAGTACATCACCTTATCGCAAAAGGAGTTATGTCATGCCAACCATCACAATCCCGACTGCTGAACCCTTCTTCTTTCCGGGCGGTAAAACCGGCTGCCTGCTGGTGCACGGATTCACCGGAACGCCCAAAGAAATGCGCTGGATGGGCGAGTACCTGGCTAAAGAAGGCCATACCGTTTTAGGTGTGCGCCTGACCGGGCACGCTACCCGTCCTGAAGATATGATTCGCAGCCGTTGGTGGGATTGGCTGGCCTCTGTGGAAGATGGCTGGAATCTATTAAAAGGGGCGACCGATCAAATTTATATTATGGGTCTCTCGATGGGCGGCATCTTATCCCTGCTATTCGCTTCCCGCTTCCCGGTCAAAGGCCTGGTCGCCATGTCCACCCCGTACAAATTACCCGATGATTGGCGGCTTCCCTACCTCAGGCTCATCAGCCGGTTCATGCCCTACATGCCCAAAGACAGCGACGACGACCCACCCGACTGGCATAACCTCGAAGCGTTAAAAGATCACATCTCATACCCGCAAAACCCCGTGCGCTGCATTGCCGAATTGAATGACCTGCTGGCAGAAATGCGCGCCGGTTTGCCGAACATTAACGCCCCGGCGTTGCTCATGCATTCCCGCGACGACCATTACGTCTTGCCCGAAAACATGACCGCAATCTTTAACGCCCTCGGGACGCAGAACAAGGAAATGCTCTGGATCGAAAACAGCGGGCACGTTATCACCCGCGAACCGCAACGCGAACGCGTCTTTAAAGCCGCCGCCGATTTCATCCGCAAGACCAACCTGCCGACATGAACCCCAGCGTACTCATGCTTGGAGTATCCCTCTTCGTTTGGGGAATTGGCGAGGGCATGTTCCTCTTATTTCAACCAATCTACCTCCAACAACTGGGAGCGAGTCCGGTCGGCATCGGCGTCATCCTGGGGGTAGGCGGTCTTTTCATGGCGCTTGCCAGTATTCCCGCCGGTTATTTATCAGACCGCTTCGGAGCGCGCCCGCTTATCTGGCTCTCCTGGCTGATCGGATTTGCGGCCGCCAGCATCATGGCCCTCGCCGATTCGCTTGCCGTCTTCGTGTTCGGGCTGGCGCTTTACGGCCTCACCTCGTTCTCACTGGCGCCAATGAACAGCTATGTCACTCGGGCGCGGGGCAACTGGTCTGTCGGGCGCGCCATCACCCTCATCTCAGCCAGCTTCAACCTGGGCGCGGTGAGCGGCCCCATCATCGGCGGCGCAATCGGCGACCGCTGCGGTTTGAAAACCGTATTTCTTGCGGCGACCGGTTTTATGTTCATTTCAACAGTGCTGATCTTTTTTATCAGGAAACAACCCATCGAAAGGCGTCAGGCTGACGACGTCTCCACCCGTTTGATGGCCAACATGCGTTTCTGGAGCTTCGTTGGGATCATCATCCTGGTCATGTTTTCCTTATATTTGCCCCAGCCGTTAACCCCCAATTATCTGCAAAACCAGCATGGTTATTCGCTAAGCGTCATCGGACGCCTGGGCTCACTGGGTAATCTGGGAAACGCTGTTCTGGCCCTGGCGCTGGGAGCGTTGGATGCCCGCCTGGCGTTTCTCCTCAGCCAGGGTTTTGTCGCATCATTTACCCTGATGCTCTGGCTGGGAAATAACCCGATCATTTTCGGCGTCGGTTATTTTGCAATGGGCGGCTACAAAGTGGCGCGCTCGATGGCTTCCGCCCTGGCTCGCGGATTGGTTCATCCGGCTGAAATTGGTACGGCTTATGGAATCACCGAAACCGCCAACAGCGTCGCGGTTTTTCTTGCCCCTATTCTGGCCGGCGTAATATACCAGACCAACCCTTCAGGAATCTACAAGATCGGATTGACATTGATTCTGATTTCGATAATCATCAGCTATTTCCTGATGCCAAAAACAAAGAATCAGCAGATACCTGCTGCATCTCCACATGAAAGGAGTATTGAAGAACCTGATGCCGCTTGAAATCGTATCTTTCATTACCGGTCCGGTGCAGACCAATAACTTCTTAATCGCCGATTCCGAAACCAGTCAGGCAGTCGTGATCGACCCGGCTGACGAGGGCAATATCATTATTGCAGAAGCAAAACGTCGCGACTGGCAGATCACCCAGATATGGTTAACCCATGCCCATTTTGATCACTTCGGCGGCGCATCAGCCGTTGCCAACGCATTCTCGCCCGCTGTGCCTGTGGCGGTTCACCCCGATGACCTGGGCTTGCTCCATACAGGAGGCGAGGCGTCATACTTTAATATGTATGTTGACCCGGCTCCAGAACCTTCAATTTTCTTTTCACACGGTCAAATTCTCAAACTGGGTCAGATCGAATTCGAAGTGCGCCATGCCCCCGGCCACACACCCGGCCATGTCATCTTTTATTGCGCCTCCGCCAACACCCTCTTTTCCGGCGATGTTATCTTCCAGGGCAGCATCGGGCGAACCGATCTTCCCGGCGAAGATTACGCAACCTTGATCAACAGCATCCACACCCAGGTACTCAGCCTCCCCGATTCGACAAAAATACTCCCCGGTCATGGCCCAGGGAGTACTGTTGGTATTGAAAAACGCACAAACCCGTTTATACGGATCAGATAAATTTACTTGGCGTATTCGATCGCTCGCGTCTCGCGGATAACAGTCACCTTGATCTGACCTGGATACTGCATAGTTTCCTCTATTTTCTTTGCAATATCCCGCGCCAGACGGGTGGCGGCAAGGTCATCAATATCCTCAGGTCGAACAATGATGCGAACCTCGCGGCCGGCCTGAATCGCATAACTCTGGCTGACGCCTTTATAAGAATTGGCAATCTCCTCCAGGGCGCGCAGGCGTTTAATGTACTGCTCAAGGTCTTCACGGCGAGCGCCGGGCCGCGCCCCTGAAATGGCGTCAGCCGCTTCAATGATCACCGCTTCTACACTCTCTTGCTCCACTTCGTGGTGGTGCGATGCAATGGCATTGACCACCTTGGGGTGAACGCCATGACGTTTGGCAAATTCGGCGCCGATCATGGCGTGAGTACCTTCTATATTATGATCCATTGCCTTGCCCAGGTCATGCAGCAGCGCGCCGGCTTTTGCCAGTTCCACATCTGCCCCCAATTCAGAAGCAATGACCGAGGCAATTTTCGCCACCTCAACTGCATGCGCCAGCTGGTTTTGGCCATAAGACGTACGGAATTTAAGTCGCCCCAGTACCTTTAATACTTCAGGGTGAATGCCGGCCACACCGGCATCGAAAGCAGCTTCCTCACCCGCTTCAACAATGATGCGATCAACTTCCTTCTGTTCATCGTTGAGGATCTTCTCAATATGAGCCGGGTGAATTCGCCCATCCAGAATCAACCTCGCCAGCGAGCGCCGGGCAACTTCACGCCGCACCGGATCGAAACAGGAAATCGTCACGGCTTCCGGCGTATCATCAACGATAACATCCACACCTGCAGCCTGCTCAAATGCGCGAATATTTCGGCCGTTACGCCCAACAATGCGTCCCTTCATCTCTTCATTGGGCAGCGAGACGATTGAAGTCGTTACTTCGTTGACATGCTCAGAAGCCACCCGTTGAATAGCGTCTGCAATCAATTCACGAGCACGAGTTTCACCTTCTTCGCGCGCCTCGGTCTCGATCTGGCGAATAATACGCGCCATATCTGCCCGCGATTCTTTCTCCACCTCAGCGAGCAATACCTGACGCGCCTCTTCAATATCCATCTGGGCAATCCGCTGCAACTCGGCCATCTGCTGGGTATACATCTTCTCGACTTCGTTAACCCGTTTATCCAATGCGCTTTGGCGTTTATTGAGCGCCATTTCTCTCTGCTCCATCCGCTCAACCCGGTGATCCAATTCGGCCCGTCGTTTTTGAAGCCGGTCTTCTTCCCGACTCATCTCTCCACGCCGGCGGGATATATCCGCCTCTGCGTTTTGGAGAATCTTCAAAGCATTATCCTTGGCCTGAATTTCAGTAACCCGCGCCTTTTCTATCGCCTCCAGAATAATATTTTCAGACTTTTTCTTTTGATCTTTTGTCACTTTTTCATAGCGTAGCTGGCTGTAAAAATAGCCTAGCACAACCCCCAGAATTAATACACCCGCAAAGATTAACAACAATACTGGTAAGCCAATATTTCCCATAATCATTCCTCTTCAAACAAGTTGTTTGTTATTACCGCGTTCTGGAAATCAGATTGTTTCTCCTTCCAAACTCGTAAAACAACCGGCGCGCTGACGCTATAAGAAAAACCACGCCGGCCCAAAAAGCTGATCAGCTTTTTTCGAAAATCAATCCATTCCATCTTCTCGTACTTGCCTGCCTGTCGCGCAGCTGCCTGATACGCCAGAACTTCATCATCAACCAAATCGACCAATGATGTCGAGATCGTATCGGCCGCTATGCCTTTTTGACGCAGTTCGTAAGCCAGCAACCGATGGCTGCGCGGGCGAAATGCGCTGCGGTTTTCTATCCAGGTTTGAGCGAATTGGAGGTCATCCACCAGACCTGCCTGACGCAAGCGTCCTAAAACAGAATCAATGACCAGATCATCAATATCATCCTGGCGCAGTCTCCGGCGGATTTCATCTTCTGAGCGAGGCCGAAAACTTAAAAAATGCAAAGATTTCTGGTAAGCGGCCTCAAAAGAATCTTGCTCTTTTAACTTACAAATTCTCTCTTCGCTTAGCTCTTCACCTACTCGCAACCAGGCGGCCAATATTTTTGCCAAGCCAAAAGCATAGTCTCCATCGAGGTAAATATTCACTCGCTCTGGATTGCGCTTTTGTATCTTAATTGCTGTGATTGTTCTGTTCATAACCTGTTAAAAACGCAACAGCCAATATCCTCTGCCTACCAGGATATGGCTGCCAACTTTGATTCATCAATCTCAATCTTTGCTATCCGCCGTACCGTTAATTTAAATTACCGGTAACCTCATGAGCGAACGAATAGAACGATTTCATCGAATTCCTAATTCCATCCGTATCGAGATGTTGGTATTAAAGAAGCCAAATGATTTTTATTTTCAATAAAATGCCTCACCAGATTCGAGCCAAACCTTCAAAAAGAACAAATGAATTGGTGGTTACAATGCTTATTCCATAAGCGCCTTTTGATATCTGGCATAACTCTCTCAGTGGTACATATATTAAAACAAATTTATTATCGACTTCTAAACAACCAACATGCCAATCAGCACATACTAGCGCTCAAAGCACCAAATTGAAATTATTCAATCCTAGCCATATCCAGTTTCAGGATGAATACGAAACACCCTGAAAAATAAATATAAGTATTCTGATTTAATAACTACATATATTATACATGATTATTGCGGTTAATAAAATGTTAATATGCAGCCGGTCTTTTTTAAGGACCAAACAGAATACGAAAATTAGTTGTCGGGAAATATGGTAATATTATTACTGGATTACGCATGGTGAACAAAACAGGAGGTCATTGTGACTATCGACATTAAAACAATCCGAAATCAATTCCCCTCCCTCAACAAGCCAGCTATCTTTTTGGATAACCCCGGCGGTACTCAAATATGTAAACAATCGTTAGATCGGATGACGGATTACCTGAAGCATCACAATGCCAACATAGGCGGGCATTTTACAACCAGCCAAACAACGGCATCAATTATTGCAGAAACCCGTAAAGCTTATGCTGATTTCATTAATGCTGCCCGCCCTGATGAGATTATCTTTGGCCCTAATATGACAAGCCTGACCTTAAATTTGAGCCGGTCGCTCGCCCGATGGCTTAAAGCTGGAGACGAAATTGTTGTCACCCACCTCGATCACGATGCAAATATCGCGCCCTGGCTGCTAATTGCCCAGGATACTGGCTGCACCATCCGCTGGGTAGACTTCAACACGGAAGACTGCACCCTCAACCTGAACAGTTTGCAACTGGCGCTCGAAAACCACCCCAAGATTGTTGCTGTAGGTTACGCATCAAACGCCGTCGGCACAATCAATCCGATTAAGAAAATTGTTAAAATGGCGCACGAAGCTGGCGCGCTGGTTTATGTTGACGCCGTTCAGTATGCCCCACATGGCCCGATTGACGTACAACAATTGGAATGCGACTTCCTGGTCAGTTCGGCCTACAAATACTTCGGCCCGCATCTGGGAATACTCTACGGCCGCTTTGATTTGCTGGAAAAATTGACCGCATATAAAGTGCGTCCGGCGCACGATGAACCTCCTAACAAGTTTGAAACCGGAACCGCCAATTTCGAAGGCATAGCTGCTCTGCTGGGCGCTCTGGAATACCTGGAATGGATTGGTAAAACTTTCGGCGATGAACAGACCGAAAAATTTCAGGGAGATTACAGCGGACGGAAATTATTATTCAAACAAGCCATGAACGCTATTCGCGCGTATGAATTTGAAATCAGCCGCGCTTTCATCGAAACCTTAAGTGGAATACCTGATTTAAATCTGTTCGGCATCGCAGATGTTTTCAGACTTGAAGAAAGGGTGCCAACATTTTCATTCACGTTAAAAGGATGGTCGCCCAAAGAGATAGCTCAAAGTCTGAGTCAGGCCGGTATTTTTGTCTGGGATGGAAATTTCTACGCCCTGGAAGTGACAAAAACTCTCAAGCTGGAGGACAAAGGAGGTTTGTTGCGAGCAGGAGCAGTACACTATAACACAGTTGAAGAAATACAGCAGTTTGGCAAAGTTGTTTCAGAACTCAGGAAGGATCGTTTCGAGCGCTTTTTAAATTAGCATGAACACAGTCATTGATCAGTTCACTTTCCCTGGCGGGCAGCGAATCGAAATCATCGAGGGCGATATAACTCAAGAATCAGTCGATGCAATTGTCAATGCAGCCAACGCTTATTTGCAGCACGGCGGCGGCGTTGCAGGAATCATTGCCAGACGCGGCGGAGCGCAGATAAACCGTGAAAGCGCCGAATGGGTTGCTCAACATGGGCCGGTATCTCATGCTGAACCGGCATACACCGGAGCAGGGTTGCTGCCCTGTAAATACATTATTCATGCTGTCGGCCCAATTTGGGGTGAAGGCGACGAGGACCAGAAACTGGCAACAGCGATCATGGGTTCACTTAAAATTGCCAATGAACTGAAGGTAAAATCAATAGCCTTTCCTGCCATTTCCACTGGAATATTCGGTTTTCCCAGAGAACGCGCCGCAAAGATATTCATGAGAACTTTTCAAGAATATTACGACACCCACCCCGACTCGTTGATTGAACTGGTCCGATTAACTCTTTTCGACCAACCCACTTTACACACATTTCTGGATGCCTTCCTGGAATGGAAAAACTCAAAGTTAAAAAAAATATGATCACATCTACTCGAAACTCAAAAATACAACTCGTGCGATCTCTGCTGGATAAACCACGGCAACGAACTGAAGAAAGCGCCTTTGTCATTGAAGGGGTGCGACTGGCAGAAGAAGCGCTTGCTTCAGGCTGCCTGCCCAAATTGGTCCTCTATTGCAATACGCTGAGCGAACGGGGAAAAGAAATCATCAAGGAATGGACCAATAAAGGTGCGCTGGTTGAAGAAGTGTCTCCAAAAGTAATGAATACAATCAGCAATACCGAAACAACGCAAGGCATTCTGGCGATTTGCCCGCATAGCCGCATCCCCATTCCGCAAAAATTGGATTTCGTCCTTATTGTCGATGTTTTACGCGACCCGGGAAATCTCGGAACAATCCTGCGGACTGCGGCAGCGGCTGGTGTACAGACTGTAATCCTAACGCCCGGAACAACCGATGCATACGCGCCAAAGGTGTTGCGTTCTGCCATGGGAGCGCACTTTCATCTGGCGATTCATAATTTAAACTGGAAACAAATTCAGGCCCTATTGAAAGGCGACGAGGATGCTCAACAAACGCTATGTATCTATCTGGCGGACACCCAGGGCGGTAAACCTCTTTGGGAGTTAGATTTCAAACAACCGATTGCCCTGGTAATTGGCGGCGAGGCTGAAGGGGCGAGTAAAGACGCCTACCAGCTTTGCAGTGGAATAGTTCAGATTCCAATGCCCGGCAAGAGCGAGTCCTTAAATGCGGCCGCGGCAGCGGCAGTTTTACTTTTCGAGGTAATCCGTCAAAGGTCGCAATAGCTGACTGTTTATAATCCAGACATATTGATAGTCTGGTTATTTAATCTGTTTGAAATTGACCATCGTCAGATTTCGATTGCAATCATTGAATGTGTTCAGATAAACAGGCTTCGAGAGGGGTAAACGCGCCTGATCGAAAAGCTGAATCCAAACCTCTTGAGAAGACGCAATAGGGGCATCTGCGAGTTTAAATTCATAACCCGCCGGACCGTAATTTGTATAAGTTCCGCTCAACGTAAACATGCTGACTGTCTTGCCGTTAAGTGTCCCCCCCAACATAACAATGAAACCCACGGCAGGCGCGCCATTTTTGTCAAAGACCTGGCCGCCTACGCCCATCCAATTACAACCCAGTTCGGGATGTTGAACAGCGCTCGTTGTCGCCAGGGGATTTCCATCCTGTACGACAAAAGGCATACTTGATTCTGCAGCGACAGATGGCGTTACGCCAGCAGCGACTGTGGGGGTTTCAACAGCAGGTGTTCCTGATTCTGCAATCGGTGTATCATCTGGAGGAAGCTCGGTTGGCGTCGGCGAGGGAGGTTCAGGAGTAGCGGTATCTGTAGGCAGAAAAGTGGCAGTTGGCGTCCATGTTTCAGTAGGCGCCCAAATTGTCGCAGTCGGTGAAGGAACGAATATAGTGGGCGGAAGTGTAGCTGGTGGAAATATATTCAATGGGCTCGTCGGGTTGAGGAAAATCATCACTGCAACGCTCCCCAGGCATAAAGCGCCCAATAAAAAAACGACGCTTAGCAGATTCCAAAAAGCCCCACCGCCTGATCGCTTCGGGCCGCTCTGTGATTCTTCAACAAACTCGTCATAAGACTCCATAACTGATCTCCAACTACTTTGAAAGCAGCATTTCTATACGACTCTGGTTACGTTGGTTTTCCAACCATGCCTGAATTGCATTTCGTTGCAAAACAAGTCGTACATCGGGATTTATCGGTTGTTTAGTATCGCGGGCAACAACCTGAATGATATGAAACCCTACTGCGCTCTTGATGATATCACTGACCTGTCCCGGTTTTAAAAGTGTAAAAGCGGCTTCTTCCACTTCTGGCGCTAATAAATAACCTTTTGGAAACCATCCCAGATCACCTTTTGTGACAGGATCATAGCTCGCTGCTAAGGTTGCAAAATCCGAGCCAGATTTTACCTGCTCCAAAACCGCTTTGGCCGTTTCCTCATCGTAGAGTAATATCTGAATCACATGGACTTGATCAATTTCAGCAGGCAAATCTGTTCCAATCTTATCGCGCATCCAGGCAACAGCTAATTGACGCTGTAAAGCCTGTTTGAAATTATCCGGGGTATAGCCATGAGCAGTTTGCCATTGTTCCAGAGCAGCCTGACCGCCCTTTTGAGTTGCCAATTCATCCAACCGTTCTTGCAGCATGGCGTCGTCAACCATAAAACCAGCTTCCTTCGCCCCTTGAGCGAGTAATGTCTGATTGATCAGTTCATCAAGCACAAGCTGCTGTTGAGATGAAAGGTCAGAAGAAACGCCCATCTCCTTTTGAGCAGCCTGTAAGCGCGCCAGTTCTGCCTCAAATTCTTCTACCGAGATCCGCTCTCCGTTGACCACAACAACCGCCGGTATCGGAGTTGGGCTGGGTAAGGGAGTAATAGTTGGCGGCGCCGGGCTTGGCGATGGCGTCGGAGTAGATCCTCCAATAACTCCGCAAGAAGATAAAATAATCATCATTAAAATTATGATCAAAACAGAGAGGTGCTTTTGCGATGAAAATTGCATCATGGCTAGATTATACCGTAACTTTGGAAAGAAAAAACCGGCGTCGCGCTTTATGCGACGCCGATCATATATCAACCTATTTGTAAAGTTCCTGATTTAGTACTCCGGCATCGGGGGAGCAGCCGGTTTTTCCTTCTCAGGAATATCGGTGATCAGGGCTTCGGTGGTCAGAATCATTGCCGCAATGGAGGCAGCGTTTTCAAGCGCACCGCGAGTTACTTTAGCAGGATCAATCACACCCGCAGTAACCATGTTCAGATACTCTTCTTTAATAACATCATAACCGATATTGATGTCCTTTTTAGCTTTTTGCTGCTGGCGAACGTTTTCTACGATGACAGAGCCATCTTTTCCAGCATTTTCAGCGATCTTGCGCATGGGAACTTCCAGAGCGCGGCGAACGATATTGACGCCAATTTGAGCATCTTCACTTTCCATTTTATTCAGGCCATCCAGAGCAGCCATGGCATTGATCAACGCAACACCGCCGCCAGGTACGATACCTTCTTCAACCGCAGCGCGGGTGGCAGAAAGTGCATCTTCAACACGATGCTTCTTTTCTTTCAATTCGGTCTCGGTTGCTGCACCCACGCGAATGATGGCAACACCGCCAGATAATTTCGCCAGACGTTCCTGAAGTTTTTCACGGTCATAATCGCTGGTGGTTTTATCAATTTCAACACGAATTTGCTCGATGCGGCCCTTAATCTGAGCAGCATCACCTTTGCCGCCCACAATTGTCGTGTCATCTTTGGTAGATACGATCTTCTCGGCGCGGCCCATATCCTGAATGGTAGCAGTCTCGAGTTTGCGGCCAGTTTCATCCGAAATCAGGGTACCACCGGTCAAAGTGGCAATATCCTGAAGCATCGCTTTGCGTCGATCGCCAAAGCCAGGAGCCTTAACAGCAACAACATTCAGCATACCACGTAATTTATTCAACACAAGGGTGGCGAGCGCCTCGCCATCGATATCTTCTGCAATGATCAACAGATCGCGTTTACCAACCTGAACCAGCTTTTCAAGTACAGGAACAATGTCCTGAGCAGCTGAGATCTTCTTATCGTAGATGAGAATATAGGGCTCATTAATAACCGCTTCCATCTGCTCCGCATCCGTGATGAAATAAGCGGAGATATAGCCGCGGTCAAATTGCATACCTTCAACATACTCAGTTTCGAATTCCAAACCTTTTGATTCTTCAACGGTGATAACGCCGTCTTTGCCAACTTTATCCATGACTTCGGCAATCAGTTCACCGATCTGGCGATCTTGAGCTGAAATCGATGCAACGTTGGCGATTTCTTCTTTCTTGGTCACTTCAATTGACTGCTCGCTGATCTTGGCAGCTACAGCTTTTGAGGCAGCTTCTATCCCAAGCTTGAGCAGCATGGGGTTGGCGCCGGCAGCAAGATTCTTTAGACCTTCCGAAACAATCGCATGTGCTAAAACGGTTGAAGTTGTTGTACCATCTCCGGCAATATCGTTAGTTTTGGTAGCGGCTTCTTTGAGAAGCTGAGCGCCCATGTTTTCAAAGGGATCTTGCAATTCAATTTCTTTAGCGACGGTAACACCGTCATGAGTAATGGTTGGGGAACCAAATTTCTTATCCAGCGCCACATTACGACCTTTCGGGCCGAGGGTAGTGGCAACAGCGTTTGCCAGAACATCCATACCGTTCTTTAAGAGACGGCGGGCATCAGCAGAAAAAACCAGTTGTTTAGGCATAGTTATAACTCCTCACGATCTATAAATTTAGATTATTTGCTCTCGACAATGGCGAGCAGGTCGCTCTCGCGCAAAATAAGCAACTTCTTGCCATCGACCTTGATTTCAGTGCCAGAATATTTGGCAAACAGGACAGTATCACCTGCTTTGACATCCATCGGGATACGTTTGCCTTCATCATCGCGATCGCCAGGTCCTATTGACAGAACCTTGCCCTTTTGTGGCTTTTCTTTTGCCGTCTCAGGGAGAACGATACCACCCGCGGTGATCTCTTCTTCCTCAACGGGCTCAACCACGACACGGTTACCAAGGGGTTTCAATTGCATTGCCATACTTGCCTCCTAATCAGGATATAAAATCGTATAATTTTACACAATTTAGCACTCTTATTAATAGAGTGCTAATTCTAGTGTTATAATACCCGCCTTTCGCAATGAAGTCAAGGGAATTTTATTAATTCATATAAAGTTCTGATATTTCCCCCACGCATTTATCGATCTTATCCTGAGAATTTATATGCACAGTAAAAACACAAAACAATGCGTGTCTGGTAGTTTACATAGTTACCAGACCCTCAAGGATTAAATACTATATTCCCTCGTCGCTTTCTTTACGCAAACGTGTTATGAACACATCCAGGGTTAACGCTCCCAGATCTTCGCCGCTGCGCAAGCGAAGGGCCACTTTTCCCTGCTCCATTTCTTTATCGCCAATCACCAGGATATAGGGTACTTTTTGCTTGATGGCGTCCCGAATCTTGGCATTCATCCGGTCATTACGGTCATCCACTGCAACGCGTGCACCACCACCTTTTAGGCGTTCAGCAACTTTATGCGCGTAAGTCAGGTGCCGGTCAGCAATAGGGATCAATACGGCTTGGATAGGCGCCAACCAGACGGGAAATGCCCCGCCAAAATGTTCAATGACCACGCCCAAAAAACGTTCGGTCGAACCCGTGACAGCGCGGTGCAACACGACAGGGGTATGTACCTGCCCATCCTCACCAATATACGTACATCCCAACCGAGCCGGTTGAATGAAATCGACCTGGATGGTCGAAAGCTGCCATTCTCGTCCCAATACATCCCGCGCCAGAAAATCAGCCTTGGGCCCATAGAAAGCAGCCTCACCGGTCGCCTCAAAATAATCCAGGCCGCTGGCGTCCATCGCCATACGTAATGCCGCTTCCGCTTTATTCCATCTTTCCTCATCCTGAACGTACTTGCCGTTCTCGCCGCGCAACGAAAGACGGACGCGATAATCGTTGAAGTGATAACGATCCAATATCTCGCGAATAAGGGTCAATGCCAGGGTAAACTCGCTGCTGATCTGGTTGGGAGTGCAGAAAATATGACAATCATCCTGCGTCAATGAGCGCACGCGCGTTAAGCCATTCAACTCTCCTGTTTTTTCATAGCGGTAGAGTGTGGCAAACTCGGCAAAACGCATGGGCAAATCGCGATAAGAATGCATTCCCATTTCTTTAAACAGCGTCATGTGACTGGGGCAATTCATCGGCTTAAGACGGAATGTAGTATTTTCATCTGTCATGGGAGGGAACATGACATCCTTATAATTATCATAATGACCGGAACGCTTATAAAGATCTTCCTTAACCAGATGACCCGTCCAGACATGATCGTATCCATAGCGCGTTTGAACCTGGCGCACAAAGTTTTCCATCAGATATCGCAGCATCTCACCCTTCGGTGTAAAGAGAGGCAAACCAGGCCCGACATCTTCAGAAAAATAGAACAGGCCCAATTCCTTGCCCAATTTGCGATGATCACGCTTCTTGGCTTCTTCCAGCTTCCATAGGTATTGCTCAAGTTGTTCAGAAGTCTCCCAGGCTGTGCCATAAATGCGCTGAAGCATAGGACGGTTCTCGTCGCCGCGCCAATAGGCGCCTGCCACACTCATCAACTTGAAAGCAGAAAGGTTGATTTCTCCAGTGTGTTCCACATGCGGGCCGCGACATAAGTCAGTAAAACGATCCGATGTATAAGTTGAAATTTCAGCAGATCCCTTTATCGGGTTGCCGTTCTCGTCAATGCTGCCGCCTTCCAGGCCCTCGATCAATTCCAGTTTGTAGGGTTGATCCTTGAATATCTGCCGGGCTTCATCAGATGAAACAACTTTCCGCCTGAACGGATGTTTCCCCGAAATGATCTTGCGCATTCGTTTTTCGATAGCCACAAGGTCCTCAGGTGTAAGCGTGCGCGGCAAATCAAAATCATAATAAAATCCATCTTCGATGGCCGGACCGATAACAAATTTGGCAGTGGGGAATTGCTCAAGAACCGCCTGCGCCATAACATGGGCCAGAGAGTGACGGATGCGGTAAATCGGCATATCCTCATAATTTTCCTGTACTTGTTTAGCCATAAAACCTCCTCCAACACTCGAATAACAAAAAACTCCCACCCTTCTGGGGTGAGAGCTTCAACTCACACGGTTCCACCCAGATTAGCTGGTAATACCAGCCTCTCATTGAAACCGACCTGTAACGGGGTCTTTCCGTTCTCCATACTACAGGTTTTGCCTGATTCTGGTTTACGCTCGCGGGTGGTTTTCTCCGGTACAACAAGCAGAGGACTTTCAATCGGCGATCCTCTTTCCCTGTCAGGTTGCAGCCGGTTACTCTTCCCGGTCTGTGCGTTTCAATATAGTGGGCGGTATAGGACTCGAACCTACGGCCTTTGCGATGTCAACGCAACGCTCTAACCAACTGAGCTAACCGCCCAATTTTTCGTATTATAACCGTCGGATGTGGAAATGACAAGGGATTGAGAAAGATTAAAATCAATTCGGAAAATACCGCCGAGTAAACCCTTTAATTACAAATTCACCAGGTAATAGAGAAATTTACGGGTAAAATAGATATTATTTTTTCTTGAGAACAGGTACCATACTGAACATCAATATATTCTAACCAGTGAGGCTGCTGCTATATGTCTTCACCCCGTCTGAGCATCGAACTTGTTCCACGAAGCTGTTTTTACTCCAATCTACGCTCGAATCTCAGCAAGCAGGATTGGGATTTTCTACGCAATGAATGCTATACCCGCGCCGGATATGTCTGCGAGATATGCGGCGGCAGAGGCAGTCGTCATGCAGTCGAATGCCACGAAATTTGGGATTACGATGACGTCAACCATGTTCAAACTTTAGTGGGCTTGATCGCCCTTTGCCCCAAATGCCACAAAGCCAAGCACATGGCGCTCGCTCGCGAAATGGGTTGGCATCATGAGGCAGAACGTCACCTCTGCGCAATTAACAAATGGGACGAAAAAACGCTGCAAGCATATCTGGATGAAGTCTTCGATCTGTTCGAACAGCGCAGCCAGCATGCCTGGCAACTGGATATTACCTGGCTGGAAGGGAAAGGAGTCTATATTCCCGATCATCTCGACAGATGATCGAATTTTTCATGCGGCAAGAACAGGAATGTCGCCAGGTTTACAATCCAAGTAAGAATTAAAAAACGCCATCAATTCCTTTTACCCTTTTTAGGAATACACTGAGGGATATTCATGCTCATTGTATTTATCATCTGGCTTTATTTATTCATCGTACCACTACTATATGGGTGGTATATCATCAAAGGCATTCGGATTATCTTTCGAATGAATTCCGCGACGCAACCTGGCTTCGAACTCGTATGGCTGACCGGGTTGGCTGCGCTTGCAGTCTATACTACATCAGTCTCCTTATTTATAAAAATCGGGCTAACCGCCCATCTGATTTTAGCAATTGGCGCAGTCGTTCTTCTGATTCTGTTCATTCGTGGGCGGGAGATTCAATCTCTGCACATTAAACTCAGGAAACTGCCCCTATTGCTCTGGGTATTAAACGGGCTGACAACAACTACCGTACTGGTCAACGCCATCTACCGACCCGCCAACCCTGATACCATTCTTTACCATGCGCAAATGATCCATTGGATCGAAAGTTATCCTGCTGTTCCAGGTCTGGCAAACCTCAATGGCCGTTATGCCTACAACAGCGCCTGGTTTATGCTCAACGCTTTATTCAGCCTGACTTTCCTGAATCATGGGTCTTTCCACCTATTATCCAGCATGGGCTATCTCGTTTTCCTGGGATTCCTGATGCGGAAAATCGGCGACTTGTTTGAGGGAAATATCAGAATATCCCATATTTTAGCTGCGCTCTTCTTACCGGTATCTTTTGTTTTGCTGGCTTCGGATATTTCATCCCCGGGTAATGATCTGCCGGTCATGCTGTTCACCTGGTTGCTTCTCCTCGAGTGGATGGAAGTTTTCGAAAATGGAGAGAGCCAGGCTGATATCCGCCCTGCTTTATTAGTGATTATCTCGTTCTTTATGATAACCGTAAAAGCATCCGCCTTCCCGATCCTGTCGCTCCCACTTTATTATTTCATCGTGCATATCCGTTCTGGCAGGTACGACGTATGTTTGAAGCTGACCGGGATTGGGCTGATCATTTTCATCCCCTGGATAGCGCGCAACGTGATTCTTTCCGGGTATCTGATCTATCCCATTTATCAGATTGACCTTTTTAATTTCGACTGGAAAGTGCCTTATCAAATTGCCCACGATCACGCTGACGTGATCAAGTTGTGGGCGCGCTTCCCCGGCGTCGATAACGAACAGGTATTGAAACTGCCCATGCGCATCTGGGTCCCGATCTGGTTCAATAACTTCTCCGCCAACCAGAAAGTGATCATCCTGTTTGCTGTCATCGAGCCGTTTTTGTTTGGGCTATTTGCATTATTCTCCCCCAAAAAATTACCGACTATTTATGCGGGACTCAAAACGACCCTTTATTTGAGTCTGGTCTGTCTTGCCGGGATTGCCTTCTGGTTTTTCACTGCCCCCGATTTACGCTTCGGGTACGGCTATATCATGTTTTCTTTCCTGCTGGGGGCGGCAGTGATATTACATTGGGGGTTGAAACGCTTTGCAAAATATCGCGGGGCCGCAGTAACCATCCTGATCTGCGCGCTGATTGCCTTTCAGGGATTTTCGTTATATCGCTCGATCAAGCCCCGTCTGGTTACGCAATACCTGATTGCGCCAGCCGGCTATATCGAATTGCCCACACAGCCGTGCAAAGTTGGCAATTTGCTGATCTGGTGCAGCGACGGATGGAGAGGCTGCGGCTATGAGCCTTTCCCCTGCCTGGCCAGCGAGGCGGTCAACGTCGAACCGCGCGGCAAAAAGCTGGAGAATGGATTCAGAGCCATAGTAGAGTAAATAAAAACTCTCGACCTCACTATGATCAAGAGCTGAGATAGTCGGGGCGGAGAGATTTG
>CAZDAW010000033.1:0-32965 GCA_964503685.1 uncultured Anaerolineaceae bacterium | reverse complement strand
GCCTTGTGCATCGGTTGAAATGAAAGGCCCCAGTTTGTGCGCATAGTCTAGATTAAAACGTTGGACGGCTATATTGTATGCATAGCCGTCTGCCGCCTGCACTTCGTGTAAATCAAAACGCGCCGGAAAAAACAGAACCGGTTTCCCTCTGGCGGCGACCAGCGTTTCATAGACATTTGTTGCAACCCGGCTGGCGCGTGTCAGAATGCCGAGGGTTGGCGTTTCGAGAATGCCAAAATCACGGTAACGACCCCGTACACGGATGACAGGCTCGATTTGCAACGGGTCTCCATTATAGTACACCACCGATCCGTCCTGCACGGCTTCGACTTCCAAGTTGTCAGCAGTTTCGATGAAGTTATCTCCTTCCCAATACCCCGTACAATGTCGTAACATTTCCAACGCTTTATCGACTCCAACGATGATTGTTTTACCAGGGCGACGGGTAAACCACTGCATTTCTACTTCGATGTCGCCATTCTTAATGCCGCCAAAGGGTATGCCCGGCGGTAAACGATGATCTTTTCCTTGATAGCACGTATTCTCTGCTGCAAGGGTGGTGAGCATGTAGCAAATATTATTAAAATATTTATCTGTGTACCAGCCGCGACGCATGCGCTCGATATCGAGCTTGAATGTTGTGTTTGTTAACCGTTGACCATCAAAGATGCTCATTTTGTCTCCATGATGATATTCGTAATTGTTCGTTAACTTATATTTCGGACGACTTCAATCCCATTCAATGCCATGTGGTATAGGAAAAACGCATGCATAAAGTCGCCGGGGTGTGGCATGAGGTTTGATTGCCGGGCAGTTTCGACTGGTATGTCGTAAGTGTTGACACAATTTTCAGGCAAAATGATTCGCCGTTTAATCTGCCGCGCATTGGCGTCTGTGCGTAAATACATTGCCAGTTGGTAGGTACACAGGTCAGTACAGTCTCCGACTATTATATAGGTCTCTATTTCCGGGTGATTCATAATCCATTCCGGTAATTCCGTATTGAGAGCCGGATTGATTGAGTTTTTTGGAAAAATTTTGATCTGTTCATAGAATGGCAGGGTTTTAATTTCTGGAACGGGCTCTGCTTCGCTTGTACCCGCGACACAATGCGGCGGCCATTGTGAAAATTCGACAGCTTGAGGGTCGTGAGTATCCTGAAGCAATAGGATTGAACGAAGTCCCATTTCCCATGCTTTTTTGAACAGTGCAACGATTGGCGCAATAATTAATTGGACACGCGGGCTGGCGAGTGGCCCCTCATAACAGAAACCATTGGTTACATCGATTGACAGGATTGCGGTGCATTTCGGTTCAGTAATGGCTTGGTGTAAAGCAAGGGAAGGTAGGTGGCTTTGCCAATATGTCAGGTAGTTGACAAAAGTCTGCGCTTGAACGGAGAAGGAGTTATCAGGCATATAAACCTCTATTAGTGTAAATATTACACTATTTATGTGGGAAAACTAAAGCGGTCTCGCGCCGCTTTGTGTATTATTTACACTATTATATCAGCTTGAGTTAAATTGTCAAGCGGCATTTTTCTGAACTAGTACCCGCCTCTTTTACGCGGTTTCTTTCGCCCATTATCGACTGTTCCACTGCTGGCCCGGTAAGGCGGAACCACGATTGCATAAATTTTGCATAGACGGGTGTCCAGTATTCTCGTTTGGATTCGGGTATCCATATTTTCGATCGTATCTATTGTGGTAATGACGGTCGGAAGCTGGGCGCTGTAACGGTGATCCAACAACTGGTAAAGTTTCTCACGCGCCCATGGGGTTGAAGATTGAGCGCCGAGATCATCAAGGATCAGCAGGGGCGCTGTCCGTACTTCATAAAAGCGGCGATCGAATCCTACCATGCTGTTAGGGTTAAACGTGGCGCGCAGATGATCCAATAAATCCGAGACGACGACAAAAAGGGGAGGGTAACCCAGACCGGCCTGATAATTACCAATTGCAGCAGCCAGGTGTGTTTTGCCGCAACCAGATCCGCCGGTTATTACGATCCAGCCTTGCGGCCTCTCGGCAAATGCCTTGGCGCTCTGGTAGGCTTTTTCTAGCCCTCTAAGTTCTTCCTGTCCGATTCCTTCACCCTGACGCAGATTAAAGCTCCCGAATGTCTGGTTGGTATGTAAACCCAGAGAAGATAATTCCGGGTGTCCCGTGTCATCAGTTGGCCGGCGATAATCAGTGGCCAGAATGCGTACAGTTGTTACCAGTTCGGGGTCTTGTAAACGCGAACGAATGCGTCCATCAATTTCCTCAAGGGAGAGGTTGGTGGTGATTACTAGCGGAAGGTGGTTGATGTAACGGTAATTCAAGATTTGAAACAGTTTTTCTTGCGCCCAGGGAGTTGCATTTTGTGTCCCAAAATCATCCAAAACGAGCAATTTTATATTTCGTATCTCTTCGAATCGATCGGCAAAAGAAGTATCATCATCAAATGACATCCGTAACCAGTCCAGCAGATCAGGCGCGGTTAGAAACAGGGAGGGAACGCCCAAGGAGACAGCCTCATTGGCAATTGCTGCTGCCAGATGCGTTTTTCCACATCCATACCCACCGGAAATTAAAAGCCATCCACTCAGAGAAGAGGCAAACTGTCGGGCGTGGTTATAAGCCCGTTCAAGTGAAGCTGCCTGTGATGGGCTTAAACCGACCCGGCCATGTACTTTGAATGTATCAAATGTCAGATGTGATAATTGATCCAGGTTGCTGTAAGTATATAACCGTTCGAAGACTGTCCTGCTGATTTGTTTTGTCCGGCAACTGCAAATTTCCAATTTGCCAAAGTCAGGGTGGTTGATTGGCAGGTCTTTATGAATATAACCCACACCGCCGCAAATAGGACAATTCGGGTCTCCTGGTAAGTCGGGGTTGCGTTGAAATTGCGTACCAGGATTAGTGCTCAATGAAGTCGGCGAATTTTCCTTCGATGTAGCGGCGGCGATCTTTTTGAGTGTCTCTTCGATTTTGCTCATCTCGACCTTCTTCTTGCCAGGAGCGCAATATGGCTTCAACATAGCGCCACCGGCGAACATTGTTTTCGACCGCGATACGCACGGCATCTTCGATCCAGTCAGCGGGATATGATTCTTCCGCTTCTTTCAAGGCATCTGCCAGTAAAGGCGTCAGCGGGCCGATATTCTGCTCGTATAGCCGGTAGATATTTGGACGTTCCATTCCCAATTCAACAGGCGCCGGGCGATTAACCGGATTACGCCATTCTCCGCGTTCTATGGCTTGAATTGCAGCCCGGCCGCGCGGCGTATTTAAACAATAAATCGGCTCAATACCTTTTTCGAATTCGACTTGTGTGGTCAGGAGTGTGCCTCTTTCGACAGCTCGCTGGATCGCATCTTTTAGAGCAGCCAGGGCGTCTTGCTTTGATTGCCCCAGGCTATTCATAAAACGCCGGTCGCGGGTTATATCTCCCAGACGAAAATAACGGAATTCGCCTTCCTGATGATTAAGATACCAAAAGGCATAGAGTGTAACTTTAAGCTCCTCCAGGTTGTCAATATCTGGCAGCAGGTCGCTGAAGAATGGCCCTGGTAAGGAAATGAATTGGACCTTGCCTGCTGGAAAACCGGAAAATTTTGGCATAAGTACGCCTGAAATCAAAAAATGAAAAACTTAAGCGCCTTTGTGATAAGGATCTTCCACCCTGGCGGCGTTTTCGAATTTCGCCAGGTTTTTTCGAAAAACAAGTTCAATGCCAGAATGGGTGGGGCCGTTACGATGTTTGGCAACAATAATTTGCGCCAGATTTTGTTTCATTGTATCTTTCTCATAAGCATCTGGCCGATGGATGAACATGACGATATCTGCATCCTGTTCGAGACTACCTGATTCTCGCAAATCGGAAAGAACGGGTAATTTATCCGAACGTTGTTCTACAGCGCGGGATAACTGCGCTGCAGCAAGAACCGGCACATTCAACTCGCGTGCCAGAACCTTCAGATTCCTTGAGATATAGGATACTTCTTGCACCCGGTTTTCGTTGCGACTCTCGCCGCTCATCAATTGAAGGTAATCCACGAGAATTAGATCAAGGTGATATTCCAGGTGCAAACGCCGGCACTTGGTGCGAAGTTGCAGCGGTGTAATCGCCGGTGTATCATCCAAAAAAATTTTCGTATCACTGAGTGCTTCAATCGCTTGCGCAAATAGGGGCCACTCATCGTCATTCAATTTTCCTGTTCGCAGGCGTTGAGAGTCGATGCCGGTTTCCTGAGCGATCAAACGCTGCACCAATTGTTCGTTAGACATTTCCAGCGAGAAAATCGCCACGTGTTTTTTGTGAATTTGAGCGGCATTTTTTGCAATTGAGAGCAAGAAGCCGGTTTTACCCATGCCCGGACGGCCGGCAATGATCAATAGATCGGATTGCTGAAGGCCGCCTAACAAACGATCCAGATCAATGAAACCAGTGGGCACACCAAAAATCTCGCTGGTGCGTTGCGATAACCAGTCGATACGGTCGTAATAATCGCTGAGTACTTGCTGGATGGGTTGGAGGTCATGCTTCAGGCGGCGTTCACTGACGCTGAAGATCACCTTTTCGGATTCATCTACGACTGTTTCAATCGATGTTTCCTTTTGATAAGCCAGCTTGGCAATCTGGTTAGCTGCTGTCAGCATCCGGCGTCGGATAGCCATCTGCTCTACAATATGCCCGTAAGCCTCGGCGTGAAGAGAAGTTGGAACCTGGTTGATCATGGCAGTTAAATAAGCGGGACCGCCGATTTCTGCCAGATGGTTGGCACGTTCCAGGTCTTCAGCGACTGTCAGGTAGTCAATAGGGGTTCGTTGTTCATGGAGATGGGTGAACGACTCCCATATCCACTTATTCCGTTGAATGAAAAAGTCGTCGCCTTGAAGAAATTGAGCGACCTCGTAATATGTTTCAGGGTTAATTAAAATCGCTCCAATGATGGCTTCTTCAGCTTCTCGGCTGTAAAGAACAGACTGTCCGTCTGTCATTTGATTTTCTGATTCTTCAAAAACGACGTCACTCATAATGATTGATCCACATTCCGCCTATTCGCCAGAACTAAAAACCGGGGTAACCGACTGAAAATTATGGTAAACCCCGGCTAATCCTCAGGCAATTGGAAATTTTATTTCCCTTTATCATCCTCTTCTTCATCAAGTGAATCATCAAGATCCAATTTTTCCAGGAAATCTTCAAATACAGAAAGGCGTTCCTCCCCGGCTTTGCTAAGTGGTTCATCAGAAGTTGTCATATCGGATGGAGGCGTTTTCTGATCCTGAATATCTTTTTCCGGGATGATTCCAGCAGCTTCCATGACTTCGCGAGATACCTGTATGGGTACGTGTGTGCGAACAGCAAGCGCCAGAGCGTCAGATGGGCGCGAGTCGATACTCATCTCATTCCCGTCAATTTCCAGTACAATATTCCCATAAAACACATCATCTCTTAAAGCCAGTACTTCAACTCGTAATACACGAGCGTTTAGTGCGTTAATCGTGTTTTTCAAGAGATCATGCGTCAGGGGACGTGCTACTTCTACTTCTTGAAGGGCTATTGTGATAGATTCGGCTTCATAAGGCCCAATCCAAATGGGCAAATAACGCTCATTGTCAACTTCACGCAAAACAACTATTCGTTGTTGAGAAGTCAGGCTGACGCGAACGCTATCAATAACGACTTCAACTGCATTTAACATCGACTCCTCCAATACCTATACTGAATAGGTAAGGTCTTCTTTCTTAATTCTAACACGGCGAAGAACTGGACGCAACTTAAAATCTCTTAAAGACAGGGCGATTACATCATGACCAATTTATTCTTAAAAGTAGGAAGGTACCTTCCGAATAGTCAATAATTTACCCGTAAGATGGAAATAAGTTCTCGTGTTGGGCCTTTTTCCGAAATCCATTCCTATGAAATCATCAAGATGCGATTGCCCTATATCTTAAAGAAAATACCAGACAATTTTTTAAGATTCAAGGTATAATTAAACAACCTGAACATTGGTTGCAATTTTAATGGTGCTCTGTTAATTTTAGATATTTTATTAAAACGCCGAATGAATAAAACGATTTTTTATATTTTATCAGAGAATTTTCCACAAACGATTCAGGGTACAATGGCAGGCAATCTTATGCGCTGCTGCCTTTCCGATCAGATACTACATTGATATAATGTGCGATCAGGGGCCTAGTTGAAATATCCCTATTACGGTGAGAAGGATAAAACTTTAATTATGAGAAGAAGTAAATCATGCTGGGTATGAAAGCGAAAATCCTTTTAGTGGAAGGCAATAGATCGGGGTATCCATCTTTTAGCATAGGGCTAAGCAAAAAGGGATTCTTGGTTGAAACTGCACCGAATGGTAATACTGCTCTGGACAGATTGGAAGAACTGGATCCGGATATGGTCATTGTTAATGCCCCATCATTACGAACCAGCGGATTGCGAATTTGTGAAACACTTCATAAGGCAATTGATGGTTTACCCATTTTGTTAATTGTTGAAGAGGGTAAAGCGATGCCGGGAAGAGTGGACGCTGACCTTGTATTAGCTTTACCTTTTACAATTCAAAAACTATACAATCGTATTCGCCCACTTTTACCGGCGGATGAAAAAGATATGTTACGGGCTGGGCCTATTCGGTTAAACCTGGAACAGAAACGGGTGCGTTGTCAGGGCAGACAAGCTCGCCTCACACCCAATCTGGTTCGTTTATTAAAATATCTTATGGAACATGCCAATGAGGTTGTTGGTCGAGAGGCGCTTTTTTCGACCATTTGGGATACACAATACACAGAAGACACCCGAACGCTTGATGTGCATATTAGCTGGCTTCGTAGAGCCATAGAAGCTGATCCGCGCCATCCGCGTTTTTTAAAAACAATTCGCGGCGTCGGTTATCGTCTGGATGTATAAAAGAGCAGATAGTGAAATGGAATATTCAAGCATACCTTACGGTATGATGGCGTAATAAACCTGGTTGTTGATTGCCATAAAAACAGTCCGATTTGGGCTGAATGTAAACGCCGTGGCAGTTGAAGAGCGCAGCGTATTGGCCAGTTCGGTTTGAAATTTCAATTGTTTCTGTAAAGATAATTGCCAGCTAAACTGGTATATTGCCTGTTTAGTTGGTTCAAGGAAATAAATTGAAGGGTCCGGCGGTGATGTCAGCAACATTCGGGTGAATTTTATATCAGGCAGGGTTGCCAACCCGGAAGAATTTCCATAAATTGGGGCAATATATAAAGCAGGATCTATGCATCGGCTCTGCGCTTCTCTGACGTGTCCGGCAATACATTTCACAAGATGCCCATCGCTGTGTAATAAGTATAGATCGCCGTCGTTAACCATCATATCAACCATATCCTTTAAGGATGGCAATACCTTATAAAGGTACATCTGTGGGCGGTCGGCAAAGTTTATACCGTTCCCTTTATACACCCAGACGGCATTGGCAGCAGGATCAAGCATATAGAGAGAGTCGTTGCTCAGTGAAATTCTTTGGATATTTCCCCAGCCATTATCCGGCGGCGCCAGCATATCCGGTTGGGGGGATTTTCCGGTAATGCAGAAGATCAAATTACCATTACTGTCAATTCCCATTACAGAGGCATCCAGTTCATTACCCTTGGGCATCAATGCCATGTCTATGATTGGACCGATTGATATATTCTCATAGATGCCGGATTCGCAAATGAATGACGTGTCAATTTCGTAACCACGCCCTGTCAGTATCGCTCGCAAAATATTACCCCGGCTTGAATTTAACAGATAAAGCTCTGAAGTGGTTGCTGCCATCTTGCTGATTTTCATTGTATTGGACAAACCGCCTGCTATTGCCTGTTGAAATCCCAGACGAAGAATACCATCCAGATCATCCAGCGCATTCTGAGCTTGTTTTCTTAAGGCAATTGATTGGGTAGTAATCTGATAACTTTCTGCTTTATCTAACCAATACAATGTTTGCTCCCAGGCTTTATGAAGTTCAGCGCGGTCAGGTTGATTCAACGTACCCACTGCGGCGGTCTCTGCCATCGTGTAATAGTACTGATGTTGTGCAGATCGCCCCCGCTGGAGATAAACCACACTGGAGATTGTTACCACAATTAACGGAACGGCAATTGCTACAAATGCCATCACCATTGGCGAGAAAGTGAATGGAAGCTCATTCGAGTCGGGCAGCATACGTTTGAGTAAAACGAATAAACTATGACGTATATGTTCCCATGCTTCTCTTAAATATTGCTGTATAGGAAGCAGCGCTTGTATGACGTTCCCGGCCAGGGATTGTTTCCCTGATTTTTTGGGGGTGGGTGTTGGTACTGATGCGGCGAATTGGGGCGGCTTTAGTGAAATCGGCGTGGAAGTGGGCGGAATAGGCGGTGGATTCTTCACGTGAGGTGTCACCGGCGGCGCTGTTGTTGTAGCGTGATGAACGGGGCTGTCGGGCCCACTTTTAATTGGGGCGTTCATCGGTGATGCCTGGGTTGCCTGGACAACCTGTTCCGGTGAGATTATTTGATCCACAGGTATATTGCCCAACTCAGCCGTTGATGTGTTTCGATCTGTCTCTGTCTGTGAGACCTGGCTGGCAGCAGGCCGTTGAGCGCCAGAGACCTGAACTGGTTCACGGGGACGTAAAGTAATTAGCTTTCCTGTACCGGCCTGGAATTGAAGTAATACAGCGTAAAGATCGTCATTTGTCTGGCTGATTAACCTCCGGCGTAAATTATCAAGGTTTAATCCGCCTTCAGATCGAAGAGAATCTGCTGACCAGTTTTGAGGCGCTCTCGAGCCGATCAGTAATATTTCTCCGCCATGCAAATCCGTCTGAAAGTACCGCAGTGTGGTTGTTCGACTGCAGCCTAACCCGCGGCCAGCGGCTGGAATATCGTGAAATTCCTTAATATTCGAGGCATTAATAAAGAGATAACATTGGTTTGGCCCGGAATGCGCCACGTATAATGTTTTTTCACGTAACACAACAATCGTAAAAAAACCTAAGGATTGTTGTTTGGCTCCGGCATGGCTCAGATTGCGCTTGAGAAGATATTGGTTTAACACGTCTGCCACCAGGCGCATCACATAAGTGACTGATCCTGTTGTTTTGTAATACGTTTGACTCAGATGAGCCAGAATCTGATTCTGCCCTTCAGCCGAAATTGGGTTATCTCCTGTCAGGGTCAACAAGATGCCCAGTCGATCCTGACTTCGTCCACGCGCGGCGCGGTGAGGCGGCAAGACAACAGATAAACCGGGAAATGTGGTCTGCTCCTGTGAATTTATGCGGTGAATTGGGAGTACTGTTAAATCAAACACGGGTTCTATTAAGTCAGAATGAATTTAGATGATTATAACGGCAAAGTAGAATTATTGAAAAGCCAGTTAGGGAGCGTTAAGCCTGCTTGCACTCTCCTTTCTGCTACATTATAATGTCTCGGTGCATCTTTTATACCATCAGGGAAACATATGGAATTTCAAAAGATTACTACGATAAGTGAAATGGATTCTCTGGTAAATGAGTGGAATCACCTGCTTACAAAAAGCGTTAAAAATTATCCTTTCTTGCGGCATGAATACTTGCGGGGCTGGTGGCAAACATTAGGCGGCGGCGAATGGAAGTCCGGTGAATTGAATCTTATCACTGCTCGCCAGGATGGTCAGTTGGTCGGAATTGCTCCATTATTTTTTACCCATAATCGAGAGAGCGAGCCGGTATTAATGCTCTTGGGCAGTACAGAGATTTCAGATTATCTGGATTTTATTGTCTTGCCTGAAGTTCTGCCAGGTTTTATCAGCGGCCTGGCGGCGTTTTTAAGCGGCCCTATAACGCCTGCCTGGAAAATTCTTGATCTGCACAATTTACAAGAAGAAACACCGACATTATCTGAGCTAAAATGCGCCGCCGGTAAAATGGGATGGGTATATCAACAAGAACGAATGCAACCTTCCCCCTACATCGTGCTACCTGGTGATTGGGAAGCGTATTTAAGTACAATCGACAAAAAGCAACGTCATGAAATCAGACGCAAGATGCGCAAGGTCGAAGAATCTGGAGCATCTGTTCGCTGGTATTTCGTAGAAGATGAATCCAACCTGGATCACGAAATGGATGTATTTTTTGAATTAATGGCGCAAGATGCTGATAAAAAAGCCTTCTTGACGGACCAAATGAGAAAGCAAATGAAGTTGACTGCGCATAGCGCTTTCCAAAATGGGTGGCTGCAACTGGCTTTTCTTGAGGTTGACCAGGTCAAGGTTGCAGGGTATTACAACTTTGATTACGCTGATCAAATCTGGGTATATAACTCAGGCCTGAATCGTGAATATTCGGAATACTCCCCAGGGTGGGTGCTACTGGGAAATCTATTGAAATGGGCAAACAATCAGAAGCGTCAGGTGTTTGATTTCATGCGGGGTAACGAGGATTATAAATACCGCTTTGGTGCAGTCAACCGATATGTGGTAAAGGTCAGAATTGAACGGAAATAAGAATCGCTTTTTCGGTTGCTTCCATGGCGGTATCTTCTTTCAATAAAATGATACTTTCAGTTTATTCCTCTAGGGAGTAATAATTTGATAGATGATAATGCCGTCGTTTTGATAAACTGATCGGTATTGTTCAGAAGCCAGGGCAATTTGCTGGCGATCAACCTGACCGGGGCGATTCCCAAAGTAGATATATTGTATATGATTTTTCTTTATAAAATCCGGGATATCATTAACTTCACTCTTTTGCTTTGGGGCAATTGCCTGACGATGGGTAAACGCCGGAATCCAGCCGCCGCCATCAGATGGCCGATATTCCACATTACTCCAATAAAATACATCGACCAGAAAAGCAGCATTTGCGGGTGTGTTTTCTTTTATCCACGCCATTGCTCTCATATCGGCTGTCGAGAACAATATCGTCTGTGGGTTGACCATATTGAGGGTATTGTACCCACCCATTAACGCGGCCAACAGAATGCCCCCCAGTATAAAATATCTGGTCAATTTGCGGTTGGATTCACCGAGCCATAAAACCAGATAACCCACTAATATGGACAGCGGCAATGATGTTGCCAGGATTAGATTGGTATAGTTAGCTGCTGCCGAACCCAGTAATACGGTTTGAAGTAATGTGATCAGAGTATGAATACCGAACCAGCCGGCTGTCAGAAAAAAGATTTCTTTACGTTTCAGCAATGCCAGAAATCCACCTGAAATTCCCACAATCCAGACCCACAAACCGCCATGGTTTAAGGTCAAATTGAATAAATACAGATTATCATTCGCTGCCGTCATTATTTTCCCCTGATCAATGACCTGCTGTAAAAGTCCATATTTAAACAAAGGAGCAATACGTAATATGAGCAGAATGATAACTGGTAATAGAATTAACGCGATGAGCCATACCCATTTGATTGTCCCATGTTTGTTGGGATGAGGAATTGATGGGATTATTTTTTGACCACTCAGAATACGGCAGACCATGTAAGTAAGAAGGAAGGTTATCCAGAATACAAATGTACCATAATGCGCCAGAACAATTGCGCAGACGAAAATGACCGTAAGTGACAGTGTCGAAAATCGTTTTGATTCGAACAACTCAAGTGTGACCGCAAGAGTTGCAGGGAGAAAGGTTAAACCTAATAAAAATGGATAGCGGCTCCAGGTGATGAAATATGCCGGCATAGGAGCCAAAAACCAGATCACACACGCGCTGGCAAGCGCAGCCATGGAGTTTTTCAATATTTTTTTTGCGAACAGATAAACTGATAAGCCGGTAAGTGCGCTCAACCATTGTCCAAATAACAGACTCAATTCTGGAAGACTGCGTCCTGTCAACCAATGCACAAAACTGACCGCGGCATGGAATCCGATATGGTAAAACTGGTCAGGAGAAATACTGCGATCCTGGACAATATTCGCCAGTATTCCCTGATGAACGAGGCCATCCACCCACAATGGAGCATAAATATCCTGCACTTGAAAGAGACGGATAAATAAGGCCATGATAAAAAGTATGAAGAGACTGATTTCTGCAAGTTGGTTATCTTTCTCTGTGTATCGGTTTGGGTTTGGTTTATTGTTCGTTGTTTCTGATGAGCGTTTTCTTAAGAAGGATAGCAATTGTTTTGCGCCGGCTAACATAACCAGAAGTGTGATAATCCACACGATGACAGCCTGTGAAACCAGAATTCGTGTTGCGCCCAGAGCAAATATCAAAATTGGGACAAGCGCCAGTCCGGCCAATAGAGCAAGAATTGCATTCTCCAGAAGAGTCGATCGGTTTTGTTCACCCAAAAAGATCAATAAGGCGTAACCAAGCACCCAGAATAATACGGTCAGGCCGAATAGTACCTGGATGCGGGTGGAATTTTGGACAATGACAGCAAACAAATCAGTCAGGTTTGAATGATACAGGACACGAAAAGCCAGATCGCCGTTTGCCGGCTGGTTATTCAGATATAACCTGCCGTCCTGGTAGGTCTCTTCCTGGCTGGCAGACAGATTAATCACCCCTGGCAGGGTATTGGCCTCGAAAACGATGAAATAGGTTTTCCCTCTTGAATCATCCTGCGGCGAAAATGCGAAATTTACCCAGGGTGATTGGATCAGGTCGTTTGGTGAATATACTGCTGAAGCAATATCGATATTGCTTGTTGGGCTGCTGCGCAGGTGAACCTGGAGCATTGTTTCGGTTGAATTATTGCCGGCTACCTCTGTATGGAATTGCACACCGCTCAGGTGGTTGTTTGCCGCTTTGAATGTTTGCCCGACGGTTAACCCTTGTTGAGATGGGCTTATTGCTATTTCAATTCGTTCTTGTATGTTGGAAAAATCATATTGGGCAGATTGGCGTGTGAGATACCATATACCAATTAAAAGAATTACCCCCAAAAAGAACCTTGCGAAGGTGGCCGAATGTGATTTTATTGTCATCAGCAACCCTCGCAAGGTAAATATTTCCTGATTAATAATCGGGTAAGTTACTCAGGTTTAACTCATGGATAAGGCTTTGTCGGTTTTTCGGTTGGAACTGCCGGTTCTTTTAATTGAGGCAGATTACACTGGCTCAAATTCACATCCAGCAGGAAAGTTGCAATCCATCCCAGTGTATTATTTGAGGTGTAAAATGCGAGCCAGCTTGTGTACCAGTTGCGGCCGACCAGCGTGACAGTAGTTCCCTTGGGTAACGTATCTATGATCGAAAATGCGCGGTCAGGACCTGATCGGACATGGGCGTTGTTAATTACGACTGCCTGGCAAGTCACCCCGCCGGCAGGAGGCGTTCCCCAGATTCTGATTGGAGTGGGTGAAGCCTCGTTAATTGGATTTGATACCGGTGGCATCGGCGTTGGCGTGGATTGGCTGATAACAATGGGGGTACTGGTAGCTGTTGGCGCTTGAGCCTGTACCTGTTGAGGCGCCTGTCCAATGGTGTTGATGGTTCCTACCAGCGCGTCGGCGAGTTCCTGGCTGGTCGTTGCATTGGTATATGTTCCGCCGCCTTGCCCGGCAACACTCTCTAATTGGAGCCGGGTCGTTTCATTGTCAATGTTTACTCCAATAACATGGACTGCAACCCCTAGTTGTGATTCGTGAAGCGTTCTGGCAGCGCGTACCGGGTCGCCGTTACAGGTATCGCCGCTGGCGGTAATGATGATTTGGGCGTTATTGGCCTGATCGACAAAATCATCTATGCTCGAAAGGATGGTAAGCGCCAGGGGAGACCAATTTCCGGGGACGATGGTCTTAATCTTGGTTGCTAAATCGAGTTTATCAGGCTGCGCCATCGGTGAAAGTAATGCAAATTCCTTACAACCCCCTTCCTTCGCAGTTTCGCCGCCGCCGGGCGCCTTTCCGTAAACAACCCGGATACCCACTTGGACGTTTTCCGGCAGGTCTTCGATAACCTTTGCCAGAACTTCGTTGACAATATTCATTTTCAATTGACCGTCCACCAATTCATTCATTCCACTGGATGCATCGATGATGAATTCGATATTAACTGGCGAGGTGATTGTATTCATTGGGGAAAGTGCAAATTCCGCGACAGGCGCCGATGGAATCGAGGTGGGCTCGGTCGCTGGAGCTTCTTCAGTGTCGGTGGGCTGGATGATCTCCGCTGCCGGAGTATCGGCGGGCGCTGCCTGTGTTGCAGAAGGAACCGGGGTGGGCTGTGAAGTTGGTGTTCCAGTGCACCCGGCAACCGCTAATGCAAAAACGATCAGCAGGCATATGCCCACGGTTTTTTTTCTTTTTAAGATTGGATTTTGAAAATCCATTGAAACCTCCTCATCTATTTTGCTGCTATGTATCAAATAAACTATCCAATGCTATCGCAAGACAGTCATCTATTGATCATATCACAGTTTTTGGCTGGTTAACCCTTTTTGGGCATAATCGAGCATTGTCTGGCAGGGTCATTTCATTCCAAAGTATTGATGCGCTGTTTGATATGAACGAATTTTTCGCTAATTTGCTTTTTCGTTGCTGCTTATCTGTTCAATCATTTTGATTTCTTTGATTATTTTGTTATGGCGAATAGCAAGACTGGCAACGTAAATAAGAATCACACCCAAAATAACAGCAAAGCCAGCGATCATGTAAGTGTTTGTATCAATTGTTTGAGATAGTGAGTTCATAAAAATCCTGTCAAGAAATGATTTTTGCTTTGATCTGATTGACTTTTTGCGCCAATATTTCCAGGCGCACGCGATTCCAGAGTAAATCGGCGAAAAGTACAGTAAATACGACGAGGCTTGTAATAAACGTTTGCAGCATGCGAGGGGTCATATCGAATGCACCCTGAGAAGTCGGGTCATTGCTGCCAATGACAACCGGATGAATGGTGCGGGCAAAACGAATGGAAAAGAAAGTCAACGGAACGCTGATAAATGCAACGATGACATAAATCGCTCCCAGCCGCGCTCGGCGTTCCGGATCTTCTACTGCGCTGCGCAGCATCAGGTAAGCAATATATAGCAGTTCCATGATTGTCATGGTCGTCAGGCGCGGGTCCCAGGTCCACCAGGTGTTCCAGATCGGACGCGCCCAGATCATTCCTGAAACGATGGCGACAAAAGAGAAAACCATGCCAAGCTCAACTGCCGAAACGCCGATCATATCCCATATTTGGCGCTTGTTGCGCAGATAAATTATTCCGACAACGGCAGCAACTAAAAAACCGAGCATGCCTAACCAGGCGGAAGATACATGGAAATAAAATACCTTTTGTACTGCGCCCATAATTGCTTCAATTGGCGCGTAGAAAAAGATCATTAGCATTGTCAGTAAAATCAGAACACCGCTTAGAATATCTAATATGAATAGACGACGAGGTTTAGATTGCATTGAATTACTCCTGTACCACTTCATCAAAAACCATGAAAGCAAGCGCAATAAAAATCACGTCATAACCGATCAATAAATTGATCCAGGGCATGACTTGCGCCCATGTTTGATTGTCGAAAACGCCCGAGCTGGCTTTTACAGAGGCGACTAGGATCGGTATCGCCACCGGGAATAACAGAATGGGCAACAACGTATCGCGAGAGCGTGTTTGAACCGTCATACTGGCTAGCAGAGTCCCAACGACTGCATAGCCAAGGCACCCCAGTAAGACAACCAAAAAGAATATGGGGCGAAAGAGATTTACATTATATAACAACGTGTAGACAGGGATAACAATCGCTGCCATAAGGAGCATCATGATCAGATTGGTAAAGACTTTTCCGAAATAGATGGCGCTGCGCTCAACCGGGGCCAGCAGTAATCCATCCAGGCATCCGCGGTCTTTTTCAATCGCCAGTGAGCGGTTCAATCCCAACTCGCCGGCGAAAACAAACGTTGTCCAAAGTACACCGGCGGTGATCGTGGAGCGAAGCCGGATATCCAATTCCAATGCAAAGTTAAACATCAAAATAACCAGCAGGGCAAAGACCAGCATAGCAGTGAGTAATTCATGGCTGCGAAATTCAGCCTTTAAGTCTTTCCAGATTATCATCTTGGTAGTCTGAAAAAAAGACCGGATTGATGAAAATGCAGGCCGGTTATTCATAACAATGCTTGACGGTAGAATTCCAGCACGCTGCCACCCGGAAGTTGATCACTGGGGCAAGAAGAACGGATACTTCCCAATGAGAGGACGTCAAAACGAGTTGCCAGATCAATGATACGGGTGAAATCGTGAGAAGCCAGGATGATTGTACGCCCTTGCGCGCTTACATTCCCCAGAATTTGATCCAGCATCGTACAGGCATCCTGGTCTAACCCGGTATAAGGCTCATCGAAGAGTAGAACATCAGGGTTGTGCAGGACCGCCCTGGCAATGGATAAACGCTGCTGCATGCCGCGGGAAAAGGTACGCACGGGCTGATGCCGCCATTGCTGCAAGCCGACCAGCGATAGAACATCGTCTATTTTTTGCACAAGATTAGAAACCTGGTAAATTTGTCCATAAAAACGGAGATTCTCCACAGCAGTCAAATCGCCGTAAAGAAGCGGCTGATGAGATACAAACCCGATATTCTGCCGCGCTGCCTTTGATTGATCGGGCAAATGACAGTTGGCAATTCGCACTTCGCCAAAATTTGGGCGCATCAGCGAAGCGAGAATGCGTAAGAAAGTTGTTTTACCTGCGCCATTTGGGCCAAGCAGTGCAACGAATTCGCCGTTTCTTGCCTGAAAATTAAGATCATTCAATACGGCTTTATTGCCGAATTTCTTAACCAGATGATGAACTTCGATCATTTCTTTTCCTGCAGCAATGTCATCAAGCGCGCTTTTAGTGTTACTCTCTGTTTGAGGTAATCCTGTTCGGAGATTTTTCCGTTTTGATATTCATCATCGAGTGTCAAAATGGCATCCAACAATCTGGTTTTGTCGTCGGGTGTCTCGACTCTGTTGGTAAATTTTTCGACGGGGTGTTGATAACGGTGAACCCAAAAACCGCCTAATGCTATTGAGAGTAATAAGACTCCCCCCCCGATCAACAGATTCCACAAATTGTCATTTGAGAACGATAAATTCACAGGCGAACTGTTAATGGATAATTTCAATGGATGGCCTGCCGGAAAATTTTCCCCTCTATAAACCTGAAAACTGACTTCTTGGGCTTTCTGCACGCCTTCGAATTGAAGCTGGTCGCTTTGCAAATGAAGGCCTGTCTCAGGTAATACAATGATCATCGCCTCAATCGGATATTTTAAAGTTTGCGAAAACGTAAAAGGATCTGTAAACGGCAGTTCATAAGTGTATAGGATCTGGCGCATCTTATCCGGGGGAAGGCTGGAGGTATCCCCAAAGCCGTCCTTCGTCAATAGATAGCGATCACCTAGCTCGCCGTCTTGGAATTGCAAATTGGTATAGCCCGGCGTTAGAGGAAATGTCAATACCGGTGAGCCGGCTTCTACCGGCCCGACGGCCTCTTTGGTAGGGTTGGCAATCATGACCATCTGGGTGATCTGTATCATATCCTGAGCGGTTAGTTCAAAAAACAGGTGCATCCGGGTTATGGTCAAACCGGAAATATCCTGGGTGGTTTTGATTTCATCTGGCGGATTTAGTGGTTCAGCTTGCCTGGGGGTGGGGGAGGCATCTTGGGTGATGGGTGGATTGTTTTCAGTCTCATCTCTTGTTTGTGTTTTCGGAGATTGAGAAACACTTTGTTCAATGCCAGGTGGGGGAGTGATGTCTTCTCTGGTTGAGAATGAACAGGCTGCAAGTAGGAAGCAGCCTAATAACGTAAAAACAGAAAATAATTGTTTCATCATCGTCTCAATGGAGCGCAGTACCACATTTTGAACAAAAACGATCGGTCGGCTGGATGGATTTTCCACATCTGGGGCAGACTGAAGTTGAATTAGCTGAACGCATCTCACGATGGGCGGTAATCATCTCTTCAATTCTGGCATCCAGGTCTGTCGTTTCTGGTTTAAATGTGGCGTCTAGTCGGCGAAGTATTTCTGCCCCCTGGATGAGCAATCCATTCCGTTGAGCAGCATAATCTTCGGGAGGGATTTTCCCGGATGTATAATCGAATTCCAATTCCTGGAGCATATTGATTAAACGCTCACGCTCTGTTAATAAAGCTGATGTCTCTTTGACATTTACCTCTTCTGTTATGAGCATGTCAGAGGAATTTTTTTGCAAAAACGGGCGGCTGATCAATACACCAATCGGAATGATGACTGCCAGCGCTAATAGTAGTGAACCCAGGTCCATGATTTCTCTTTATAATAAATATCTTATTGTTGTGTGAGTAATGGGTCTATAGCGGCCTGAATTTCAGCCAGCGAGCTGTAGGGCCCAATTTTGATTGAAGCAATTTTACCAGATGGATCGATAACGAAAGTCTCCGGAACGCCGCGCACCCGAAAAGACGATGAAACCCACCCGCCAGTATCAGGAGCATTCGGGTAGGTGATATTATACTTTTCTATATAAGCGATTGCTTTTTGTTCAGAATCCATATAATCCACTCCGATAAAAATAACATTGTCCTGCGATTGGTAATAATTCCATGCTGCCTGCAAATCGGCTGCTTCCTCTTCGCATGTCGTACACCATGAAGCCCAGAAATTCAGTACGACGACATTGCCGGTTAATGAATTCAAGTCAATTTGCTGACCATCGAAAGTTGTGAGCGAAAAATCCGGCGAGTTTTCTCCTGCGCGGATTGATCCTTGTTGCGATTTCCATAATCCATAACCGAGCAGGACAAGAAAAGCAAAGAGTATTCCGAAGGCAACGAAATATCCCCAGGTTGGTCTGGGCGATGATTTCGCTGAAGTCTCCTCTGTTATATTAACTGGCATACTATACTCCACTGATATAATCAAAAACTATGTTTTGCGGCGCTTTTTAAGTTCTTCTTCAAGGCGCTGAATGTATTCACTTTGCGAAAGTTCATCATTTGCCTGATGGTTGACTGGTTGTTCCATGGGATGTTGCCAGTTTTTTAATACATTTATCGTGATGGCTATACCGACGATAATGACGATCGCTGGAATTAAATAAACCAGCCAGTTTATTCCGCTGCGTGGTGGATCGGCCAGAACGCTATCTCCGTATTGCGCGGCAAAAAAATCTTTAATCTGTTGTTCAGACCAACCCTCATTCAATTTTTGTCGGATCTGTTCACGCCAGTCTGCGCAGGCCTTTGTTGGGCAAACATCCAGAGGGGTATTCTCGCAAATTGGGCAATACAGTTGTTTGGCGATCGCGTTTACATCATCGTCTGATGGCGTTGGCTGTTGCGCATTGACCGGCGCGACCCAGAAAAAGAGAATTAACATTATCGAAACGAGAAAAAATCTACGCATTTTTATCCTTCCTTGACGCCGGTATGACCAGAGTGGGTTTAAAAACTTTTTTACTTTCATGCGAAGGTAAAATTGCCACAACCATACCCAGGATTAAAACCATCCCTCCCAGCCACAACCAGTTGACCAGGGGATTGTGAAAGACTTTAAAAGTGGCGCCTTCAGAAGAAATTGGAAGCCAGTCAATCAGAATAACATATAGATCATCTTCCATTGTTGACCAGACCCCCGGTATTGTTGCGGCTTGTTCATACAGGTAATAATAATCTCGGCGTGGGTAAAGCTCGCCGATCGGTTTCCCATTCTTTGAGATTCCGACTACTGCGCGAGCGATACTTCTCCCATCCGGGGTATCGAATTCAGCCATGGATCGATAGGTTAACGTATATTGATTGAGTGTCAGTTGCCCGTTGACGGGGATGGTTCCCTGTGTTTCGGTCTGGAATAGTTCAATTCCCAGGATGCCAATTGCCATCAGCACAATACCCAGATGCACGATATATCCGCCATAACGACGGCGGTTGCTTTTGGCTAGACACCAGAATGCTAAAAATATATTTTCGCCTGTACTTTGTCGGCGAATCAATGCTCCACGCCCGTATTCATATAGCGTCACACAGATAACGAAAGCAATTAGCCAAAAACCCAACAGGGCGGCTGGTTGGCGAATTCCCAATATGAGACAGACGATGGGCGCCAGAATAGATAATACAGTCGGTTTCCAGATTGAACGACCAAGCATTCGCGCAGTTGTCCGGCGCCAGGCAACCAGTGGGGCAATTCCCATCAGAACGAGCAAACCGGCAAACAGAGGCCCCGTCGCTCGCCGGTAGAAGGGCGGGCCAACGGTAATTTTTTGTCCCATGACCCATTCCGAGATCAAAGGAAAAACGACTCCCCAGAAACACACAATTAATATTCCCATGAAAAGCAGATTGTTGAAGAGGAATAATGATTCACGCGAAAGCAGTGAAGTCATTTGTGCTTCTGATTTCAGTGAATCCCACCGTATGAGCAAAACGGCCAGAGACGCGGTTAAAGTCAAACCGATGTAAATGAAAAAGAGTGGACCAATGGCGCTTTGTGCAAAAGAATGTACTGATGAAAGCACACCTGACCTGGTGAGAAAAGTACCAAAAATGACCAGATCGTATGTCAAAATTGCCAACACCATGTTCCATCTTTTAAGCATTCCCCGGCGTTCTTGAATCATAACAGAGTGCAAAAGCGCCGTTCCTGTCAGCCAGGGCATAAGAGCGGAAATCTCAACTGGATCCCATCCCCAGTATCCCCCCCAACCTAAAACATCGTAAGCCCAGCGCATACCAAGAATCAGTCCCATTGATAAGAAAAGCCAGGCAGTGAGTATCCAGCGGCGGGTTGTTCTTGTCCATCGATCGTCGATTCTTCCAGTCATCAGCGATGCAATCGCGTATGCGAATGGGATAACAGAGGACACAAAACCAAGGTAGAGCATGGGTGGGTGAAGTATCATCCCTGGGTGACGTAAAAGAGGATTTAATCCTTGACCTTCAACAGGGATCAGTGGCAAAGATCTGTTGGGTGGGAACATAGAGCGAACTATCTCGCCGTTTGACATCTGCCAGAAACGGATAAATGGATTCTCGATGAAAACCGACATGCCGAGAAAGAATAGCAAGGTGACCGAAATTACAATAATGACCCAGGGGAGCAGCTCTCTATCTTGTTGCTCCCATTTTTGCAGCATCAGGAGCGCTGCAAAGGCGGACATGAGCCATGACCAAAAAAGCAATGAACCAGATTGTCCACCCCATAAAGCAGTTATTTTCAGGTATGTGGGCATGCTGGTATTGATAACCTGATAAACATACACCACTTCAAAGTGATTATTCACCAGTAAATATAGCAGGCTGAATATGGATAGAGTTATCAGTGGAAAAGTCAGCCACATGGCATAACGGGCGCTTTCAATCCACGTTGCTTCCTTCTTTGTGTATCCATAAATTGCTGCCCATGCGCCATATAAACAGAGCGCGAATGTGATCAGAATCAGACTGTAACCAAAATTCGGGATCATGATTCTACCTGTCCTGGTAGAGATTCTTCATAACGGGTGGGGCATTTAAGCAATAATTCGTCTGCGTAAAAAATATCATCCTTCCCCAGATGGCCGGTAATTATTGCCTGAGCTTCATTCTGTAATAAATCGGGTTTGGGGCCGTTGTAGATGATATTTAACCGTGAAAGATTTTGATTATTAACCGCCTCATGTAAAACTTTTGCGAGGCCGCCGGCTGTTTCGATCTCCTGATTGTCAGCCGGTATGTGAACGACAGTGAATGATAAGGTTAGCTTTTCGGGATCGTACTGAATGGTGTCGCCAAGCACCGCGCCAGAAACCCGTACCTGTTTTTCGGTAATACTCTCATTTTGTGCAAGAAGCTCATCGACGGTCAGGAAATATTGAGCGTTGGCCTGCGTTGATGTGATGATTAAATAGATAACAGCCGCGATGATTACAAGGCTGCCGATGAAGAATTTTAGGTTTTTCAATGTCAATGCTCCAGTTTAACTCGATTAATATTTTTTATTTGGTTGGTTTTTCAATGCGCAAGCGGGTACCGCAAATTCTGCAATACATATCACCAGGCAGTGATTCTTTGCCGCAATTATAGCAAAAGATGGTTCCTTGTTTCGATGTTGATTGCTCAAATTGAAATTTGCCGTCTCTGCTGTTTATAAAATTAAGCATACGATTGCGTTGTTTGGTTAGCTGGTACCACCACAAGATGACGAGAGAGATAATAACTGCCAGGAAGCCCAGAATTGCCGGCATTAAATCGTTCACGGTAATTCGGCCTGTTGTGGATGTGGATAAGGGGCCGCTTGGACGGACTGCCAGACCCTCGACGCTGAGCTCGTCGGTTAGTCTTTGATAGTCGAGCGTTACACGCACTAACCTGTTATCTGGAATTTTTCCGAGTGACGCCGTATGATGCAATAAACCGCTTTCGCCTTTTTGACCTGCGCCTAATTCTGGAACGATGGTTACATCTGTGGCCCCTCTTGGCTCTTGTACCTGAATGATGAGATTATCTACAGCATAATCGCCTAACCAGGTGTAGCTAAAATGTCGCAAATAGCCGTCACGTTTTAATTCTGGATCATAGTATTCAAGCCGCGCTTCTGGAGAAAAAGTTGTTAATGTTATCTTTTTCCAGGTGATATCTAATTGTTCAGTATAAGGTACTTTATATAATAGCCCATCAACGTCTCGCGCAGCGACATCGATTTCACTTTTCACTGAAGCGGGGATTCTGAAACTAAGTACTGCCGGTAAAGGAGTATCGCTGGGAAGGTATATCTGGTAAATTACTAAAACATCGGGTCGATCATATTCAGGCCAGATGTCAATCTCAAGTGTGCTGAGGACAATATCCGGCCGCGCCAGTGATGTTTTAGGGTATATCAGGCTGGCGATGAGTAAAATGGCTATAACCCATTTGTTTAGAGAGATTTTTCGTAATCGATTGATGGCCATTCTCAAACTTGTCCACAATAATTTTACTCTAATAATATGAGATATTCCCGAATTATCAATGCTATAATACGTAAATGGTGCTGACAAAACGTTTTCAGGAAGCAATGGTATATGCATACGAGCTACATGCCAGACAGAAGCGGAAGGGTAGCTCAGTTCCTTATATCGCGCATTTATTAGGGACAGCCAGTATTGCTCTGGAGTTTGGCGCGAACGAAGATGAAGCGATTGCTGCACTTTTACACGATGCCATAGAAGATCAGGGCGGCGACAACACACGGCAGGATATTAAAAAACGTTTTGGCGAAACCGTTGTTATGATCGTTAATGGATGTACGGACTCGGATACATTCTTCAAGCCTCCCTGGCGGTCCCGAAAGGAAGCTTATCTGGCTCATTTGCAAGATGCTTCTCCTTCTGTATGTCTGGTGTCAGCTTCTGACAAATTGCACAATGCCCGTTCTATTCTTCAAGATTATCGTCAGTTTGGAGAAAAATTATGGTCGCGTTTTAATGGGGGCCGGGAAGGAACTCTCTGGTATTATCAGAATCTGGTCGAGATCTTTCGTTGCAGGGTACCGCAAGGATTGGCATTGGAGCTGGAAAAGACGGTTAGAGATATTGAGTTCATCATTGAAAAAGAACGCAGTGGTTAGACTGCTTGCTTCGCATTCAATGACATGATAGACTTTCAAAAAACGAGTTTGCGCATGCCTCCTACATTATATTTGATTGATGGTCATGCTCTGGCTTACCGGACGTATTATGCACTTACAGCCGGCGCCAGCGGCAGCGACCGCTGGTTAACAAAAAGTGGTGAACCTGTAGCGGGCGTCTATGGGTTTGCCAGTGTATTGATGCGTATATTGGAGCAGGAACGTCCAGAATTTCTGGCTGTAGCCTTTGATACCGGAAAGACTTTTCGCGATAATATATTTCCTGAATACAAAGGCACACGCGCCAAAATGCCAGATGAATTGCGCACGCAAATGGGCCGTATCCGACAACTGGTGGATGTTTTTAATATTCCCCGATTGGAGATGGAAGGCTACGAAGCAGATGATGTTTTAGGCAGCGTGGCGCGTCAGGCGGCTTCTCAAGGGGTAGGCGTCAAAATTGTCACCGGAGACCGCGACTTGTTGCAGTTGGTTGATGATCGCATTATTGTCAATCTGGCGGGAAGCAAGCTTTCTGAAGCTAAAGATTATATGGCGGCTGATGTCGAAGAATATCTCGGTGTACGCCCTGATCAGATTATTGATTATAAGGCTTTAGTGGGTGATGCATCCGATAATATCCCCGGCGTGCCGGGCGTCGGCGAGAAAACAGCGCTTTCACTCCTGCACGAATATAACACCCTGGATGAGATTTATGCTCATCTGGATCAGATTCAGCCGCGTGTCAGGAGCAAGCTTGAAAACGGACGCGAATCTGCCTACTTGAGCCAGAAGCTGGCTGCTATTGTGACAGACCTGGCGGTAACACTCGACATGGAACAGGCTCGCAGTGATCAATTTGATCCGGCGGCAGTTGAAGCGCTGTTTCGTGAACTGGGATTCCGTTCATTGGTTGACAGGATGAAAAACCTGAAAGCGATTCCGGGCCGGCAGGGTCAACTATCTTTATTTGGCGATGAACCCGCGCCAGTTATTCGTACGCCGGCGGCAGCTTCTATCGAAGTTCACATCGTGGATACCCCCGAATCTCTTCAAGAATTGGTCAGTATTCTTGAGAGATCATCAGTCATTTCATTCGATACAGAAACAACTTCCACTGACCCGATGCGCGCTGACATTGTTGGCATTTCACTGGCAGTTAAAATGGGCGAGGGATTCTATATTCCGGTAGGGCATACAACCGGCAGACAACTTCCGCTAAAAACTGTCATCGATGCATTACACGCTCCTATGACTGATCCCCGGATAGAAAAGATTGGTCATAATCTGAAATATGATTTTATAGTACTTGCCCGTTATGGCTTGAAGGTGGCGCCGCTTTCATTTGACTCCATGATTGCTGAATGGTTGATTGATCCGGCGTCGCGAAACCTTGGATTGAAAAACCTTGCCTGGATCAGGTTGGGTCGTGAAATGACCCATATTGAAGATTTGATTGGCAAGGGAAAAAATCAACGCAGCATGGCTGAAATAGCAATTGTTGATGTGGCTGCCTACGCCGCTGCTGACGCCGAAACACCCATCGCATTACGTCCATTACTGCAAGCTGATATGGATGCTCAGGGAGCAACTGCTCTCTTTAGAGATATGGAAATCCCTTTGATCACAGTGCTGGCTGATATGGAAATTGAAGGTGTCGCGTTGGATGTGGCCTTCCTGAAACAAATGTCGAATGAACTTAGCCAGCGGTTGTTTGATATTGAGAAGCAGGTTTCTGAAGCGGCAGGAATCACTTTCAATCTCAATTCAACGCAGCAATTGTCGAAGGTCTTATTTGAGCGGTTAAAATTAGTTCCTCCCGGTGTGCAACGAAAGACAGCAAGCGGGCATTATTCAACTTCAGCAGAGGTGTTGGAAGAATTGCGTGGGCAGCATCCGGTTGTAGATTTAATCCTTGAATATCGGGAGTTGGCTAAATTAAAATCAACCTACCTGGATGCTTTACCTGAAGAGATAAACCCTCGAACTGGCAGGGTACATACCTCGTATAACCAGACTGGTTCAGTTACCGGGCGAATTGCGTCTTCGGAACCTAACTTGCAAAACATTCCCACGCGCACCGAAATTGGGCGTAAGGTTCGGCGGGCGTTTATCGCTGAACCGGGTAATATTTTGCTTTCTGTCGATTATTCGCAGATCGAATTACGAATTGTGGCTGCCATGGCTGGCGATGAAGCCATGCTGGATGCATTTCGGGCCGGGCAGGATATTCACGCCACTACAGCGGCGGCGATTTACAATGTGCCTCTCAATGAGGTGACCAAAGAGCAGCGCCGGCATGCCAAAGCAATTAATTTTGGACTGATTTATGGAATGAGCCCCTTTGGTCTCAGTCGGGCAACCAATTTGACACTGGCAGAGGCTGAAAATTTTTCCAGGGCGTATTTCCTCCAATTTCCTGGTGTAAAGCGTTATCTGGATAGTATCCGGCAGAAAGCAACTCAACAGGGATATGTCGAAACGCTGCTTGGCAGACGCCGGTATTTTCCGACATTGAAAACTCAGACGAACCCGAACATTCGTAATCGAGAGGAAAGAGAAGCGATTAATGCGCCAATTCAAGGAACGGCTGCAGATGTGATGAAAATTGCCATGATTCGTGTCCCCCCGGCGTTGAAACAGGCGGGTCTAAGTGGACATTTATTATTACAGGTGCACGATGAACTTGTGCTTGAGTGTCCTGATCGCGAAGTTAACGAAACGATCAAAATTGTCCAACACGTCATGGAAACTGCTTATGAGATTGGTATTCCTCTGGAGACAGAAGCGCGGGTTGGCGCCAATTGGGGAGATCTGCAGCCTGTTCAATGATCCCTGAGTGATTTAAGTGAGATTTTTTGATGACTGGTAGGCAGGATATTTTTCAGAATGCAATGAATGAAGGGCACTCAGCGGCCTGGGATCAAAACTGGGAACGCGCCGCTATATTTTACAGTCAGGCAGTGGAGGAATTTCCGACCCATACAGGCGCCCTTGTCAATCTCGGATTGGCATTATATGAATTGCAGAAATTCGAAGATGCGCTTATTTGTTATCAAAAGGCTGCTCAATTAGCGCCAGCAGATCCATTACCGGTTGATCGGATTGCGCTGATATGCCAGCGCCTGGGAAAATTAGAGCAGGCCATTCAATTCTCATTGAAAGCGGCTGAATTGTTTATTCAAAATCGAGATGCCGGAAAGGCGCTCGAAAACTGGAATCGTGTCATTCGCTTGCAGCCCGAGAACATAACTGCACATTCCCATCTGGCAATGACATTAGAGCGAATTGGGCAAACAGACGCGGCCGTAACTGAGTTTTTGGCAGTTGCCAGCATTTTACAAAGTAGCGGCGACAACGAAAAAGCGTTACAGGCTGTCGATTATGCTATCAAGATTGCTCCGAATAATCAGAATGCGCTTAAAGCCGCCAATCTGCTAAAATCAAACCAACCTTTGCCCAAACCTGCTCGTTCGAAAGGCGGTACGGGTCCCATGCGGATGGCGCAGGTCAGAAAGATGGAAACAGTTGGCAGCTCAAAAGCAAAGGCTTTGGACCCGATCAGTGAATCTCGTCAGAATGCCTTGATCCAACTGGCAGAGGCGCTATTCAATCAAACGGAAGATATCTCCAGGGAACAGGCTTTTCGAAGAGCCACAAAATCGCTTACCCGTGATACTGGCGAATTATCTTTTGAGCGTGGTCAACCCGAAAAGATATTGCCATATCTCAATCAGGCCGTTGATTTACAGACCCGTGGTGATAATTTGCAAGCTTCTGTGGCATTAGAAAAAGCTGTTGAGGCTGGGTTGAAAGGCGCAGCAGCTTACTTTGATCTCGGATTACTCAAGGCCGACGGAGAACGCCCTGAAACGGCTTTGCGCTACTTACAGCGCGCTGCGAAATATCCAAATTTTGCAGTTGCCTCACATTTACTTATTGGACAGATCCTTCAGAAAAATAACCAGATATCAAAAGCAGCTGCTGAGTATCTTGAAGCGTTGCGCTATGCCGATGCTTTAATAGCAGCTCCCGACAAGTCTGATGAGCTTAGCCAACTCTATACACCCATCATTGATTCAATTGCGCGTAACAAAGATAAAAAGATACTCAATTCGATTATTGATAATGTGACTGATCTGCTGACGTGCCCTGAATGGAAGGAAAGAATAGCGATGGCGCGGGAACAGTTGCCATCTCAAACCAAGGGAGAAGTACCCATTCCCCTGGCAGAGCTGCTTGTTCAATCTGACAGCGGCAAGTTGCTCTCGGTTATTTCAAATATACGCGACCTTTCCCGACAGGGATTGAATCGAACTGCGATGGAAACGGCTCATTTCGCGCTGGAATTTGCGCCAACATACTTGCCATTACATGTACAGATCGGTGAATTACTCATCCAACAAGATTCTATTTCGCAAGCCATTGAAAAATTTACAGTTGTCTCTCGTTCGTATGATATGCGCGGCGAAACGTTGCAGGCCATCAATCTTCTTCATCGTGTTATTCAATTGGCGCCGATGGACCTTGGCGCTCGAAGTCATCTTATTGACTTGTTGTTGGCTCACGAGAAGGTAGAAGAAGCTATTCGCGAATATATCGATCTGGCTGACACCTATTACCGACTTGCTGACCTTGATAAGGCCCGAACAACTTATACTACTGCATTGCGACTGGCGCAGCAAACCGTAACCGAACGACTCTGGAGCGTCAATATCTTATATCGTATGGCTGATATTGATATGCAGCGATTGGATTGGCGGCAGGCTTTACGCGTTTATGAGCAGATACGAACGCTGGAACCGAATGACGAAAAGGCCCGGGCCCAGTTGATTGGTTTGAATTTCCGTATGGGGCAGGAATCACTCGCACTGACGGAGTTGGATAGCTATATTTCCTATCTGGTCAGCAATGGACAAAACGAAAAAGCCATACAATTCCTGGAAAATCTGGCGCAAGAAAATCCTGAGAGGATCAGTATCGCACAACGTTTGATTGATCGGTATATTCAGACCGAGAAAATTCCAACTGCAATTGCACAGCTCGATAAATTGACTGAATTTATGCTAAACAAAGGGGACAGAGCCGGCGCAATTGCCGCTGTTCAGAAAATTATCGAGTTTAATCCTTCCAACGTAGCCGAATATCAGCGCTTGTTAAAACAGATTATGGGCGGTAAATAACTGAAAGCAAAAAACTCAAAGTGGGGTGGTTACAATGTATTTATCTGACTCTACTTACCACCACACTCGAAACCAGGTATGGTTTTCAGATTCGATATCACCGTAAGTGGAAATAACCCGAATATCAATTACTTCTCCGGGGGGTTGATCTTTTAATGAAAAAGTTAATTGAGTGATTCCAGAAGCATCGGTGGGATTTAATAAATACGCTTTTTCTTCGCCTGAAGGTAATATCACAGTAGCTGAGACGGGCGCGTGTGATACAGGTTTAAGTTTCTGGTCTCTAACGATGACGTACAGGGTTTGATCAAAGGATTGCGGGACGATAACCTGGGAAACAAAAGCGCGTGTCTGTAAACTTAAAATAGATTGCGGTAGATTGTTACCGTCAGATGGCTGTAATAAACGAATATTTTCACCACGCTTATCAAAATAAACTCTTCCCAGGTTGGCCAGAACGACGCGCTCTCCAGGCGGTAATTCGGGATGCCATTCCATCCTTGTATTCTGAAAGTATTGGACAAAGTAATTGCCAAAAATCTCCAGATCAGAGATGGGGTATCCAAATTCTTCGATGCCGCCATAAGCATCAAAGAAATTTAAGAACTCGTAGCAGACAGTGTGATCGGTTTGATCAAAATAACGGCAGGCCGCGGTGTCAGTTGGAAAAGCGAAAATGTTCCCGGACTCGTAAATATATTCGCCCAGTGGTGTTTTTTTGATGCGCTTTCCATCAGCTGCTTCCATATGCAGTTCGAGACGGGCTTTTTGAAAATACTGTATCTGTGTCTTTGTTAACTCGTCTTCGAAGGCATCAGTAATTGGATAACCCAGCAACAGAAGAGCGTTGGGTGAGTTTTGATAATATTTAAGAAACTCACCTGATATCCAATGGCCCGTCTCATGGATATATTGATGTTCTTCTTCTTGAGCAAAAGCGGTCTTTCCGGCTGAAAGGATAAAAGCTGACAGTAGTATAAGAGCTGCAATGTATTTTACTTTTCCCATAAATTAAATTATATCGTACTTTATGGAAAATACAAGCCCTTTACCCACCAAACATGGGGGTTTTATAATAATGATCCCCAATATGTGGGGGCTTTGGGCTTTGTGGATGTCTGGGATTAAATCGTTGGAAAAAGGCTCGTGGGTAAGAATTTAACGGTTACGATATTTTATCAACGCCAGAATAGAGTGATATTGGTTGAGGCGATATTAGCGGTGTTGGATTTTGATTTTCAGGCAGGATTAATGGGTGATCATATTCCGGCGTTCGAATAACCTGGAGCGGTACCTGAAATGCCTGACTGAGGTGCTGAGCGGTCATCACTTTTTCTGGTTTACCAGTGCATTGCAATTTTCCTTTAACCAAGAGCGCAATCTGATCTGCGAAACGACAGACCAGGTTGAGGTCGTGAATCGCAAGTAATACTGCTATGCCATCTTCGCGAGCTAATTCGCGGATGAGTTCCAGAAAGGCCAGTTGGTACTGCAAATCCAGATGAGCAGTGGGTTCATCCAGAAGCAAAATGGGCACTCCCTGTGAAAGCGCACGCGCCAGCAGAACGCGTTGCTGTTCGCCGCCTGAAAGTGCGCCAACATATCGGCTTGCCAGGTGAGAAATATGGGTTCTCTGCATTGCATAACGAGCCCGTGCCTCGTCTTTTATGGATGTCTGTCCAAGCCAGTTGAGATGGGGTGTTCGTCCCAATAAAACCGTTTCCCAAACTGTAAAGGTTGAAGGAAGATTTCTGGCTTGCGGTACAACTCCAATAAGTCGTGCGCGTTCCAGCGTCGGAAGGGTGCTGATTTCACAATCATTAACAAATATTTTGCCTGATGCAGGCTGCAACACACCGCTGGCAACCCGGATGAGTGTGGATTTCCCGGCTCCATTTGGCCCAATTAAGCCAACCACTTCACCTGAGCTGACATTCAAGGAAACATTTTGGAGTACCTCATTACTCCCATAACGCACGGTTACAGATTTGATCGATAACATATTACCTCCAAAATCTTACCACCTGGCCTGGTTCTTTGAACGCCGCAATACGATCAGGAAGAAAGGGGCCCCAGTCATAGCGGTGATTACGCCAACCGGCAGCTCTTGCGGCGCAAGAAGCACCCTGGCAAGAATGTCGGCCAGCAGTAGCATAATTGACCCGCCAATGATGGAGAGAGGGATCAAACGTCGGTAATCTGACCCAAACAGAAGTCGAATCAGGTGAGGGACCATCAGTCCAATAAAACCGATTATGCCGGAAAATGAAACGGCCGCCGCCGCGGTCAACGAGGCAGCTATGATGATGCGTAATCTGACCTTTTCTACGTTGATGCCTAGTTGTTGGGCCTGTTCATCGCCAAACTGCAAGACGTTTAGTGTATGCCCTGATAGAACCAGAGCGATTGACCCGATGATCACATAAGGCAATATCGCCAGAACAGGCTGCCAGCCTCCCATTGCTGCTCCTCCTAACAACCATACCATGGCGCGGCGCAGTTCACCCTGCGATCGGAGCATTAAAAAGCTGGTTAGCGCCGTTGCAAATGAACTGACGGCTACCCCCGCTAAAATTAAATTGGTCGTGGGTATCGTTTTTCCCACTTTTGCCATACTGTAAACGACGGCAACAGTCAAAATTGCGCCGATAAATGCAGCAATGGGAACAATTAAAAGTCCCAAGACATTGTATGACCACGAAAAACTCATCGCCAGTACTGCCCCCAATCCAGCTCCAGACGCAACACCGATGAGATATGGATCAGCCAGGGGATTGCGAAATACACCCTGGTAAGCAGAACCGCTTCCGGCCAGAGCAGCGCCGGTCAGAGCGGTCAAGATGATTCTCGGCAAGCGAATTTGAAACAGGATGGTTGCAAAAGCGCCTGGCTCTGTCTCGATGGTCGAGGCTCCGGGTTGGAAAGACGCGATTAAATGCGGCAGAGGAATTGCCACAGAACCAAATATCAGGCTGAGGCAAAAAACGCCAGCCAGCATAAGTAAAAGCAAAATGAAGGGTCGAACTCCAGAGCGCATTATTTATATAATTCAGGGTTTAGCAATCTGGCAAGTGTTTCCAAGCCATCCACCAAACGCGGTCCCGGGCGACTGACCAGATTATCATCAAAGGTGAATATCTGATTGTTTTTAACCGCGGTCAGCGATTCCCATCCTGCTCGTTGGTAAAGTGATTCTACTGTCACACCATAAGCTGCATCGCCGAGAAGGATAATGTCGGGATCTTGAACTATCAGTTCTTCCAGACTAATTTGCGCCCATTCGTCTGTTAAACTGGCGCCGATGTTTTCACCGCCGGCCTTGGTGATCAATAAATCAATGAATGTGCCGGGGCCAGATGTCCAGGGTTTGTTGGGTTCCGTGCTATCTAATTCGTAAAAAACCTTGGGGCGTGTTTGTGAACCTGATGATATCTTCTTCTCAATTTCGGCAACCCGTTTTTTTAAGGAAGCATTCAATGCAGCTGCGTCTTCTGCATGGCCGGTTAATTTGCCGACCGTTTCGATATTTTGATACAACTCTTCCAGAGTTTCCGGGTTGGGCAGGAAATAAACTGTCAAATTGAGGTCTTCAAGTGATTTGATTTGTTCAGGACTGATGATGCCAGCAGCCAGAACGAGATCGGGTTTAAGGGTAACGATTGCTTCCAGATTGAGTTTCCCCATGGAACCGCCAATTGATTGAATCGTTTTAGCGTCTTCGGGATAATCGGAGAGGTCATCCCGTCCAACGATTTGCTTACCGGCATTAATGGCATATAGTATTTCGGTATTTGATGGAGCAAGGGAAACGATCTTTTGTGCAGGGGCGTTTATCGATACATCACGATTCATGCCATCTGTAATAGTGATTGACGCAGCGGCATGACGCGCGCCAGATGTACAGGCCCCCAATAATAATGCGGTTATTAAAATAAGCAGCGGAAGATATACTTTTTTAGACTTCATTTCTTTTTCACCTTCAATATTTTGTTTAAAGGATTTGATTTTTGGATTTTACGGACCCAAACCAATTCTGAGGGGCGGGACATTTTGTACAACTGATAAAAAAACCTGCTCTCGCAAGCAGGTTTTGGTCAAAAATTGGTGATGATCGCCGTCACCACCTCCTTTCCGCGAGGTGTGGTAAACGCAGCCTGGGTGGGCGACCTGGCTCGAGAATGGCTTATGGATCTGATATAAGCTCTCTCTTACAGTTGCGGGACAGCACCGGACTTTGTCTTCATGCTCTGGTTATGAGCATTCATACATCACCGGTTTCGCCTTTAT
>CAZDAW010000032.1:0-33054 GCA_964503685.1 uncultured Anaerolineaceae bacterium | reverse complement strand
AAAAAATTTTTCAAGGCAATAACTTGGTGTAATTTAAGCTTTGCTGGCTCATTTTAATATCCAATAATTAATATTTTCATCCAGAAGTTGGACATGATATCGTTGTTTTGTGTTAAAATATCGTCAGTTACCCTTCATTATTAACAAAACCAACTTAATAAAAGGAGAAAAAATGAAACGCAACGTATTTATTATTCTGTCAGCAATTCTTTTGGTAAGTATCGCCTTGACAGCCTGCCAATCCGCCTCTCAGACCAAAGTGCGCGTGGTAACAGATGCCACCTGGCCGCCGTTCGAAACGACCGATGAGACGACCAAAGAAGTCATCGGTTTCGATATTGACCTGATGAAAGCCATTGCCGAAAAAGAGGGCTTCGAAGTCGAATTTGTCAATATCCCCTTCGACTCTGCTCTGACCGGCCTTTCTCAGTGCCAGTACGACGCCGCCGCATCAGCAATTACCATCACCGACGAGCGCAAACAGACCATGCTGTTCTCAGAGCCTTATTTTGCAGCCGGGCAAATCGTCACAGTGGCAATTGATAACGAAGATATCAAGAGCAAAGATGACCTGAGCGGCAAGAAAATCGGCGCCATGATCGGCACTACCGGAGCTATCGAAGCCGAAAAGATCCAGGGCGCTGAGTACAAAGCTTACGATACCATTGATCTTGCCTTCCTGGATGTAATGAGCGGACAGCTCGACGCCGTTATCGCCGATAACCCACTCTCGATTGGTTTTGTTGGCCAGAATCCCACCAAACTCAAAACCGTAGGCCCAGTTTTCACTGACGAGAACTATGGCATCGCCGTCTGCAATAAAAAACCCGAACTCCTGGAAAAAATCAACAAAGGCCTGGCCGCTGTTAAAGCAGAAGGTAAAATTGACGAATTAGTTAAGAAATGGCTCGTTGAAACCGAGTAACCCCACAAGATACTTTTTATCCCCCCTCTATCAAATAAGAGGGGGGTTTGTTTTTAAAACCGTAAAGACAGGCAGCTTAACCCGCCATCCATTTTTCTGAACTCAGACATATTCAGCGTGAGAACCTGGTACCCCAGTTTTCCAATTGTTTTCTCCAATATCGGAAACCCCTCCGGCAAGAATACATAATCATTAATTCGCAGGCAATTTGCCGCGTAATTTTCCTCAGGCGAAACATGAATAATATTGTAACCTTTGAATTCATCCCGATTCGCTACCGGATCAATCGCCACCAGATTGTTATCTCCCAGGTAAGCAATGCCGCTTTTCAGATGCAACAGCCCTTCAATTCCCTTTACATTAATGCAACTTGCCGTATAACCTTCCATCGACAAAAAAGAGGCCAATTGTCTGGCGCCTGCTTCGTTCGTACGCTCTGAAAGCCCAATAAAAAAATGACCGCCCGCCTCGCAAATATCCCCTCCATCCAGTGTTCCAGGAGCAGTGATCGTATATATTTTTTCATAAAATTTCGCTACAACAGCCTTGATCTCTACTTCTTCGCCTTTTCGGCTGGCGGCGCCAGGATTCGTAATGATCGCACATCCCGGCGTCAAAATGGCAGTATCCTCAACAAAGGTTGAGTCGGGGAACCGCAAATCAGCCGGCAGCGTAATCAGTTCAAGACCACATTTTTGAAGCGCTTCGCAGTATTTTTGATGCTGCGCCAGGGCAAGTTGATAATCAGGAACCCCAAACAATCCGCTGCTTTCCCCCTTGGCAAAATTTTCTCCGGGAATTCGTACAATAGCGCGACGAAATGTCATGGTAACCTCCAATTATTTTTGCGGGAAAATAAAGAACTCGCCTTTCAGGCGATGATGAAAGATCGCAATTTGGTGCACGAACCAGTTAAATAATGCAGGATTATAAAAATACTCCGCTGACTTATAAAACTTTACTCAGAAAAGACTTTGTCCGTTCCTCTTTGGGGCTATTAAAAAGAACCTCAGGAGGAGCCTCTTCGATGATCTGACCGCCGTCCATCAGAATCGCCCGATGCGCGGCCGCGCGTGCAAAACCCATCTCATGCGAAACAACAACCATCGTCATACCTTCTTTGGCAAGGTTTAACATGACATCCAGAACTTCTTGTATCATTTCCGGGTCCAATGCACTGGTTGGCTCATCAAAGAGCATAATTTTTGGATTCATTGCCAGGGCTCGGGCAATGGCAACTCTCTGCTGCTGGCCCCCCGAAATCTGCCAGGGAAAACAATCTGCCTTTTCCGGGATGCCCACTTTACGCAACAGTTCGAGTCCGATTTCCGCTGCCTCTTTCCGTTCACGCTTGCGCACAATCCGCTGAGCCAGCGTAATATTATCCAGCGCAGTAAGGTGGGGGAAGAGGTTGAATTGTTGAAAAACCATTCCCACTTCAGTACGCACCGCGTTAATATTAGCCGCGCTATTCAATGGAATGCCATCGACTACAATTAAACCTGAGTCATATTCTTCCAGACGGTTAATGCAGCGTAAAAGAGTCGATTTTCCCGACCCTGATGGCCCGATGATGACAACCACTTCACCCCGCTGAACATCCAGGCTGACGCCTCTCAGAGCATGCACACCGCCAGTGAAATATTTATGCACATTTTCGATATGAATAATCGGTTCCATGATCTATTTCTCCAGACGGGTTTTCCGCTCAATCCAATTGACTATCCGGGCAGTAAACAGGGTCATCACCAGATACAACAAAGCAACCATTACCCAGGTTTCGACAGGAATAAAGTTGGCCGCCATGAACTCACGGCCTCGCCGCGTCATATCGGCTACTGCCACTACACTCACCAGCGACGAATCTTTAAGGAGAGAAATAAAATCGTTGCCCACCGGCGGCAAAATCACCCGAATGGCTTGGGGCAAAACCACATAGCGCATGGATTGAATATAGGTCATACCCAGGCTGCGGGCAGCTTCCATTTGCCCCTTTGAGATGCTCTGAATACCAGCCCGATAAACTTCACTCATATAGGCGGCATAACAAAAAGTCAGACCCAGAACAGCCATGCCAACGGGGTTGGCAAGGTAATTTTTCATAAATTCAATATTCAAAAGCTCTCCCAGTCCCTTGATAACGGTTGGGAAAGCAAAATACCAGAACAGGAGTTGCACGAGCAATGGGATGCCTCGCACAACTTCAACATAGACAGTTGCCAGGCCGCTGACAATGCGACTTTTTGTCAATCGCGCCAGGGCTGCCAGCAATCCAAAGATCAGGATCAATATAAAGGAAATAACCGTTGTGTAGATCGTTACCCATATCCCGTCTCGGACAAACATGAGGATACGGTAAAACGGATCTGGCTTGAGAGTAACTAACAGAATAATTGCAACAATCACGCCGACTACAAGCCACCACCAGGGATCAAAACGCCGTTCAGTTTGTTTCGAAGCGGCAGTGTTCTTTACATGAATTGAATCGATTGGGGGTTGAATTTCCATGGGGTTACTAAAAATCCTCTGTCCTTTTGGATGATTAACCAGCCTCGAAAAATTATACCATACAATAAATCACTCCCATTTAGGATAACTAATTGACAATAGTGGTATAATTTCATGCGAACAAGTCTTTTCTTTCCGGCATGATGCAGCATGCCTCTGTTCGGGCAAGAGATGATATCAGTATAAGCATATTCTTATCACTTATATGGAGGAAAAATGAAAGCAAAAGTCGATCCAGATCGCTGCCTGGGGTGTGGTATTTGTGAAGGTATCGCGCCAGAAATCTTTGAACTAGGCGATGAAGGCATTGCAGTAGTGAAAGTGGATGTTATTCCGGCCGACCTTGAAGCAGCCGCAAAAGAGGCCAAAGAAGAATGCCCGGAAGAAGCCATCTCTCTTGAATAATCAGACACGCTGATTAATCTTTTTTGATCAAAACAGAGCTGGCTTTATGCCAGCTTTTTCTTTTTTGTGTTGTTGCCTTTTATAATCTCGGTTATACTAGGCAAATAATTCCATCCAATACTCATTCATTTCGATCATGATCTCTAAATGTTAAACTTCGGCTGATTATCATTCAGTCCGTAAACATTATGCAGACCCAAAAAGCCAACAACCATCATAAGGAAATTCTCAGAATCATCGAGCTGACCAACCATGTAGCCGACACAGAGGATCTGGGAGATCTGCTAAACCAGATGCTCATCCTTTGTGTTAATACTTCTGGGGCCCGAGCTGGCTTCATCTATCTGCCGGATGATACGAAACACCGCCTGGTCGTTAAAGCCGCACAAGGGTTCGATACTGCCTCTACTGTTATGGAAAAATCCGTAAACATTAAGAACAGTATTGCCGGACGCGGTTATGAAACACGCCAAATAACGCATTTCATCGAACCTGCCAACGAGCCGGCATGGCAATATGAACCCGATTTCATCAAGCTTCTGGCCCCCAAAAACATGCTCCTCATTCCAATGTCAGCGCAGGAAAAATCCATCGCCGTCCTTCAACTCTTTGATACTCAGGAATTGGACCTTTACCTGCTGCAAATCATCTGCGAGCGGATGTCGTCAGAAATTCACAAGCTGGTTGTCCTGGAAAACAATAAAAAGTATTCCAATCGCTTACGAGTCCTGCCCGAAATCATTGGCCGGATCGGTTCCACACTCGATCAAGACCAGCTTCTTCGTCTAATGATCAAGGATGCCAGCCAGTTACTGAACGCTGAAGCAAGTTCGCTATTCTTAAAAGACGAAAAAACCGGTGAGTTAATCTTAAAAATCTCTTCGGCTAAAGGTAATCAGGCTGGAGAAAATCTGCGTGTTCCAGCCGGAAGAGGAATCATCGGTTACGTCGTACAGACCGGCGAAAGCATCATCGTCTCGGATACAAGCAACGACAGACGCCATTATGATGCGGTCGATCAAGCTACAGATTTCAACACCAGATCGATTGTTGCCGTCCCCATGCGCACCCATTCGATACAACTGGGTAACGATCGTGGAACAGCCGGCGAACAAATTATCGGCGGCATCGAAGCCTTGAATAAATTGGATGGTACATTTGATCAGAATGACGGCTTATTGCTGGAAGCCTTCGCCGGACAGGCAGCCACCATTCTCTACATCGCCCGGTTATATCGAGAAGCCAACGAACTTTTTCTTGATGCCATAGAAGCATTAACAACCGCCATTGATGCAAAAGATCCTTACACTGAGGGGCATTCGCGTCGGGTTTCCGATTATTCTGTCGCCATTGCCCGTAAGTTACACCTGGATAGCGAACTGATTCACCACATCCGCATTGGCAGTATGCTGCATGACGTGGGAAAAATTGGCATTCCCGACCAGGTTCTAAAAAAACCAGGCAGTTTAACAATTGATGAATACTCAACCATGAAAGCTCATCCAGTAATTGGTGAAAGGATCATGGGACAGGTACACATGCTTCAATCAGAACTGGCTGCCATCATCGAACACCACGAACGTCTCGACGGGAACGGCTACCCGCTCGGCCTGAAAGGTAAACAAATTTCGATAATGGGACGCATCGTTGCCGTAGCTGATGCATTCGATGCCATGACCTCAAACCGGCCCTATCGAAAAGCCCTCTCCATAGACGAAGCTTTCCATCGTCTGCGCGCAAGCGTCAACATCGAATTTGATAAGGACTGTGTTGAAGCCCTCATCAACAGCCAATCATAAACAACCCCCTTTCACTGAATTCGTCCTTGTTTATTCTCAGGGATTAGATATAATAAGTCAGTTTATGAAAACGAACATTACCTATCACAAAACTGACAGGAGGAATCAATATGGAGGTTAAAACCACCCCATATAAACGCTGCGATGTCGTAAAGGTAACCGGCCGCATCGACAGCGCAACCGCGCCTGAATTGGCAGCCGCATTTGACGCTATCAATGAGGCGGGACGTTATAAAATTGTGTTCGATATGAGCGATGTTGATTTCATTTCCAGCGCTGCTTTAAGGGTTATGGTCAGTACGCAAAAAACCTGCAAACGGTATAAACGTGGTGAACTCGTTCTCGCAGGTGTTCCTAAACGCATTTACGAAACACTTGACCTGGTAGGGTTTGTTATCCTATTTCATTTCTTTGATGATGTTACGGCTGCGGTCGGTAATTTTTAATTTGCCTGGCCACGCGATATATGAGTACGTTTACCTTTTCAGGTCAATTTAAAAACTTATCCAAAATCAGAGATTATGTAGGACAAATTGCACAGGACGCTGGCTTCAACGAAAATGATGTCTGTAACATCCAATTGGCAGTTGATGAAGCCTGCACAAATATCATTGAACATGCCTATGGCGGTGAAGGTAAAGGAGATATCCGCTGTACCTGTGAAATGGTTGGTAATGATCTGATAATAACCATTCTGGATCATGGCAAACCTTTCAACCTCAGCGCAGTGCCTGCGCCAAATTTGACCGCAGAATTGGAAGATCGCGCCTGTGGGGGACTAGGCGTTTATATCATCTGCCAATTAATGGATCACGTTGAGTATAAATCCTCAAAGACTGGAAACATATGGAAGATAATTAAAACAAAAAAGTATTAATCAGAAGGAGCATCCCGTTTGATTATTACAAAAGTAACGTCATCGAATTGAGGCGCCTCACCCACAAACCGGCGAACTTCATCAAGCAATACCGCTTGCATTCCCAGCGCTGAAGATTTGAGATTTCTTTTTGCGGCTTTAATAAACCACGTTTCATCGATAAATTCCCCTTCTCCATTCAATAAGTCGCTGAGTCCGTCAGTATAAAGCAGCAATACATCACCTGCATCCAGACAGGTTTTCTGTCTTTCCCATGCCACTTCAGGCAAGACGCCAATAGCCATTCCGGTCTTTTCAAGCCGGCGTACACTGACCGAATCCGGTAAAGCATGGAAATGGATCGGAGGATTATGTCCGGCATTGGCATATTCAAACACCCCGCTGGCCGGGTCCAATATTCCAAAAAGCACCGTAACGAATAAATCAGCCCGAGTATCAGATTGAATACGCCGGTTGACAGCGCTCATTATCTTCTCAGGTTTACCAGCAAACTCGAAGGCAAAAGTGCGAATTAGCGTCCGGCTCAACGCCATATATATAGCCGGCCCAACGCCCTTATCGGATACATCCGCGATTAATATTCCCCATTTACCATCAGGCAATGGAATGAAATCATAAAAATCGCCAGAAGTCTCCCGCGCCGGGTTGAAAGCCACAGAAAATTGCCAGCCGGCGATTTCAGGCGCTCGCTCCGGTAAAAAGCTGGATTGTATTCGTCCGGCCAGGGCTAATTCTTGCGCCAGTTTTTGATTGTCCAATTCCTTTTTATATAAATCAGCCTGGTGAAATGCAGATGCAATTTGAGCAGCCAGAGAACGGACAACAGGCAAAGCATTTACCAGATCATTGGCTTTCCAGAATAAAGAAAGTTTTTGCAAAGCGATATAAATGCCCCCAATCGTAAGTCCGCTTTCACCATCGATGACCGGAGCCATTAATATGGGGGTGTCAGTGTATCCATGCTCGTCCCAGGGCAATCGTGCATTCGCTGGAATTATAGAACCTGATTGTTGACTGCCCAGCCACTTCCAGGCAGTTTCAGATACCGGAGGAACATCAGCAGGATTCCTGAATAGCGTTTTATCCGGCTGACAATGTATTTCCACTTTAGAATAAGGGAACATTGGGAGCACATATTCAGATAAAATTTCCGGGAGTGTGCTCGCATCAGGTGGGGCATTGATTAACGCTCTTCCCAGCGCCTCCAGCATTTCAAGCTGGCGCGATTGCTGGCGGCTTCTCTCGGCAGCCTGACTCAATCGATTTGCCAGAAATGCCGTCGCCAACAACGCTATGGTAAAGAACAGATAACCAGTATAACCGGCTTCGGCATACAAACCGGCTGCCAGAATCGCAAAAGGATCGGATAACTGTTGTACGCCGAATGCATAAAATATAAACCGGTAAAACTTTTGCGTCATGGGCATTGTATTATCTGTCATTCTGGCAAATCGGAAATATAGAATATACCCCATCCATATCAAAATTTTTATCAGGCATTTAACTAATGTGGCAGCCAATGCCAATCCGATTGCGTTGAGTGAAAAACCAGGAAAAGGTAATATTCCACCCCAAAGAATATATAATTTGATTGCAATCAAATAGGAAAGGGTTAAACCACTCAGATTGAGCAGAAAATTTCGCGCCAGTTTCCAATGATCCACATCAGTATTGACTTTGATCCAGTTAATCGTAAAGTCAATGGACATCAAGACAATCGAAACCCATATAACAGACGGGCCAAGGATCAACACTGCTGACCAGATCAGCACTTCTTCAAAACTACTGGAAGCATCTCCATACCGGCCCGGCGTAATCTCGACAACGAAAAAATAATCCTGCCGGTTGAGGAAATAGATCAAACCCGCCAGACCGACAAGCGCCGCGGCATGTTGAATAAACAGGTGAGGGTCTGTAACTGTTACAAGCCAGTAAATCCCTCCTAGAGATAAGAGAAAAGCATACAGTGAGCAGACAACATCCCCCACACCCGTCACTCGTGTGTTCCCGGTTAGCTTATCCAGGTCGCGCCAAAATAATCGCGCCACCCGATTCAGGAATTGATCCATCCCCTGTCCCTTATTGAATTTAAGATTTACTGCCCGTCAGGCGGAAATTGTTACCAGCTTACAATAAATGTACTGGTATCTGCGCCCTTTGTTCGCGTTGGTAAAGACGTTTCCAATTTCACCCGCACAAACAACATGGATTTTTCTTTAAATTTTCGGGCAACTGCCTCAATTATCCCACGGTCTAACTCATCAGGATAGGGGGTATTGCAGATGACTTTACCGGACTTGTCATCCACCTTTTCATACTTAAACGAACCAACATCGCCATTCCGGTGATTCGCAGCATAAACGGTATTGATCGAATTGAGCCCATCTTGAAGAGAAGAGATGTTGTCAACCCAAGGCACATCTTCAGGAACCCATTTGCCTATCGCGCCAAGCGTTGCCGGGCCCATTTTTTCAGCCACTTTCTTTATCGTATTCAGATAAGCCTGCATTGAATACCACGCATTCGGGTCAGGCTCCGGTATCCCAAATTCGGCAAGGATCTGAAGAGGAGCATCTCTGAACGGCCCTGCGCAATCCAATATAGGCAATATATATTCACCTTTAACTTCAGCTTTTGGATTATTGACTTGATAAACACCCATGCCTTCCTCCCAATAACATGATGCTGCCTGTTCTTATTTTCGGATTGTAGCATAAGGCGTTTTTTTTAATAATAAAAGTAACATTAACTTTTATCATTCCATTCCAACGCTCATTGTGATACTGCACTGCTTCACAAATCCAGCAACATACACTAGAATATACACCGGTTATTACAAATTTTACTGGAGACAAAGAATATGGTGCTGATTTCAGAAATAAAAAATGGCAACGAAACTGTTGCCATTTTCCCACTACCACCCAAAAATTTCAAAACCGGATCGAGAGGTTTTTACGCTAACGGTAAAGCAGAAATTGAAGGTAAACGCTACCAGGTACAAATACAACTGGTAGAGATCGGCAGTAAAAAACAGGAAGAAGTTAAGCCTGACGTTGTTGAATGAGCGTTGCCAGGGACTGAATCGAGTCAAACGTATCAGCGTTGAGTTCGGCATCGTCGATTCTCACCCCGAAGGTGTCTTCAACAAACAAAGCCAGATCGACCAGATGAAACGAATCGATTAAGCCGCTTGAAATCAGCGGCTCATCAACAGCAATATTCCGTCCGGGGAACTTGAGAATATTCTCGACGATATATTTGGCAAGGGTATCAGTTATTGATTCTGTCATTTTTATCCCTGGTCTGTATCAATTATGCTGCGTTTCTGAAGCAACCTGTACACCGCTGTTCATCAGCCCATCCAGAACAGCATCCAGTGTTTGTAAAGCGGTTAAATTACGTACCGGCCAGCCATAGAGCAATAATTTGCTATCATTAAAATAATTTTCCGCATAGGCCAGATGAACTGCGTCTTTAATTTGCATACCCCGGTTTGGTAAATCTTCCAATGCCCTCCAAAAATTCCACAGGGGAATATCATATTCACGGCTTAATTGAACGATGATTCGGTTAATGCTGCCATCATTCTCAATGTTATCGGCTTTGGTAGCCAAAATCGGCACAATACCTTTATCGATCGTAAATTCGATGATCTGCCTCATTCTGTCTTCAAACGTTTCTTTATGACTGAAATCGTTTGTACCGAGCATGATCAGGCTGACGCTGGGTTTATACAAACGATACTCGCACGCCAGCGGCGTCTCTTGCGGCTCGCATAATTTCGGGTCGGACCACATAACACTTAAAACCGATGAAGCATTGAACCCGCGCCTGACAGCAACACTGTTTCGCGAATAAGAACCAGCATAATAATCGATCACATTTTGCAGGTCTTCGTAAGGGCCTAAATTGTAATATTTCTTCCCAAGATCAAAGGAACCCAAAAAATAAGTCGTTGTTCCTTCACAATCCCCTACTTTCGAAAAATGGCGCGGGTCATTACCCATCTCCAGGCCGCGCTGGTAAATCTCACGAGTTCGCTGACTTATTGATGAGGGGATAACCGGAGCATTCTGCCATTCCTCAGTCGTCAATGTCGGCGCGGGAGTGGCGGTGGGCATAATAATTGTCGGCGTCGGGGCAGCCGCCTTTGTTTCAATCGAAACAGGCGCTTCTGTCGCTTCTGGCTGAATCAACTTATAATCGGCTAACGAGCCGCTGTGGTGAGATTCCTGAACAGGAGCTTTCGTCTGCACGACTTCACTTTGGCTTTGCGGCGCGCTGCAACCGCCAATAATAAGGCTTATGATAAGTCCTGAAGAAACTATAAATAAATGGGGTTGCGAATGTGTTTTCAAACCGAATCTCGTCCTTTTGTAAATGGGGTGGTCATGGATTAGCCAGAGCAACAATTGCTCCACCTATATAATCGGCTAATTCCTGCGAGCCTGTAGGGGTTAAGTGCAAAGCAGTGTTGGTAAATTCCTTCGGATCGACCAGATCCCATAAATCAAGGTAATTCCAATCCATCTGCCGGGAATAATTCGCCAGTATCATTCGATAGTCATCATAAGCCCAGCGTGGATAAAAGAAATTATACCTTATTTGGCTGTTTCGTCCACTGCTGATAAACATGGGCTCATTGACAATTAGCACAGGCGTGTCGCCTGCCAGCTTCACTCCTGCCGTCAAAATATCCAAAGCGATATCCGTTTCAGTAAGATGCGGCGGTTTCAAATCGTGGAAGGACTCATCGGCGTCGTAATCGGCTTTAGGGGCAGGAAAAGAATCAGGGTATTCCTGATCAACGCCTGTTGCGGCCCAGAGCACACCATAAAGCTGCAGGCGAATCAAATCAGCATAAGCCCGCCGCTGGCCGATCAACGTCTTATCCCAAAATGTCGGGACGACAAAAGACGAATCATCTGAATTTAATTTCAGGTTGTACGTTCTGATCAACGCCTTCACCGGTTCAGGGTTATTTTGCACAATCGGTGAGGCCAGTTGTTTGTCGTATGGAAAAGACTCCAGCGTCGTCATCCACAGAATCAGATCGGGTTGATATTGCATGGCCCTCGAAAGCACCAGCACATCTTTTATCAAAGACATCGTTGGGTAACCAAGGTTATAAACCCGCACGCGGCGTCCATCCTGCGTGTGCAGACCGGCCAAATTGATATAACCGCTCAGCGTCTCTTCCGGCTTCAATAAAAACCCCCACACAGACGAATCGCCGATCAGAACAACCCGATATTCGTCTTCCGCTTTCGCCTGCCCCGCAATCTCATGCGATGAAAACATGGCTTCCAACGAATAAAGATTGAGATTATATGCCTTTTGCGGGTTTTCACCATAAGGCAAACGCAGCCTTCCCGGTAAGATTGCATTATAGGCAGTAAGTTTTGCCAGCCACGGAATGGGATTAAAAACAGTCAATAACAGGTTAATAACCACAAACAAACCGAGCGCCTTACCCACCAGCCGTAAAACAAAACGAATGTCGATCGTTGAACTCGTCGGATTAAAATGCGTGTCGCCAGACATAACGCTATACTCCAAATAACTTTAAGAACACGGACCAGGATAGATCGATTGAAGGCAAGCAGAACCACACCCACCCTAAAGCAACGTAGTTGAATGTAAGGAAAACGCTGATAACTTTGACAACGCCCTTCCACCGTGATTCTTCAACAAACTTGCGATACTTCAGTGGAGCGATTTCGCCCCATCGATTATGGATAAAGAGACCCAGGGCATGCCACAAACCCCAAAACGCAAAATTCCACGAAACCCCATGCCATAATCCGATCAGTAACATCGTACCGAGTTGCCCCGTAAGTACAACGATCCATAGCGGCATTTTGCGCCAGCGTCCTCGCATATTGCGCGTGACCGGATTGAAAAAATAAGCCCGAAACCACTGCGCCAGCGTAATATGCCAGCTATTCCAGAACAGCGTCAAATTGGGTTTTAAATAAGGCCGTTCAAAGTTCTCAGGCAAGCGAAATCCCAACAACCGCCCCATCCCCACCGCTATATCTGTGTAGCCAGAAAAATCAAAATAAATTCGCAGCGCATACGCATATAAAAGCCCCCATAGCCAGAGCGTCGAATGTACCTGGCTCGCGTTAACCTCATTCAACGCAATCACTGCCAAGGCATCTGCCAGTGCGAACTTCTTGAAAATGCCGAGAACAATCCGGCTGCCGCCATCGTACAAACTCTCACTCGATAACACAAACGGGCGACGCAGGTCCGTTGTAAAGCGCTGAATTCGGTCAAGCGGTCCGGCGGTGAATGCAGGGAAAAATATGATATAGATCAGATATTCACGAAGCGAATACTCGGCCAGCCTGCCATTCAAACGGTCAATGAACGTATGCAGGAGGCGATAAGCGACAAAAGAAAAACCCAGCCAGCGTAAGTCGAGGGCGCTGGCCCGGTCAGAGGCCTGCCCCATTAACCGATATAAACTGGTGCTGGCGTTCAATGCCAACGAATTGGTTTTTAAAATAACAAACAGGCCAATGATCAGAAAAATAAAAACCAGCAGCAGATATCGTCGTCCGGCAATCAATCGGATGATGGCTGCGGATAATAATAGTGTCGCCAACAGAACAACAGCAATTTGCAGGTAATCTGGCGGACGTGAAGGAATGACAAAAAAATTCAGACCCAAATACCGCGTAAGGCCAACAATTGAAACAATCCCGCAAAACACAGCCGCTGTTACCAAATCGGGCTTCCAATCAGGCAGAGGCCATTTTACAGTCGCCGCCCATCCCAGAATAGCCAGAATGAGTGTGGCTGTTGGCAGCCAAAAATCCAGATGATAAATTGGAGTTGCTGGCTGAAGCCAGTAAACAGCCAGCATACTGACCGTAAGCAGAAACCACGACCGCCATTGAGCTCGTTGGATCAATCCAAAGGCGACGATCAGACCGCTGAGAATGAGGATGTGGGTCAGCGTCATCTAGAACCCCTGGTAAATCCACTGCGGCGATTGGTCAGCAGTCAGTATGACCACTGCAATTAGAATTGCGCATAAAGCCAGCGCCAATAAATTCTCTCGAGAAAAAAGTTTACGGATCAATTTAGCTCACATTAAGAACAGGATAGATTAAACCAGTTTATAGCCGATCTTTCGCAGGAAACTTTTCCGCCAGCTTATACCATCATCTGCTTCCACACCCTTCGGCGAAAAACCATCGATCACACCCAGGATTCCCCTCCCCTGCTCTGTTTCTGCAAGAATCACTTCGGTCGGGTTAGCCGTCGCACAAAAGATGTGGCATACTTCAGATAATGATTTCACAGAATTCAACACATTGATCGGGAAAGAACCTTCACCAAGAAAAACAATAAAGCTGTGTCCTGCCCCAATTGCCTGTGCATTCTTTTTCGCCAGGTCTATCATGCCGTCATCCGTCCCAGACCAGCGAATCAGGCAGGCCCCGGACGCTTCACAGAATGCTATCCCGAACTTAATTCCGGGAACAGCGCCCACCAGCGCCTCGTGCAGATCCTCGACAGTCTTAATAAAATGCGACTGCCCCAAAATGAAATTAACCTCTTCCGGTTTTTCGATCTTGATCGTCTTGATTTCCATCTCCACACTCCTATGAAATGACCTGAGATAATGCAGCGAATGAACTGTGATACTTTTATGATAAATTAATTATAAGTACTTATATAGCCTTAAAGCAATTTTTTATATACCTTGATCACCCGTTCAGCGATATTCTCCCAGGCATAGGCTTTAGCATGTTCCGCTGCCTGTTTACCCAAAACACGGCGCAGTTCAGCATCCGTGATAAGCATCGATAAATATTTCGCCAGAATTTCAGGGTCGTCATCAGGCACATGATAACCCGTCACACCATCCTGCACCAAAAAAGCCAATCCACCCACCTGAGAAGCAACAACGGGGGTTCCACAGGCCATCGCTTCGAGCGCCACCATTCCAAAAGATTCGTAATGCGAAGGAACAACCACGACTTCGGCAGCAGAATAATAATAGGGAAGAAAATCCTGTGAGCGTTTACCCAGGAAAATGACCATGTCACCCACACCGACTTCCTGACACAGGCTCTTCAGTCGATTCATTTCAGTTTGCTGGCTTCCTGGTTGGTCCGCTGTTTCAGGGTCGCCGCCAATAATTGCCAGGCAGACCGGGTTTTGTTTCAAAACACCCATCTTCTGCATCAGCGCCACAGCGCGAATTAGCGTCTCAACCCCTTTTAACGGCTCGATCCTCCCCACAAACAAAAGCATCTTATGACTGCATGGCGCATCGATGGCCAAACGCGCTTCATCCGCCGGTATCGGATAAAAATGACTGGTATCCACCCCCGGCGGTATAACAACCAGTTTGCGCGAATTGGCATGATATAAAAAATGAAGCTGAGATACTTCCGCCTGGGTTGCAGCAATAATCCGGTCAGCCGCTTTGATAACTTTCCTTTCACCCTCCTCACGATAACTGCCTTCAACTTCTTCCGGGCCTCGGGCAACCCGATTCTTCATGATGCCCAGCGTGTGGAACATATGCACAATTGGGACCTTCCATTCAACACTCAATTCCTCGGCTGCTAGGCCCGACATCCAGTAATGACTGTGAATCAGGTTATAACGAAAGCCCTTCGTTTGTGCGAAAGACCGGATCCCGCTGACAAATTCAGGAATATATTTAACCAGTTCCTGCTTGGGCAGTGGGCTTTCCGGGCCAGCTGGAATATGCACCACGCGATTACAATACCCCAAATCATGCAGCACGTGAGGAACATGCTCGTCCTGTGAACGGGTAAAAACATCCACATGCCAGCCCATTCGCCCTAATTGCCGGGTAAGCTCGCGAACATAGACGTTCATTCCCCCTGTATCCTTACCGCCCAGGGTTGCCAGGGGACAGGTATGATAGGAAAGCATGGCGATATTACATGTATTCGTTGTATAACACTTCTTTTCCGGCTTTAAATCCATAAATTGATAGAGATCCACCTTCTAAAGCAATTTCTTGCCTCTCACAAGAAATTGCTGGTATAATTTGCCGCACATAAAATTGCCGCCACCATAGCTCAGCTGGTAGAGCAAGCGTTTCGTAAACGTTAGGTCGTGGGTTCGATTCCCACTGGTGGCTTATATGACGCCCCCATTTTCTCATTAAATTTGAAAAGGGGGTTTTTTTACTTACAGTAACAATTGATGATATAAGTAAATTATAACGACCTTTTCAAATCATCAAACAAAATACTCGATTCTTTGGGTCAAATTAATCAAAAATTTACTGGTTCATATTTCCCGTTATTCCGCCATTTTCAATACTGCTCCATTCCAAAAACAAACTGAGTCATTCCATTTGTCAGGGAATGACTCAGTTTGTAAAACAAGAATAACTCAATAGTTACATAATGCCGTCATTTACAGGCAGAGTTACTAATCCGTGTATTTCAGTAAAGCCAGGTTTAGTTATAATCCCTTAACCGCAGAAGCAAGCAATAATAACGCTGCCGCAATAAGAACCAGCCAGAATGAAAAATCGCTCAGTACCGGAATAGTTACCAGATGTCCCAATAAGCCAAGCGCTGCAATGATCAAACCAATTAACCACGTCACGAATTTTGGTGCATTAGTTTTCATACTATATCCTCCTCAAAAAAGCTTGCTGACTCTCCCTGAAATGACGGCTAACAATAAATACAAATTCATTATAGAGAGATAATTCGCGACAGTCAAGTTTTCACGATTGATTTTTATTTATTCAAATACCCCGGGGCGCTTTCTGCTATTTTCCCCGCAGATGAATAGAGGGCCTTCGTCAGGAATCTGTAAACATTTGCACCTATCGACGGCGTCATGTTTTTCCTCCAGGACACGCCGCAAGCAACATCCAGAGTTTACCCACCAGATTTTTATCGCCGCCCGAAAACCATTGTATAATTCAGATATGAATGATCTTTTGAACCCTTTGGTCATCGGAATAGCCGGCGGATCAGGGTCAGGAAAAACGACCGTAGCCAACGTGGTCATCCAGCGCGTAGGGGCAAACCGGATTGCATTTCTGCCCCACGACGGTTACTACAAAGACCTGAGCATGCTGCCTCCCAACCAGCGCAAAGAGGTCAACTTTGACCACCCCGATTCACTGGAAACCGAACTGCTCATCCGGCATATCCAGCAGCTTAAACAAGGATATGCGGTTGATCTGCCCGTCTATGATTTCACCACCCACACCCGCACTCAAAATGTTATTCACGTCGAACCGCAACGGGTCATTCTCGTTGAAGGTATTCTGATCTTCACCGAAGCCGCTTTGCGTAACCTGTTCGACGTAAAAATATTTGTCGATACCGATGCAGATATCCGCTTCATCCGTCGCCTGTCGAGAGATATTCTGGAACGCGGCCGTACCACCGAAAGAGTCATCGAACAATACATGGCAACCGTTCGCCCCATGCACCTGGAGTTCGTTGAACCTTCCAAGCGGTATGCCGATATCATTATCCCTGAAGGGGGGCTGAATACAGTTGCGCTCGATATGGTCGTTGCCCGCATCGAAGCCCTCATGCAGCCAAAGTAGAATAACCATAATGACGCCTGAACGCCGGACAACCCTGCTGCGTATATTGGCAATCATTCTGGTGATCGGCGTCACTATTTTTGTATTTTGCATCCGCGATCGCGCCAGAGAACTGGGGGCGTTAGGTTATCCAGGCCTTTTTTTGCTATCAATCATCGCCAACGCCACAGTGATCATTCCCGTGCCGGGTATTCTGATCACATCAGCAATGGGAGCTGTTTTCAATCCCTTTTGGGTAGCCATTGCCACAGGCAGCGGTGCAGCAATCGGCGAAATAACCGGTTATCTGGCTGGTTTCAGCGGTCAGGCAGTCATAGAAAATGTGCGCTTCTACGAACGTTTGTTAGTATGGATGAAAAAATACGGGAATTGGATCATTCTGATATTATCGTTTGTCCCCAATCCCGCTTTCGACATGGCCGGTTTGGCTGCCGGCGCATTGAAGTTACCGATCTGGAAATTTTTGCTCTTCTGTTGCATCGGCAAAATATTAAAGATGATGGCATTCGCTTATTTTGGCGCATCAGTCATGAACCTGTTTAACTTCAAATAATCGCCGCAGGAAAATGGGAACCTTTTTCGCCACGGCCCCGTCAGATCAATAGATCGGAGAATAAAAATGACGAATAAAAGGTCAATCATACTATTCATTTTATTAACTGTGACGTTGCTCAGTGTTTGCGCCTGTAATACCTCATCGCGCCAAACCGGGGTAGTTTCCCCTTTACCGACAAATACAGTAAATACAGATGAAAAACCCCAGGCTGGCATTGCCAACCCTTCGTCGGTCTATTGCGTCAAACTGGGTTATCAAAGCGAAATCCGTAAAGATGAAGCAGGTAATGAGTTCAGCGTATGTATTTTCCCAGACAAAAGCGAGTGCGATGAGTGGGCATTCTACCGCGGCGAATGTCAACCTGGTCAAAATCCAGCTTCCACCCTTCCTGCAAAAGAAGATACCTCAGACGTAGATATCTGCCCCAGCCAGGAGCCCGGAACATTGCTTCATGTTGAACAAAATTCATCCGGAGGCCCTGGTTACTGCTTCCATTATCCTGAAACAATGGAAGTCAGCGCCATGGACGATCAGGAAAGTATCACAATCATGAAACCTGCTCCTGATGGCGACGCAATGCCCGGCCAGCCGGGCGTCAGCATCCGGGTCACTGATCTGGCAGGGATGAATTTTCAACAATACGTTGAAGAGAAAATTACAGAAATCAGCATGGGGGCAGCGATCAAACAACATACCGCATCCCCTGGCGCATGGTCCGATGTTGTCATAGTTGAAGGTTATCCGGCGCAAATTAATGTACGCGTCATGTATGCCGAACACAACGGTTACGTTTACGAACTGACTTTCTTCCCATCCGATCCAGAAAACCTTCCCCAGGAAACTGCAGAAATGGAGAACCTTTATAAAATCCTGACCGCTTCCTGGCGATTCATGGATTGATTTTTACGGTAAACGCAGCATCTGCCCCGGATAAATTGTATAAGGATAGTAGATACCGTTCAAGCGCGCCAGTGTCCGCCAGTCTGTGCCAAATCGTTGCGCCAATGCAACGAGATAATCGCCGCGCTGAACAATATATGTACTGACCGTCGGTGTAACAGTTGGCGTCGAAGTCGGCGTTTGAGGGGCAAGCGTAATATCTGGCTGAGATGTGGCTGTCGCCGTGGGGGTCTCTGCGGATTTCGGTATTGCCGTTGGCGCCGTTGCTGAAGCCGGCAGTTCAAGCGTCTGGCCGGCATAGATAATATATGGGTAATACAGATGATTGATTTGGGCCAATTCCTGCCAGGTGGTGTTAAAACGGCGGGCAATAGAAGATAAATAATCACCTCGTTGAACAATATAAGTCGGGTTGACAAGAGACGGCGTAGCCGTAGGCGGTGATACAACAGGTGTAGAAGCAGGCGCGATAGTTGCCGGTGTCGCCGTAATAGATTGGCTGGTGGGGGTAGAAAGAGTCGTTGCAACGACTGCAGGCGTTGAAGTCAGCGTCGGCTGTTGCGTCTCTCCTCCAGGCAAGCGTAAAACCTGTCCCGCATAAATTACATAAGGATACGAGATATTATTCAACGCAGCAAGGGTAACCCAGTTGATATTATATCGATTGGCAATTCCAGCCAGATAATCGCCACGCTGGACGACATAAGTTCCTGACGCAGTTTGTGTTGAAGATCCGCTATACGGCGTGGGTGGAGGGCCTTCGGCAATGACAGCCATGTTGCCTAAAACCTGCCACGAGGTCAGGAAATTATTAAGAGAATAGGGTTGAGTACCACCCGAAGCTGAATCCAGCAAATGAATCAGGGTTGAAGTATATCCAACAGCCATCATCGAGTGCTCATAGGCTGCCACTGTCGTAACAGCCCCGCTTCTCGAAGTATATAGGACCGGTGTACCTCGCCATACGAGTCCGATCACCCACACAATAACCGGTCGGCCGGCTGCAAGTTCACTTCGTAATTCATCCAGCGTCATTCCAGAACGAGCCTGCGCTTTCAACCCATATCCCTGTAAAACTCGCGCGATAGGCGCAGCATGGACGCCGTATGAATTCGGCGGGATCATTCCCCAGCGCCCATTGGGATCACCGACGAAACCTTCATCAGGATTATCTGAACGCGGCAAACGCGCCAAAAATTGATCTTCAGTGGTATTGACGCCAAAAAATTTGGCCCAATCAACTGCCGAACGTACTTCACAGTCCAAACCATACTTTTGAGGTTGGCCGCTGACGCCTGAAATATATGCCTCAGGCGGCAATGAATCTGCTCTAACATTGCCCGGCGGCAACCGAAAAGTGAATAAACTTAAAATCAAAACGATACTGAAAATCCTGAAAAAGGTCCGAAAAGCCATAAACCCTCTTACAATTGTGAATAAATGCACATTTATTTTACGAAATTATCAAGTTCGATGCAAACTGATATAATTGAGAAATGGAAAAACTCAAGCAAGAAGCGCTTACATTATTGGACATTCGGTTAACTAACCAGCAGATCAGCGCCCTCAGACTCTACGAAGAACAACTTCTTGCATGGAACCAGCGTTTCAATCTGACGGCTGTGCGCGATGCAGAGGGGATTCGCACCAAACATTTCCTTGATTCCCTGACCTGCCTGAAGGTATTGCGTGAGCTTCCGCCCAAACGTCTGATTGATGTCGGAACAGGTGCAGGTTTTCCGGGTCTTCCATTAAAAATCATTTGCCCGGCAATGCGCCTGACTTTGGTCGAATCGGTGGGCAAGAAAATTGAATTTTGTAGATTCATGGTGCAAGAATTAGGCCTGGATGGCGTTGAAGTCCTTCAGGGACGCGCCGAGGAAATTGGGCGGCTTCCTGAACATCGCGAACAATACGATTGGGCAGTTGCCAGGGCAGTTGCCAATTTGCCGACATTGGCAGAATATCTTTTACCCTTTGTAAAAGTAGGAGGCAGAGTATTGGCGCAAAAAGGCGAAAGCGGCCCGGCAGAAGCTCATCAGGTGGAACATGCGCTTCGTTTTCTCGGCGGCAGCCTGAGGCAGTTGGTTCCCATAAATTTACCCGGCGTTGTTGAAAATCGCTATTTGGTGATTATCGACAAGGTGGCTGCCACCCCCAACGCCTATCCCCGGCGGGTCGGAATTCCGACCAAAAAACCCCTTAAGTAGATTTAATACCACCAGACTCAACCTGCCAGACAATTGCCGATTGCAGAAAGTCTTCCGCAAACATGCCCGGATCGGTGGCAGTCAATAGAGCCTGTTCGCTGTCAACCAAGTATTTCAATAAATAAGCCCGCCGCCGTAAATCCAGTTCGGCCATCATTTCATCCAATAAAAGCACAGGCGACTGCCCGGTTTTTTCTTTCATCCAGATCATTTCAGCCAGTTTGACCGCCAGAAGGGTTGATCGTATCTGTCCACGCGAGCCGTAAGCTTCCAGGTCAATACCATTGCTCAAGAAGGATAGATTATCGCGATGAGGTCCGATCGTGGTAACCCCCCGGGCAATTTCCTCGCTGCGAACTGAGAGAAGTTTTTGCGCAAACCCTTTGGCTATTTGTTCCACGCCCAAACCCGAGCGATCAATTGGCGTTTGTATCGGCAGTTCAAATTGCCCTGTCCGGGCTGGCAAAGGTTCATAGGCTGGTAAATAGACCATACGCAACACTTCCTGATCCCCGGTCAATTGACTGTGGAGGCGGGCAGCGATTCGCTCAATTTCCTGAATGGCATGAATCCGCGCTGCCATAATTCGCGCCCCGCGATCGCAGAGTATTTCATCCCAATAGACCAGTTGATCGGTATCACCGCCCCGCTCGAAAAGTTGTTTGAGTAATGCATTTCGTTGCGTAATTGCCTGGTTATAGTCAGTAAGGTCCTGAGCATAATGAGGAACAACTTGAGACAACACCAGGTTGAGATAGCGCCGGCGGTCTTCCGGGCTTCCCTCGATAATCCGCGACATCTGCGGTAAAAATATAACCGCGGTAAAATGCCCGATGACTTCGCTGGCATTCCGCTTCACACCATCCAACAATATTTCCCGGCGCAACCGCATCGAACCGTTCCCGCCGTTCTGTTCCAGTATCAGGCGTACTTCCATGCGGTGGTTAGCGGCGCCCCTCTGATAGTCGGCCACCAGGCGGGCAACAGGCAGCGTCTCTTTTAGCGTGAGAAAATTAATCAGCTGGCGGTCGGTCTGTGTATGGAATGATGTGAATGTGGCAAAATAATAAATTGCTTCCAACAGACTGGTTTTACCCTGCGCGTTCCGCCCAATCAGCAAAATAAGCCGCCGGGGAATATCCATATCCAGGCGGGCAAAGTTGCGAAAATTAGTCAAAGAGAGATGGGTAAGATACATTAAAAATTTACGAAGCTACTCGACGTATTTTTCTTCTTCCTCGCTGGGTTTCCAGACTCGTTCAGCTCGATCAACAAACAAAACACCGTCCAGATGGTCAATTTCGTGCTGAAAGATACGCGCCAGCCACCCATTCGCCTTGATCTTGAGCGGCTTACCGCGCCGGTTCAATCCTCTTACAACAACAGCTTCATGCCTTTCAACCTCTCCAACCAGCCCCGTCACAGAAAGGCAACCTTCTATTCCCATCACGGTTTCCTCTGATGCTTTGATAATTTCAGGATTAGCCACCACATATAACTTCTTGGGCGCTTCCTCATCTTCCTCATCACCATATTCAACGATGATTAACCGCACGGATTCAGCCACCTGTGGGGCAGCCAGCCCAACTCCGGGAGCGGCATGCAGTGTCTCGATCATATCGTCAGCCAGGGTTTGAAAATCTTTGCCAAACCCGGTCACTTTACGCGCTTTTCGGCGCAATACAGCTTCTGGTAAAGTCACAATTTCACGCACAGTCATAAGTACACCTGACACTATTAATATATCGCAAGTCGCTGCATATCAGGTAGATTACCAAAGATGCAGACCGGCAAACATAGATTTTATATAAATTCAGCAACGACCCCTGTATATTGGCATTTATCTGCGGTTACATGTTTCTCGCTCGCAATTCATCATCAAGCAGCAACTTGGGAGAAATAGAATGATTCACAAAAGATATTTTACCCCGAATTTTGCGTTCCCTGCTTATTCTTTTGAGGATAACCTTCTTGTTCAATCGTCCGGTGATAAGCAGCAATCCATTCCACCATCTTCTGCCGTTCAGAAACTGCTTCTGTTTCCTTTTTTTTATTCAGGCGGGCTGTCATCCTGCGAAATATATCTTCCTGCACTTGAGAAGGGTCATGCACAAAATCAAAATTTAACTTCGTTGCGCCAACTGTGATATTAACCGTGCCAAAATTAAATAATAATCCAATTAATCCAAGGCGCTCATACTCGATGCTTAAAATATTTTCCAGAGGAGCCGAACGCTTTTCTTCTTTGCCAAGCGGTTTTCGCTCAATATCCCATATCTGTTCCGCCGTCACCTGGTATATATCGTTCCGCCAATCTACAAAATTGTAGAGAAGCCACAAAACAATGATAATCATCCCCAGCAGCGCCAGTACGATAAACGATAATAGCGGCAAGAAAGTAATCCGATTCTGTAAACGTAGAATGGTAAATACAATTAATAAGGCCAATGACCCAACAGGCTTCCAGGTTTTTAAAATCAGAATAAACCAGTGTTTACGATAAGTGACAACCTCGCCTTCCACAACTCGGATGCGAAACAAATTTTCCAACCAGGCGCGTAACAGGCCCTGCGATTTCGAGGGTTGGGGCTGTGGGGCAGGAGCAGCTTTTTGAACCTCACCCCCGGTTGTCCCCTTGATTCGGGTTAAGATAGCCCGTTCCATTGTCGCAGTTTCCGCCTGTTTTGTGACCGATTTAGCGCGAAACCAGTATTCCTCAATCATCGATGCAACCTGCTCCGGCGAACTGACCCGGTGAAGAACAATGGGGCCTGTAAACGTCCGCACGATCACATCCCCATAACCGATGATGCGGCCAATCTGGTCTGTTTGTATGCCAACGGATAGCAACGTCCCTAATGGGGCCTCCTGCCGGCTGTCGTATATTCCGAATACGCGTTCCAAATAAACAACACGCTGGTTGGTTACAATATAGTAATCATTATACCAATCGATGAAAGCCCATAACCCCCAGATGATATCTGCCGCAAACAGTAATCCGATGACCGCCAACGGGAAAACCAGGCCCGATAAATACTGAATAGCAAGTAATGCAATGATGAGCAGGAATAAGGCGACCGCAGCAGGGCCTAACATCGATACCCATAAAAAGTATTCATGCTTTCTGGAGACAAAATAAATTTCCTCTTCATTTTGAAGCCATTTAAACTGTACGCTGCGCGCCAGGCGCCGGCTTGAGATCATCACCTGAAAATTGGATTTGAGCAGCGAAGCGTGGTGAATTACGCGATAAAAATCTTTAACGCTCAAACGCAACAAAATAGTAGGAACAACGGCTCTGACTGAAGTTGTCCTGCGTTTTTTATAGAGCAATGCTTCTTCGCCGAAATAATCTGCTTTAACTAAATGAGCCAAAACCCTGAGGCGTTCTCTTTTGCCCTGATATACTTCAACTTTTCCCTGGTAAATGATATAAAAACCATCCCCCACCATCCCTTCCCGATAGATTTCATGCCCTTCTTCTACCTCGATAACTTGCATTTGCTCAACCATCTGAACGAGCTTGTCGTCAGCAATTTTTCTAAAAAGGTGCAATGTCTTGACCAATGCAAGTATCTGACTTTTTTCAATGCCCATAACGCCATTTTAGCATAAAACAAAAAATTAAAATCAGTTCCAAAGGGAATCAGGGTACCCGAAATACCTTATATATAACGACACGAGCGGGTTTTGCGACCCGCCCGTGAAACAGTCCATTCATATCATGCTCAATTAAATATCGGCCTGCGTTTCTATCGTGACTTTCTTTACTTTCTTGTCGGTTTCCGTTTTGTCAGAAAGAAATATCAAACTGTTCTTTTCTGGATCAACATCTACCAAAATTTTTTGCTTTTCGTGGAATTCACCCGCCAGAATACGAATAGAGAGTGGGCTTTCAATAAATTTCTGTATGGCGCGGCGAAGTGGTCGGGCGCCGAAATCAGAATCATAGCCTTCTTTCGCAATCCACTCACGGGCAGCGGCGGTGAGTTCAACGGTCAAACCGGATTCCTGCAAGCGAGCCTGTATTTCTTTCATCTGCAAATCGACAATGTTGTACATTTGCTCCAGAGAAAGCGGCGAGAAGATGACAATTTCATCGATCCGGTTCAAAAACTCCGGGCGGAAAGTGCTTTTGAGAGCTTTTTCGATCTTCTGTTCCGCTTCCCTTTCCTCACTATCCATTCCGGATTTTTGCAGGAAACCCAATGTGCCTGCCTTACGGATGAATTCGGTGCCAAGGTTGCTGGTCATGATCAATACGGTATTGCGGAAATCAACCACCCGCCCTTGTCCATCCGTCAAACGCCCATCATCCAGAATTTGCAGTAGAGAATTCCACACTTCAGGGTGCGCTTTCTCAATTTCATCGAACAAGATGACCCGGTATGGACGACGACGGACTGCTTCAGTCAACTGCCCACCTTCTTCATATCCAACATAACCGGGCGGCGCTCCGAACAAACGCGACGCTGTATGCTGTTCGCGATACTCGCTCATATCCAGCCGCACCATGGCTTCTTCATCCCCAAACATAAAATCTGCCAGCGCTTTGGCCAGCTCGGTTTTACCTACACCCGAGGGCCCAATGAAAATAAACGAACCGATGGGACGGCGCGGATCTTTCATGCCAGACCGGGCGCGGCGAATTGCATCCGAAATGGCTTGTATCGCTTCTTCCTGACCAATGATCCGTTCATGCAAACGATCTTCCATGTGTAATAACTTTTCGGCTTCAGTTTCCATCATTTGGTTAACAGGAATACCCGTCCATTGCCCAACGACTTCGGCAATATCATCAACATCAACGACCTCATCGAGTTTATGCTCTTCTTCCCATTTGTCGCGCTGCTCATTGAATTCACTCTCGATGCGCAGGCGCTCGGCTTTCTTTGTTGCCGCACGCTCATAATCGCGTTCGATCCCCGCCTGTTCTTCCTCCGCTGAGAGGCGGTCTATCTCACTCTTAAGCATCTTCAACTCCGGCGGCATCGAATAAAGAGCCACCCGCAACTTCGCCGCTGCTTCATCCATTAAGTCAATTGCTTTATCAGGCAAATGCCTGTCGGTCACATACCTCGAAGAAAGACGCGCTGCTGCAACCAGCGCCTCATCTGAAAAATGTACTTTATGATGCGCCTCATAACGATCGCGCAAACCCATCAACATTTTGATCGTATCATCGACACTGGGCTCATCGACAAACACAGGAGCAAAACGTCGTTCGAGCGCCGCATCTTTTTCGATGTGCTTTTGATATTCATCCAGTGTTGTTGCTCCCACACATTGCAGCTCACCTCGCGCCAGAGCAGGTTTTAACATGTTCGAAGCATCCATCGCACCCTGGGCAGCTCCTGCCCCAACCACCGTGTGCAGTTCATCAATGAACAGAATAATCTCGCCTTCCGAGCGTTGAATTTCTTCAATCGTAGCTTTTAGCCGCTCTTCGAACTCACCGCGAAAACGCGAACCCGCTATCATTCCACCCAGGTCAAGCGCAATCACCTTTTTTCCTATCAATATCTCCGGGACATCATTGATCGCAATTTTCTGCGCCAGACCTTCAACGATGGCCGTTTTACCTACGCCTGCCTCGCCTATCAATACCGGATTATTTTTTGTGCGCCGGGATAGAACCTGCATCACACGTAAGATTTCATTATCCCGTCCAATGACAGGGTCCAGCTTGCCTTCACGCGCCATCAGCGTCAGGTCACGCGAATACTTTTCAAGCGTCCGATAACGCGTTTCGGCCTGTGGATCAGTGACGCGCTGGCCGCCGCGCACCTGGGCAATGGCCTCATAAACGCGATCGCGGGTGACTCCAACTCCTTCCAACAACCGTGAAGCCGGCGTGTTTTTTTCAGTTAAAATCGCCAGGAAAAGATGTTCCGTTGATATATACTCATCCTTCAACCGATTCGCTTCTTCATTCGCTTGATCAATGATCCGTTTGACTCGCGGCGTAATAAATATCTGCCCTGCGCCGCCCCCAAAAATATTCGCTTTGGGGCTGGTGCGCAGAATATAATCCAGCCGATCTACCAGAGCCTCGGAATCCACCTTTAAATATTCCAATACTTGAGGTATTACCCCTTTGGGTTGTTCGATCAAAGCCAACAAAATATGTTCTGTGTCAATTTGATTATGACCATATCGTTGAATTATTTCAGCAGCTCTTTGTGCTGCTTCCTGCGCCCGCTCCGTAAAGCGGTCAAATCTCATCATAATCTTCACCTACCTTTCAGGCTAAACAACTTCACAGGATTATATCATTACAAGAATATACAATGCGCTAATTAATTATAAGAATAATATATACGACAATAGCATATTTAAGAGAATTATTCCAGTGGTAAAATATTAAGTAGAATGTTTCCCTTCTCATCAAATTTTCAGCCGGGGTGTTATGGCCGTTTTAGCAATTGATAAACACAAACATATCCGGCCAACTGACGCCCGACGAGACCTATATCATATCGCCGATCTGATTGAAGAGTGTTTTGCGCGTACTCTGGACGAAGACGGGCGTGAATATTTACGCCAGATGCGAAAAGCCGCCCGTGAAATGGAATCGTTACCCTGGGAACCCATATTGGATTCAAATCGTTTTCCGGGCAGCGGCTTTGTCTGGGAAGAAGGCGAAACGATTATTGGTAATCTCACCCTCATACCCCTCGCCAAACAAAAACAAAAGATATTTCTCATTGCCAATGTGGCCGTTAAGGCGGAATATCGTGGTCGCGGCATCGGATATGCCCTTACCAGCGCTGCAATTGAAAAAGCCAGGGATAAAGGAGCTTCTGCTGTCTGGTTACAGGTGCGCGAAGACAATCCGGCTGCCACCCATTTATATCAAAGCCTGGGTTTTATCGAGCGCGCCAGGCGCACTACCTGGATCAGCAACCCAGACCTGGTCCAAAATGCCATGCCTTCAGGCGTCAAGATCTGCACTCGTCGTTCAAGCGATTGGGCGCAGCAATTAGCCTGGCTGGAAGAAATTTACCCCCCCGAAGTTTCCTGGAACCTTCCCATCCAACCAGAAAGACTCAAACCAGGTATTCTGAATACTATCCTCAAGTTCGTCAACGACGATAATACAACCCAATGGTCAGCCTATATTGACAGCAGGCTTATCGGCGTATTGACCTGGCAGCCAACCCACGTCCACGCCGATAACCTCTGGCTGGCTACTCTGCCCAAATACGAAAACACCGCCATTCAATCGCTCATACCGTATGTCAGGCAAAAGCTATTTAAACATCGCCCACTCTCATTAAACTACCCAGCCAGCCGCGCCATCAAGGCTCTTCAATTCGTCAATTTCAACCCCGTCCACACATTGATTTGGATGGAAAAAACATTACCCGAAAGGAAATAACATGAAGAAGATACTTGTCCGCTGGGGTATGTATGCAATCGCCATCTATGCTGCAATCACAGTTGTTCCCGGCATTCATGCGCAAGATACTTCGGTGGTTGCAATCATTCTATTGGCGCTAATATTTGGCCTGATCAATGCACTACTGCGTCCATTAGTCAAAATGCTTACCTGCCCTCTGATCATTCTCACATTAGGCCTATTTACACTCATCATCAACACCGGATTATTCGTCCTGGCAGGTTGGGTGGGTCAGTTTTGGGAAATCGGTTTCACGGTTGATGGATTTATTCATGCATTCTTTGGCTCGCTGGTAGTAACAGTCATCAGCCTTGTATTGAGCATATTGTTCAGAGACGCATTGAAAAATAGTTGACCCTTGAACCTCATTTTGAACAAAAAAACAACGACCTTTAATCAACAAGGCCGTTGTTTTTAAGGGTATGCTACCCTAAATCACTTTAAAAGTGAGCGCGCCAGATCAAGAAATTCTTCCCATTCCTCTTCAAAGAAATGCAGAGTCACATTACTTAACTCAATGTGATAGGTGATTTCGCCATCCGGTTCGTCAGCCCGCCAGGCAATGAAGTTATCTGTTTCAGCCAGTGTTTGTGTCTTGGGTTCTGGGGGGTTATTAGACATGATTGCCTCCAATTTATCCTTTCAAATTCATCGATTATCTGATACGAAAAGTCCAATTCTATCTAATCTATAGTATACAACATCCGCACCATTTTCGCTTGACATCTCAACAATTCATTTTCTGAGGGTAGGTTGACGAATCCATTTTGTCAGATTTTTAAATGCCTTTTGCATTGAAAACCAAATTTTTTTTATTTCCGCATACAATTGGCGCATTGTCTCCCGAAAACCGGGGGCTTTTGCCCGCTGATTAACCATTCCTTCCCAGGGGTCCAGATCAAACATCTTTCGCATCGTATATTGGAGAAGTAATTTAATGGTCGCCAAAAATGGCGCCGCCACAACAATGCCAATAATCCCCAATAACTGGGCAGCGATCAATGCGCCCACCAGCACTGCCGCCGGATGTACCTGAACATATTCGGCCATAATCTGCGTGGCAACGAGATTGTCCAGAATGGTATCTGTTAAAACCGAAAAGCCCAGCACGATTGCTACATATAACCAGGGAGAAACCCCAAACAACGTAGTACCCTGAAAATACGACACCAGAGCATAAACAATCCAGGTGATCCACGGGCCCAGGTATGGAACAAATCTTGCCACCCCGGCCATAATCGCCAACCCGACCGCATAGCGCACACCTAATATTGATAATAAAATCGAATAGACGACAATTGTTATTAACACAATAACCAGTTGGCCGCGCAAAAAGCCGCCCCAGATTTTTCCCGTTTCCCTGCCTAAAATACGAAAGTCCTCAGCATAGCCCGGGATTTCAAAATGAATCATTCTGCCGCGAATACCCTCTGACCCTGCCAGAATGAAATATGAAACAGCCAGCGTAAAGGCCACCCATCCCAAAAGACTTGCCGCGCCGGAAGCCACCTGTCCGACGAGGGTCCCAATCTGCCTCAGTAAGGGTTCCACAGTATTGAGAACCTGCGAACTGATCGCCGGTAAATCCAGATTTCCTATGTCAAATTGGAATGGCCCAAACTGATAAACCTGAGTGGAAAATTGGTTGATAAATTCAGGTAAAGTCTTGATTGCTTTCTGTAACAGCGCGATCAGGTTTTGCAGCGGGGTAAATAATGAGAGCCCACCCCAGGTTAATAACCCCAATAAAATAACGACGATGAAAACAAAGAATAAACTGACAGCCAGTCTCCAGGGTATTTTGAGCCATTTTTGAATTCGTGAAATGATCGGATAAAAGAAGTATGAAAGAATCAATACCATGATGATAGGCGCCCAGAAGCTGCGGAAACTCAGCAGCAGCCATGCCGAAATGACCATGATCGTTAAGGCCACAACGAGTTTGGCCGTAACACTCCAATGCGGTGATGTGTTTGGTTTGGGCTCAATCATTCTTTCCACTCGTCTTAAAAAGCGCCTGACCTTCCTTTGGGCGGTTGGTCTTTCGCCACCACCGAACATTGGGCGGCGGAAGCGGACTGATCACACCTTCCCTGAAGGGTTCCAGATCAAACAGCCTGCAATAGATGTACCCGATAATCACCCGTAAAGAAGCAATGGTTGGCGCCGCCAAAACGACCCCCAGTACGCCCGCCAGCGCTGCTCCGACAATAATTCCCAGAATGACCACAACAGGTGGTAAATGAACACTCTGGCCAATGATCCGGGGAATCAGATAATTTAAATCAAATTGGGTAAAAACGATGTGCACAGTTATTACAATGATGAGCATCGCCCAGTTTGGAATAGGAAGCCAGCTCGAACCGCCAAAAAGCGCCACAACAGATGCCATTACCAGATAGATGCCATGTCCTACACTGGGCATAAACTCCAACATACCGGCAAAAACGCCCAGCAACAACGCAAATGGCAAACCGATTATCAGGTTAATCAAAGTTATAGTAACCGCTACAACAAAAGAGAGAAGCAATTGTCCGCGAAAAAAGGAACTCCAGATGGTATTGATCCTTGACCGAAGGGTTTGATAATCTTCCAGGTAACCAGGAGGTGGAAGCGACTCGAGCCACTTTTGCAGCGCATCACTATCCTTGACCAGATAAAACGAAATAATAAGAATAAAGATAATCCAGATGAGCCCTGAAATGATATCTGCCAATAAAACAATCGTGCGGCTAAATGCCGGAGCAACGCTGTTGCGCAACATCCCGCTCAATTCTTGAAATAGTTGTTGGCCGTTGATTGTAAATCCGCCAATGGTAAAAGAATAATCGAACAATGTGGCCGCCTGACGGATAAGCATCTGTGAATCCAATATCACAATCCGCGCCTGTTCTATCAACATTGGGATAATGAGCATCAGCAGCGCAACCACCAGTAAAATCATTATCAGATAGACAACAAGAACCACGAACACCCGCCGCCATTTAAAACGCGCCTGTATTTTGTTGACAATCGGGGTTAATACAAACGCCAGAATAATCGCCAGTATCACGGGCGGTATTACAGAACTGAACTTATAGATCAGATACGCAGCGACGACCGCAATACAGATGAAAACCATCCGTTTCGTATCAGAAGACCATCGGGGACGGGGAATTTCCATAGCTTTATTCTAGCTGGAATGAATAAAAAGCGCAATCCGGGATATTCAATCTCTGCTTTCTTAATTCTAAATTCATCATTATCTGGTAAAATCACTACAAAGATAAAATTATTAAACAGGACATAATGTGAGAAAACGAAGTCAATTTCCTGCCCTGCGCTGGATATCCATCGTCCTTCTGGTCGGGGCAGTCATTTTAACCGCCTTTCAGCTTGTCCGTTTCAGTCGTATTCGTTCAACTTACTCTGCGAACATGACCATTGCCGGCATCCCCGTCGGTAATCTGGACCGCACCCAGGTCGCTGAACGATTGTTGCAAGTCTATTCCACGCCGGTTGAATTAATCTACGGGCAGGCAGTCATTCAGATGAAACCATCAGTTGCCGGATTCGAACTGAACACAGAAAGCATGCTGGCCGCCGCTGATATACAGCGATCGAACAAATCTTTTTGGGCCGGATTCTGGGATTACCTGTGGAACCGTCCGGAGGCCGCCGCCGATATTCCTTTGAGCGCCAAAATATCTGAAGAGCGTTTGCGCTCCTACCTGATCAACGAAATTGCCGCCCGTTACGATCAGCCGCCTGTGGCAGCCATTCCTGTAGCCGGCAGTATCAACTTCGAAAAAGGACAATCCGGGTTAACCCTGGATATTGATCGAGCCGTTGTCCTCATCAGCGATGCGCTTCGCTCGCCCACCCAGCGCCAGGTTAACCTGACTTTTCAGGTAACCTCGCCGCCGCGTCCGTCCTTCGAGAATCTGAAAATCCTCATCCAGCAGATCATGGATCTGGCAAATTATGACGGCCTCGCCGAAATTTACCTCTACGACCTGCAAACGTTGGAAGAATTGCACTTTGCTTACCAGCAAGGAAACTACCTTTCCACCCAGCCGGATATCGCTTTCACTGCGGCCAGCACGATCAAAATCCCCGTCATGGTATCCGCATTTCGCCGTATTAAAGAACCGATCACACCCGAAATCGAAGATTTGATCGAGCTGATGATTGAACGCTCAGAAAATGGCCCGACCGACACCCTGATGCAGAGACTCATCTCCCCCGAACGCGGCCCACTTGAAGTGACCAAGGATATGCAAGCCCTTGGCCTGACCAATACCTTCCTGGCCGGGTACTTTTATGTTGGGGCGCCCCTCTTGCAAAAATTCTCCACCCCCGCCAACCAGCGCACCGATGTCTTTACCGACCCGGATATCTACAACCAGACCACGGCCTTGGACATGGGAATGCTGCTGGAAGACATCTACCAGTGCTCGCTCAACGGAGGCGGCGCATTGGCCGCCGTCTTCCCCGGCGACTTCACCCAATCCAAATGCCAATCGATGATCACCTACCTGGCGCGCAACAAAATTGCCGTGCTGCTTCAAGCTGGCGTCCCTGAAGGGACGCAGATCGCCCACAAGCACGGCTGGGTCACCAGCCTGGATGGCGTCATCCACAGCATCGCCGATACCGGCATTGTCTATACGCCGGGCGGCAACTACATCCTGTGCGTCTTCCTCTACCATCCTGTGCAATTGGTTTGGGAACCGGTCAACAACATGGTCACCAAGATTTCATCGGCAATCTATAACTATTACAACTTACCAACTCAATAAGATTGCGGTATAATTTTAAAAGTACGCCCTCGTAGCTCAATTGGACAGAGTGCCTGACTTCGAATCAGTAGGTTCCGAGTTCGAATCTCGGCGGGGGCGCTCAGTATTTAAT
>CAZDAW010000031.1:0-33211 GCA_964503685.1 uncultured Anaerolineaceae bacterium | reverse complement strand
CCCCGCCCAACCCGAACACCTCGCTCAACCCCCACAACTGAACCATCGGTTACGACCCAATAAACGGCATAATTCATTATAATAATACGCAGTGATACTGGAGGTCACCCATGAATAAACAAGGTCGCCTTTATATTTTACTTTTTATCCTGATCATCGCATTATCTGGATGCAAGACATCCCCCTCTATTTACACACCGCCGGCTGGAACAAACGCGGAAACACCCGTTGCAAACAACGAGCCCACACCCTATCCCACCGGTACTATCCCGCAGGTAATCAATCATCCCCACCCGGCATTGACAAACGATTTGCAGGCCTGGCTGGATGCTGGCTGGAAAGAAGATGAAAACAGCTATCTGGTTAACCCCAATCTGTCAGATACGGATGTCCAATCGTGTACCTATATCCAGGCGGCGCCTGATCTGCTGGGCGGGTTGCAGCCCAAATACCCCCTGGCTGTATGTCAGGAACTTCCCGAAGACCGCTCAACCGATGAGCCGCCGAATGTTTATATCAGCGGCTGCCTGCTGCCCGATTATATCCGTTATATTTACTTGAAAGACGGCAAATTAAACACAATTCACAACAAACAGGAATTCCAGAAATTATATGCCCCGATAACGAGCCCCGATGAAGCGCTCAGCTACGCCCAGGCAGTTACCGGTTATTCCGCGCTTTTTGATATTCATGCCGACCCGGAATTTCGTTACTTCACAAAAACAATGGAAGATACCTTTGTTTCCAAAACGGATGAAGGTTATCAGGTGCATTTATACCATTTCCGTATTTGCGGCTGCGGCCCGCATGCTACCTTCTCGGTTGACGTACTGGTTAAACCGGATGGCAGCATAAGCGAACAATCGCCCCAAAAACTATACGAAGACCCATCGCTTGACGGCCTCTGCGTGGATTGACATGGCATACCGTACGACTGCTTACCGTTATCCCAACGAGCAATTCATCCTGAGTACAACTTTCATACTGGTTTTCCTGGTCATTACTCTGACTGCCACAGCCACTTTTTGCGCAGGCGGCATATTCGTATTCATTGTAATCGGCATCGCTTACATGACCAGTCAATCCCATCACGCCCAGCTCGTCCACGAAGCCCATCCGGTTAGCCCACAAGAGGACCCTACCCTGACCGATATCATCAATAAAGTCAGCCAGCAACTGCAAACCGGAGCAGTCAACGTTTTTGTCCTCCCCAGTCGGGAACTGAATGCATATACCTTTGGTTTCTCTGATCCCAAAGATATCGTTCTGTATGCTGCTCTCTTCAAAATCATGGATCGCGACGAAATGAGTTTCATCATCGGCCACGAGACAGGACATATTGCCCTGGGACATACCTGGCTGAACAGTCTGATCGGGGGAATGGCAGGCATTCCCAGCCCGTCCTGGGCGTCGGCGATCCTTCTGCTGGCGTTTCGAAGCTGGAACCGCGCCTGTGAATATTCCGCCGACAGAGCTGGATTGCTTGCCTGCGGCTCTCTCAAGAGTGCAATATCAGCTCTGGTCAAATTGACCGCTGGTGAAGCCGCTCTCACCAGCGCCGGATTCCAACACGCCATGCAAATGATCGACGCCGAGGATGATACCTTTTTGGGCGCAATGAGCGACGCCCTTTCCACCCACCCCCTGATCATCAAACGCATCGAGCAGCTTCGCCAGTACGCCCAAACGCCCGAATACATCCGACTTCAGACGGAAGTTAACAAAAATGTTAAGTAACAAATAATGTTCCAGAGATATAATCACTGATAGAAGAATGCCTCTGAACGCCTCAAGTGAAAGGAGACATCATGAGGAAGCAAATGATATTCAAACATTTACCGATCCAGACCATTTTATCTGCGGCGCTGATTCTGTTTCTTACCGTTATGTTAGGCGCCTGTACCTGGTTTACAAATCCCGCGCCGGTCGGGCCTTTACCGGAATTTATCACCACTCCTGAAAATCTGGCCGATGTCAATATCCTTCCACTCTGTTATATATCCAATGGCGATATCATGCTGATGGAACGCGATGGTTCCAAAAAGACCTACCTGTCACCCGCCCTGGGTACAGGCGCCATCGCTTGGTCTGCTGATGGCAAAACGTTAGCCTACTCAGCCGAAGTCAGCGGTTCTTCACAGATATTTCTGATCAATATCGATACGAAAGCAGTGACGCAATTAACCAACAAAACCGGTCTGAACACCAACCCATCCTGGTCGCCCGCCGGCGACGCGCTCGTTTTCCAATCTGACCTGCGCAATAACTCAGATTTATATACCATCTCTGTTGATGGCAGCAATCTGAATCGCCTGACCAGCGATCAATCCTACGAGGGTTTCCCGGCCTGGTCGCCAGATGGAACAAAGATTGCCTTCCAATCTAACCGCGAGAAAGTCATGGCAATCTATGTGATCGGAGCAGATGGCAGCAATCTCCAACGTCTGACGACCGGACCTTTCGACGGCTTTCCAAGCTGGTCGCCAGATGGTGGGAAAATCGTTTTCGTCTCGAACCGCGATGGCAATATGGAACTCTACAGCATGAACGCTGATGGGACAAACCAGACTCGCCTGACCCAGACACCCTATCCGGAATACAACCCGGCCTGGTCGCTGGATGGTCGTAAGATCGCTTATTTTGCCAACCCCGATGTGAATTTCAACATCTACACGATCAACCCTGATGGAACCGGAATGGTTCTCCTTACCGAAGATTCAGGAGATAATCAGTACCCATCCTGGCGAAAGACGACGCCCTGATGGCTAAAATCCTTACCGCCGGCCTCATCAACATCGAAACGACGCTGCGGGTGGACAGCTTTCCCTTGCAATACCAGCCCGTCCATTACCCTTTCTTCGGCATTTCCACCGCTGTTTCAGGAGTCGGATACAACATCGCCAGCGCATTGACCCGCCTGGGCGACCAGGTCATTTTCTTCTCCATAGTCGGACGGGATATATCCGCCTCACTGGTGAGAGATTCACTGTCAGCCCGCTCAGTGATGACCACTTTTGTCATTGAACTCCTTGAACAAACACCTCAGTCTGTCATCCTCTACGATAAAACCGGCAAACGCCAAATTCACGTTGACCTCAAAGACATTCAGGAACAGACCTACCCCCAGGAGCTGTTCAATCTGATGATCCAGGAATGCGACGCGGCTGTTCTGTGCAACATCAATTTCACCCGCTCGTTTCTTTCAGCGGCGCGGCAGGCAGGCAAATTGATCGCCACCGATGTCCATGCTCTCTCAGAATTGGAAGACCCTTACAACCGGGATTATATGGAAGCAGCCGATATCTTGTTTATGAGCAATGAATTGTTGCCCTGCCCGCCAGAAGAATGGAGTCAGATGGTTATGGCCCGCTATCCGGCAAAAGTGCTGGTGATTGGCATGGGCGCACAGGGCGCGCTGCTATCCGTGCGCGCCGAGCAGACATGCGAACACATCCCAGTGGTAGATACCCGCCCGGTAGTGAACAGTATTGGCGCCGGCGACGCTCTGTTCTCCTGTTTTCTCCACTATTACTTAAAAAATGATGACCCCCGCCTGGCAATTCGTAAGGCGGTCCGTTACGCTTCCTATAAAATTGGCACGGCCTCGGCAGCCGACGGCTTCTTGACCGAAGAAGAACTGGAAAAATTAGATTAAATCAGGTCGCATTCCAAACGCTGAAAAATTCATCCGCAAAGGCCTCCAACCGCCCAACGAGAATCGCCTGACGCAGGTCGCGCATCAATGCTTCCAGCATATATACGTTATGAATCGAAAGCAGAGTGGCAGCTAACATCTCCTTCGCCAAAATTAAATGGCGCAGGTAAGCGCGGCTGAAATGCTTGCAAGTATAACACGCGCATCCTTCTTCTATGGGTTGAGAGTCGTGCGCATAGATTGCATTCATCAGATTCAAACGCCCGGAGCGGGTCAGCGCGGCTTGATGGCGCGCCAGGCGCGTTGGCAGCACACAGTCAAACTGGTCGATACCGCGCAGCACCCCATTGACCAGATCTTCAGGCGAGCCTACCCCCATCAAATAACGCGGTTTATCCGCCGGCAGGATATCATTGACCAGCTCGATCATCTGATGCATTTCAGATTTCGTCTCGCCCACTGAAAGCCCACCGATTGCATAACCCGGAAAATCCAGTCCGGCAATAAATTCAGACGATTGGGCGCGCAGATCAGGGAATATCCCTCCCTGAACGATTCCATAGAGCGCCTGATCAGAGCGCTTTTGGGCAGCTTTGCAGCGTTCAGCCCAGGCGTGCGTACGCGCCATGGCCCGTTGATTATATTCCTTATCATAAGGAGGAGCGCATTCATCAAAAGCCATAATGATATCCGCTCCCAGTTTTTCTTGAATGGCAATCGCTTTTTCAGGCGTCAGACGGTGCGTCGAGCCATCGATGTAACTTTTAAACGTCACGCCTTCGTCATCGATCTTGCGCATATCGGCCAGTGAAAAAACCTGATAACCGCCCGAATCGGTCAGGATGGCGCGCCGCCAGTTCATAAAAGTGTGCAGCCCGCCCATCTCCGCTACCAGATCTTCACCGGGACGCAGGTACAAATGATAAGTATTTGCCAGTACCAGTTGAGCGCCCGTCTCTTCGACCTGAGCAGGCGTCATGGCCTTGATGGTCGCCTGAGTGCCTACCGGGGCAAACACCGGCGTTTCGACATCACCATGCGGTGTATGTAAAATTCCGGCGCGCGCCTTGCCCTGCCGGGAAAGAATTTGGAAGGAAAAAGAATCAGAAATCATTGGCCTATTATAACTGCCAATAGATATTTAAACCGATCAGAATTATAGCCATCACTAAAACAGTCAGTGGAATGCCAACGCGCAGGTAATCTTTCATGGTATAGCCGCCCGGCCCCATCACCAGCAAATTCACCGGATGGCCAAAAGGCGTTGGAAAAGCCAGTGAACAACCTAATGCCACTGCCATCCCCATTGCTCGCGGATCGACCCCGGTGCTGCCGGCTGCCGCCAGCGCCATGGGCGCCAACACTAACGAAGCCACCTGCCCGCCCATTAACTGGGTGACAATCAGACTGAAAACAAGCAGCACCCCTGCCAGCATCAGCGGGGTGTTGACGCCGAGTGCCGGTATCATTAAATTCATACTTTCCATCGCCAGTCCACTCGAAAGGATTGCCGTGCTGAGCGGCCACATTCCCGCGATCAAAAAAATCGCCTTCCATTCGATCGAGCGATAGGCATCATTCATACTCATACATCGAGTCAGTACCATCAATACCGCCCCGGCCAGCGCAATATACGGGACAGGCATCCAATCCAATGAAGCGATACCCAGTGTTAAGAAGGTGATCAACATTGCCAGTATGCTTTTCCGGGGCTGGTAAAGAGCCTCGGGATCTTCTTCAAGAACAATAAAATCATTTTCAGCCTTGAGCATGTGCAGCCGGGCCAGCGTCCCCTGAACAAGCAGTGCATCCCCACCCTGAAGAGGCAGACTGGCATATTCGCTGCGAATGGGATGGCCCGCCCGCCAGATTGCCAGAACATTCATACCGTACTTCTCGCGAAAATGGAACTCTCGCAAGGTTTTTCCTGTCAGCGTTGTATGTGGTGAAAGAACAATCTCGGCAAGGGTCGTCGCCCCGCCGGTAACCCGCCGGGCAAAAATGGAATGAGTTAACAAATTCAGACGATTTTTCGCGAGCACGTTGACGTCTGCCTTCCCCTGCGCCAGAATGACATCGCCGCCCAAAATCATTTCAGTGCTTTCAGGGGCCATGTGAATCTGCCCGCCGCGCGCCAACCCGACAACATTCAACCTCAGGTCGCAACCCCAACCGCCGTCGCGAATGGTTTTATTTGCCAGGGGCGAATCCGGCATAACCGAAATCTCGCATAGATTTTTATGAATGCCATATAGTTTCGTCAGACGGGCAAGTAGCTCCTGGTTATTGATCAAATGATCCTGCGGCGTTTTCTGAGGCATCAAATGTCTGCCGATCAGAATCATGTAAATCGTACCGATGGCAACAATCGGAATCCCGATGGGTAGAAAATCAAGCAAACCGAACGGTTTGAACCCGGCATCGCGCAAAGCACTGCTGACGATGATATTAGACGTCGTCAACAGCGTTGCCATACCGCCCAGGGTCGTACCGTAAGCCAGCGGCAGCATCAGCCGGGCAGGAGAAATGCCAGAATGGCGACAGAGGCTCATCACTATCGGCAACAGCACTCCCACCGCAGCAATATTATTCATAAACAAAGAAAGAAACGCGGATATCAGGATGGTCACCAAAATCAGGCTGACCTCGCTCTTACCCCCCAATTGTTGCAATCTCCTTCCTAACTGGACCGTTGCCCCGGTTTGCCGTAACCCTTCCGAAAGTATTGAAACAGCAATGATTGTCAATACGGCAGACCCGCTGAATCCGGCAAAAGCCTCGGCCGGCGTTACCACACCTGAAATCCCCAGCGTCACCAGCACCATGAGGGCGATCAAGTCAGGGCGCAGACGCTCACTGATCAATAAGACAGCGGCAATCAGGGTGACGAACAGAGTAAGAAGCGTGGGAAAAGTCATAAACGATAAATAAAATATGCGTATAAAAAATTATATCAGATTTGATCAGATAAGCACTATAATACAACCAGATGGGAAATTAACGCCAGATAAACTCTTATTGGCATTTTTAAGTCGCAGTCATGAGGAGGACAGAAAATGAAATCGTACGCTTTCTTGATTTTCTCATTGGCGCTCATCCTGACATCCTGCAATATACCATCGGAGCGCATGGCGCCAACAGCCACCCCGCTCCCGACGCCAACTTCACTCCCTCCACCCACACTGACTCCCATACCCCAACAACCTACACCAACCCCAGACCCCTGCTACGGCGCAATCGCGCCAGGCGCCAGAGAGAAGTTTACCTTTCAGAAAATATTACCCTGCCTTAATGACCCGGTTTTAGTCAACGCATTTGTCAGAAATAACATGTTATATCAGACCGAAGAAAAAAACGAGTACCTTCCTGCCTCAACGATATACGAACGCGGTTACGATGATTGCGATGGACTGGCAATTTTACAATGCTATTTACTCGAGAAGAATGGCTGGGACGCCTATATGATCGGCTTGAGTATTGATACCGCAACAGGTCATAATGTCTGCGCTATCTATCTGCCTGACGGCATCCTGATCCTGGATAACATGAAAGATCTGCGATTATTTTCTTCCTTCACAGAGATCGCTCAATTTTATATTGATGAAGGGAATATGAAGCCGGGCGGTAAAATTCGTACGATTCGCGCCTCAGCAATCGAAACGCCCGTTTATAACGACTCCAAACCCAATGTTCTGGAACTGCCCTGGGCGTTGCATGATTATTAAAATAATGGCGAGGCGAGACGAGTCAATATATACTTACTGTCAGATATCCATCGTTCTCTTTCAAGGAGCAAGCGCATGGCCCCAAAAGATTACTACGAAGATCTTTGCAAGTATTATGAATTCATGATGGGGAAAATACCCAATAAGGAAAATTTCATCAAAGCCTTACAAGAGACGCTGACACCTGCCGAAATCAGAATCTTCTTCCTGCTGCCTTTCAGGGGCAATATCACTCGCGACAAACTGGATAAAAAAGCTCTCAAATCCGGCATCTCGCTGGATGAGTTGGATAAGGCTTTAAAGCGCCTGGCGCCCGAAGGCTTCATTATGGCCTATGATACGCCCGCAGGGCGCGCCTATGAACGCGGCAACCCCGCCTTTATGACCGAACAGCAGGTGCGCAAGCAAGAAGACACGCCCCGCCGGCGCGCCTACGCCGAATTTATGGACGCCATTATTGAAGGCGCCGCCGCCGAGATACCCAACAAAACCCCCTATTATCGGGTTATGCCGGTGCAGGCAACCGTAACGGGCAAATCGCCGGTCAGCGATGTTCCGGTTAATATCCCGGTGGCCGATCCGCGCCAGGTTCTCCCGCTGGACATCGTTTCAGAGATGATCAAACAGGAAACCTTGATCGGTGTGGCAGAATGTTACTGCCGTAAGACAAAAAAGGTGGTTGGTAAGGAATGCAGTCATCCCCTCGAAACCTGCCTTGTTTTCAGTGATATAGCCCAATCGCTCATCGAAAGCGGCATCGCCCGTCAAATCGATTATGATGAAACGATGCGAATCCTGCAAATGGCCGAGGAACAGGGTTTAGTACATAATGTAGATAATGCCAGAGGCGAAATTCGTTCCATTTGTAACTGCTGCTCTTGCTCTTGCATTTTGTTGAAAACCCTTGAACGCGGGCAAACTAACGCTGTAACTGCCTCACGGTTTATGGCTGTTGTTGACCCGTCGCTGTGCAAGGCTGCCAGCCAATGCGCAGCCATCTGCCCCACTCATGCCATCGAAATCGTTAACGGGAAAGCAGTTTCCAATCCTGAACGCTGCATCGGCTGCGGCCACTGCGTCAGCCGATGCCCCGAAGGCGCTATCCGATTAATACCGCGTTCCAAATACGCTAAAATCTACCCATCCAACAAAGCCCTGTGGAGCCGTATTCAGCTTGAAGCTGTCGTCGGCCTGACAGTGAATAAAATCTTGGGCAAATAGGAGGCAGCCATCCACGAAGTCAGCTTAGCCGAAAACGTCGTCAAGATCGTCGCTCAGGTTGCTGATGAGAATCAGTTAGAGCGGGTCAGTCGCATCGTCCTGGAAATAGGGCAGTTCAGCGGGGTGGTCATTGACTCGTTGTCTTTTGCTTTCAGTGTGGTCAGCAAAGGTACAGTCGCCGAAGGAGCAGAGCTGGAATTTCTTACCCCGCCCCTTATGTTATATTGCAACCAGTGTGAAAACGAATACCTGGCCGATTTCGAAGACCTGCGTTGTCCTGCCTGCCTGGGCGAACAATTTGAAATCATTCAAGGCCGCGAAATGCTGGTCAAGTCAATATCAGGAGATTCCCATGCCGCAAGAAATTGATGATAATCCCTCGCTTGCTCAACGCTCTTCGGATAAAAGGACAATTGAAATTGAAACACGGGTGCTCAGCGAAAATGATCGCATCGCCGCTGAGAACCGCTCTTACCTGAAAACTAGGGGGATTCTGGCGCTCAATCTGATCAGTTCCCCCGGTTCAGGTAAAACCAGCCTGCTGACCGAAACGCTGAAAACATTGGGAAATGAATTGCGCTGCGCAGTCATCGAAGGCGACCAGCAAACTGACAACGACGCCCGGCGCATCGCCGAAACCGGCGCCCCGGCGGTTCAGATCAACACCCGCCAGGGCTGCCACCTTGAGGCGCACCAGGTACGGCGCGCTTTCGAGCAACTGCCGATGAACGCCATTGACCTGCTGTTCATCGAGAATGTTGGCAACCTGGTCTGTCCGGCTGAATATGACCTGGGTGAAGCCGAAAAAATCGTCCTGATGAGCGTGACCGAAGGGGAAGACAAACCCGAAAAATACCCGCTTGCCTTTCATCTGGCAACCGCCCTCGTAATCACCAAGATCGACCTGCTCCCCTACCTGCATTTCGATCTGGAATTATGCAAAACCTTGGCGCGGCGCATTAATCCGCGTCTGACGATCCTTGAGACTTCGGTCTTCAATCCCGCGGGGATTCAAAGCTGGCTGGACTGGCTGCGCTCCCGGCGCCGTTTGGACCTTTCCGGTTGAAAATACGCAGCGTCGATAAGAGCGCTTTGGCCGCTTCTTGCGGGCCCTGGCGCTCCTTGCCCGGCAAACCGAGCTGGGTGCGCATCTGCCCTACAAATAGATTCTGATCATAAAACGCATTGAAGTAGCGGCTCGCCAGTTCCTCATGAACCGATTGATATTGCACCGGCCCGAAAATGTTGGCAAAATAAGTCCCCACCAGGCCTGTTGTCGTGGTTGTGCCCTTGCTCATCACCTTACCGGCTCTGAACACATCCAGGGCAAGACGCGGTGAACCCAATTGTTCGATAATTGGGTGTTCTTCATCCACCGCTTCATAGTTATTGGCGTAAAAAACAAAATCCACCGGAAATCCCTTGATAACATTGGCATAGGTCGTCACCGGCAGCACCACCCGCGCATTTGTCTGGTTCGGACTCATGATGATCGTGCGGTCAATCTGCCCAAAAGCGTAACCGGGTTGCAAATCATCCAGGCGCACGAACGCTCCAGTTTCGGTGCCATAACCGATCACCCTGCCCGATTCATCCAGATCGAGCGAGCCCATATCGTCGGCGATGATGGTGATATCTTCAATATCATCGCCGCCAATCGAGCGAAAAGCCTCCAGCGTCTCAGATTTCCCCGCCCCGGTATCTCCCATTGTCAGGATGGTGAACGAGCCTTTATTGCGAATGGAAAGATTGACGAGCGCTCCGTGAAAAGGCAGGCGGCCCAGTTTCATCATCTTGATGTTGTGCAGGGTCAGCACCATCTTCTTGAGATAACCAAAATAACCAAACTCATTTCGGTCCGGGATGGTTGCCACCAGAATATCGTTCGCTTCATCCTCAAAGAAAATCGTTTCAGATTTCCCGTCCTCATCGGCTTTGCGTGCTCCATCCGGAGCGCCATAAACGAAAACCGCATCGGGCTTGTGTTTAAGGTCTTCGTCATCAGCCAGTTCAAACAGATTGCATAACGCAAAACCCAACTCAAAGAAACGGATCGAGAAATAAATCATGATTATGAGCGGCCCAACCCGCGCCGGATAACACAGGTAATTCTCTTTTTCGATTTCGACTGCATCCAATGGATTCTGATAAACCCGTTCAAACTCACCGGTGCGTTTATTCATGGGCGGGGTAAATATCAGCGGCGGGTAGATCAAAACCTGGCGGATGACAGAAACCCTGCTCAATTTATCGTAAACACCGCCAGGATAATGGACATCTTTGGGGAGCGCGATAGCGGCAATCTCCGCTCCGGCGCGTACCTGGCGGTAAATCTTCGGATGCACTCCGGTAATGTTCTCCTGGATATCCCGGTAGGTGCTGCGAATAATCTGCGTTAGCGCCTCAACAGTGCGGTTGAATGTGCGGTAGGGACGTTTGTCAAGACGGTCTCCTTCCGAATCACAGATGATTAAACGTTGCAAACTACGCCAGGCATTGTAGAGATATTCAATGAAATCGTTGAATAACCAGGTGTCGCGGAAAAATTGATCAGAATGGTCAACAATGCGCGGCACAAGCTCGGCTGGCAGCTTGACAAGGTACATCAACGTATCAATTAGCGTCTGAATATCCTGATCGGTGATTTCCTTGTGATCAAAAATATTGACCAGCTTTGAGTTCTTTCGGGAAAGGTCTGCCAGACTGCGCTTGAGAAATACCCGAAACAGAGAGCTGGAAAGCATCTCTTCAGGTGTATCGCAGATGCGGTCGCGTGACCGGATAATTACTTTGCCATCAAATATCTTAAACGTATTGTCTTCCATTTCCTACTCCTGCTGCGACGAATCGTCAGTTGTGATATCTTTATCAATTTCCTCGCTGATCCCAATACTTGCCCGATATCGCTGTGATTTTCAGGCGGCTCAAAATTTCCACCTGAAAGCGCAAAACTGCTTATCCAGTCTATACCATTGATCCACCAAAATCATTCAGATATGACTTCACGCCCGATATTCTGGATCAGGATATCAGTTGCATCATCGTTCACAATCTGATTGGTTACTCCCGCAGGCTGCGGATTAACTTTTCCGCCCAACGCCCCAGAATATAGCAGCGGCGGATAAATTCTTTAGGCCCAATGACCATGATTATAATGGCAAGGATAAACAGGAATTCAGGCAGGCTAAAACCCAGCAGAATAACCATACTGCTCCATAATAAACAGCTATTATATCACCGGAGAACAGAATTGATTGTATTCATTACATGCCAAATATGCCTGAAAGGATAAACACAAAAAGCGAACCCACAATGATGCCGATAGCAAGATAATGCTGGTGACCATATTCCCGCGCCGTTGGAATTAACTCGTCCAGGGTGATAAATACCATCACGCCGCCCGCAAAAGCCAGCGCGCCTGGCACCATATCTTTAAACGCCACCAGAAAAAGGCTGGCGATCAAAGCGCCCACCGGCTCCGCCAAACCGGAAAGGAAAGCCACTCCAAAAGCATCCCGGCGGTCAATGCCGCCTTTGCAAAGCGGCAGCGCAGTGGCAATCCCTTCAGGTATATTGTGCAGCATGATCGCAAAAGCAATAAAAACCCCAAATTGAGGTTCGTGCAGGTAACCCGCTCCAACTGCTATCCCTTCAGGCAGGTTGTGAAGGGTGATGCCAATAGCCAATAACAAACCCGTCTTAATCAATTTGTGATCGAATTCCAGACCCTGACGGCGCAGCCTGCCAAAACGATGTCTGCCGTGATGCATGATTACATCAGACGAGGATATGGAAATCCTTTTTGTCTCATGAAATTCTTTCTCTTGAAAACGAATATGGGGGGCAAAATGATCTAAAAGAAACATGAATGTAGCCCCAATTCCAAAGCCAAGAGTCGCTGTCCAGTATCCGCCAATCCGCCAGGCTTCATTGACCAATTCCAGAAAGGAAAGGCAAATCATCACCCCGGCAGTGATCCCCATCAACAGACCGTAGGTCCGTTCACCAGGTTTTCTAAAAATGGCTAACAGCCCGCCTATCCCGGTTCCCAGACTGGCGATAAAGCTGAATAACAGGATATTCAAAATCATAATGATATACTGACCTATTTTGAAAATCAGGATAAGTCAGTATATCACAAGCCTTGTTTTTTATTGCAACAAACAAGAAAAAAATTAACAGAACAACCTGATGGGCGTATTAGTGCAACAGTTCTGTGTGGTCGATCAACTTGCCATCGATGAATGCCTGAGCCGCTTCATCAATATCACTCAAATCGGTAACAACTGGCTGGATATTCAAACGACGCATGCTCTCATAAGCGCCCATGCCCATCCCGCCGCAAAGAATCGCTTTGCAATCGGCAATTGCTTCGGCCATGCTGACATGCTTATTGTGTGAATCAGAATCCATCCCATGACCAGCGCTATTCGGCCCTCCTGCGTGAGGCTGTGAACTGAAATGAGTATGCCCCATTTTTTCACGCATCTCACGGTTCACAATTTTTCCTTCTTCGATGGTCAACACCAGATAATATGGCGCGCGACCAAAATGTTGGCTGATGGTTTTGCCATCATCGGTAATCACTGCTATTTTCATTGACAGCTCCTTTTTCATAAATTCAAGTGAGAAATGCCGGCCGCCGGGTTCTTCACGTTCATCTGCCGGGCATAGCACAAGTAATATTTCAGCGACCTCGTCGCTGTTGTTCTCCCAACAGTGTGGGAGATGCGCTTCGAAAACCAGACTGTCGCCGGGGTTAAGATAATATTCATCGCCTTCAATCTGATAACGAATTCTTCCGCTAAGGCAGTAGATAAACTCGTGACCGGTATGGACAATCATCTGCTCTCCACTGCCCGCCCCGCTTTTCAGGGTCACCAAAAAGGGTTGAACAGCGTTCCCGACCAGATCCTTGCCCAGATTCTGCATCTGCGTTTTACCGAACATCACCTGCGGACGTTCTTTCACGGGTGTAAAAACTACTTTTTTCTTCAAAGGTTCCGATTCAAAAAAAGTCGATATCGGCGTGTCAAGAGCAAGCGCTAATTGATGAAGCGTGCTTACAGACGGCGAAGATTTTCCATTTTCCACCAGACTGAGTGTATTCACATTCAAACCGCTTCGTTCGGCCAGAGCGCGCAAAGATAGACACTGCCAGTTTCTTAATTCTCTAATTTTCCGGCCAACCAGAATTTCGGCAGATAATTCTGCTGCGTGAGAATTATCCTTTGCGGAATTCGCAACCATATTAATCATCCATCCTTTCTACAATATCACATTCTTTAAATCATCATCGAAACACTTTCTAAGACCAGCCTCGAAAAAAGAGCATACAAAACCAGCTCACTCCAAATACTTCAACGCTTAGAAAAATGTTGAGTTGATCTTCCATTTATCATGCTTCATCAGATAAATTATTTCCCATGCAAAATAGCAACTAATATTATAGTACAAAACACAGCATCAAACAACTCTTATCCCAAATAAATAACACGAACAACATTTTTTCATTTCCCAAATTTGATTTATTCAAAGACCGGAACATTTATTGCTCCGAATAAGTCTATAATATATCTATTCTTCTTTACATTGTTATCAGGAGATAAAATGAAAAGTAAATTACTTATACTACTCGTTGTGATCTCGATGATCGGGATCGCCAGTTGTAATCCAGCGCCTCAGGAGGAAAACGCCCCCATGCCAGAAGAATCTGTCATATCCGAAAGAACGCAAGCCCCTGAAAGCGTCGTTCCCTCCGATGAAGCGAAAGATGTCGTCCGTTCAAGCAAAGCCCGTGAGAATGCGCCTGCTGTCGCCGCCAACGACATCGACACCCTGTCAGCGGGCAACAATGCATTTGCCTTCAAGTTCTACCAGGCGAACCGCGACGCACCAGGCAATCTCTTCTTCTCACCTTACAGCACTTCCATTGCCCTGGCCATGACTTATGCCGGCGCGGCAGGCAATACAGCCAACCAGATGGCAGAAACACTCCAATTTACCCTGCCCCAGGAGCGGCTGCACCCGGCTTTCAACGCTCTTGACCTGGCTCTCGCCAGCCGGACAAAAACATCTCCGGGTGATGATGAAGATGGATTTCAGCTAAATGTTGTCAATGCCATCTGGGGACAGAATGGTTACAATTTTCTGGAAACTTACCTGGATACCCTGGCGAAAAATTACGGCGCCGGCCTGCGTTTGATGGACTTTACTAAAAATAGTGAAGGTTCACGGGTCACGATTAATAATTGGGTCAGCGATCAGACTGCCCAAAAGATCAAAGACCTGATCCCAGAAGGCGCCATTAACCCCGATACGCGCCTGGTACTTACTAACGCCATTTATTTCAAAGCCATCTGGGAGAGCCGATTTGATAAAAACTCTACCACCAATAGTGTATTTCACCTTCTGGATGGCAAACAGATACTCGTTCCGATGATGAGTCAGCAGGGAGAATTCGCCTACGCCAGCGGTGATGATTACAAAGCCGTTGAATTATTCTACAAAGGGCATCAACTATCGATGATCATTCTGCTGCCCGCAGAAGGACAATTTGAAACCTTTGAAAAAAATCTGGATGCTGAACGTCTCTCACAGATCATCGGGCAGCTTTCGAGCCAGCAAATCATCCTGACCATTCCGCGCTTCAAATTCTCGTCCGATTTTTCACTATCCAAACAACTGGCTGATATGGGCATGCCCGATGCCTTTGACCCGAAAAAAGCCGACTTTTCGGCAATGGACGGCACCCACGATTTATTCATCCAGGACGTGTTTCACAAAGCCTTTGTCGCCGTGGACGAAGAAGGAACAGAAGCCGCAGCAGCGACGGCTGTTATAGTAGGCAAGTTATCCGCCCCTCCCACTCGGCCTATCGATTTCTCCGCCGACCGCCCCTTCATCTTCCTGATCCGTGACGTCGAAACGAACAGCATCCTTTTCCTCGGTCGGGTGATGGATCCATCCAAGGAATAAATCAGCCCAAGCCAGCCCGTATCTTAATCAGCTCTGCCAGAATGCTGATGGCGATTTCTTCTGGCGTTTCCGCTCCGATCTCCAGCCCGATCGGAGCGTGAACTTTTTTAATATTTTCAGAAGAAAATCCCTCTTCGATCAGACTCTGAAAAGTGGTCTGACATTTGGTTTTACTGCCGATCATGCCAATATAACCGGCCTTCGTCTTGAGCGCCTGAGCCAATACAGTTTTGTCGTGTGCATGGCCGCGGGTGACGATCACCAGGTAGCTGTCTGGATCGATGGCAAGCTCATCGAACACATCCCGGAAATTATCCACCTTAATCAGACGGTCAGCCATTGGGAACAATTCCTTGCTGATAAATTCTTCACGATCGTCCATCACCACGGTATTGAAACCAACCTGGGTTGCCAGCGGGGCCAGTTTTTGCCCGATATGCCCCCCGCCAAAGATGTACAGCGTACCAGCCGTGAACACTGGCTCGCTTAAAAATTGTCTATTCTGGAATTCAACCACCGCCGGGGCTTTTGTCTGCGCCTGGCAGGCCAGTTCATGCAGCGCGCTGCCGCTCATTCCCCAGCAGGCTACCGTATCTTCGCCCTCTGTTACCAGGCAGTGAGTAGGCTGCAAATTCAATTCGGCGCCCTCAGGAATCGGAGTGATCAACCAGGTTTTACGGTGTTCCTCCAGGTTGGCAAGCATTTTTTCAACCAGTTGCAAATGAACAGGATCAACCGCTTCGATATATTCAAGCAGAACCCGCACCTGCCCGCCGCAGATCATGCCGATTTGGGCGGCGTCTTTGTTACTCAGGTTATAATCGAGTACCTGCGTCTTTCGGGTCTCAAAAACATCCTTGGCCCGCCTCTGCACCAGCGCCTCGAGGATTCCTCCGCCGATGGTGCCTTTGATGCGACCGTCGCATCGCACGACCATGCGCGCCCCGGCCCGCCGTGGCGCTGACCCGGTGCTGGTAAGAATCATCGCCAGAACGAAATCTTCGCCCTGCAAATGTAAATCCCTGATGTCCTGATAAATTGATTTCATCATTGTCTCCTGAACAATCAATGAATAATCCAAACACTGAACGCATACGATTATATTCCAAACCGACATCAACGTACCATGAATCAATGGCAAAGAATTAGCTTCAGTGAAGTACTTTTACGCCGGGATAATTAAATATTTGGTTAGAATTTGGTCAAAATTAACCTAAAATGAACTTTAATGCTTTACAATAGCACGAGACAATAAAACATTGTCTGTTTTTACTTTATATATATTCAGCAGGCGTTTAAAGGTGCCCAAAATTATTTTGGATAAGGAAATAGCAACAAAAGATAATCAATCTCCAGAAGCATTAATCCGTTTGAATAAAGTTTTCAAGACTTATCAAACCCCTTCTGGCGATTTTCCGGCGCTTAAAGGTATTACGGCAACGATTCGTCAGGGGGAGTTTACCGGCGTTATCGGTAAATCTGGGGCGGGTAAATCGACTCTCATCAACATGATCACCGGCGTTGATGAATTGACAGCCGGAGAGATATGGTTTGGAGATACCCGCATTCACACCCTCAATGAAGACCAGATGGCGCTGTGGCGCGGCCGCAATGTTGGCGTGGTTTACCAGACATTCCAGTTGATGCCCACTCTTTCCCTCCTCGACAACATCCTGTTGCCGATGGAATTTTGCAACCTGTACCAGCCGCAGATCAGTGAAGAACGCGCCCTGAAGCTGTTGGATGAGGTGGAACTGGCTGACCATGCCTACAAAAAACCCTCGGCAATTTCCGGTGGTCAACAGCAACGCGCTGCCATCGCCCGCGCTCTGGCCAATGACCCGCCGGTTATCGTCGCCGATGAACCTACCGGTAACCTCGATTCGGCAACCGCCGAAACGATATTTCAGCTTTTTGAAAAACTGGTCCGCCAGGGAAAGACTGTTCTCATTGTCAGTCACGACCGCAGCCTGGCTGGGCGCTTTTCCCATTTAATCACCCTCTCTGATGGCGAGATTATTGACGACATTCTCCTCGGAGAACGAAAGAACTAATCTATGGAAACTACTCTCTCTGCTCCTGGAATACTTCGGAGCGACGTCTCATTATTCAACCCCGAAGACGCTGTTATCAAGATGCGTAAGATCATTAAAAAATTTAAAACAGCTATTGGCGAAGTGACCGTGCTCAAAGGAATTGATACCGCCTTCTATCCATCCGAGTTTGTCGGCGTCGTCGGTAAATCGGGCAGCGGTAAATCGACCCTGGTGAATATGCTCACTGGCATTGACCGCCCCACCTCAGGCGAAGTAGAAATCGGCAACACGCTCGTTCATAAATTAAACGAAAGCCAAATGGCCAGGTGGCGCGGGGTAAACCTTGGAATTGTCTTCCAGTTCTACCAGCTCATGCCCATGCTGACTCTGCTCGAAAACACCATGCTGCCGATGGACATCGCCAAAAAATACGCCCCGGCTGAACGTGAAACCCGCGCCCTGTCTTTGCTTAAAATGGTCGGCCTCGAAAAACAGGCCGACAAGATGCCCGCCGCTGTTTCCGGAGGCCAGCAGCAGGCCGCCGCCATCGCCCGCGCCCTGGCCAACGACCCGCCTTTTATCGTTGCCGACGAACCTACCGGCAACCTGGATTCAAAAACCGCCGAAAACATCTTTCAAATATTCGAAAACCTGGTGACAAAAGGCAAGACCATCATCATGGTCACCCACGATCCTAACCTGGCGCAACGTACAAGCCGCACCCTGACCCTTTGCGACGGCGAGATCATCGACCCAAACATTGCCGCTGCATTGCCGCAACTCAGCCATCCCCAGATGCTCAAAGCGACTCACCATTCCCAGGTCAGACACTACCGCCCCGGTGAATTGATCCTTTCTGAAGGCCAGCCGGTTAACGAATTCTTCATCATTACCCGGGGAACCGTCGAAGTCCGTAATGGCCATCCCCGGCCCATCCAGATTGGCCCCGGTGGTTACTTTGGCGATACAGCTTTATTAAAGAATCAGCCCATTAAGGTCAGCATCAATGCTGGCGTAAATGAAAGCGTCGAAGTTCTCGCTATTGAAGGCAGCATATTCACTGAAATTGTTAACGCCTCCAGACCAACGAAAGAAATGCTCACCACCGCCGCAAATATGCATGGCGCTATTTAATTTAGTCCCCCGGATAGTTCAATGGCTATTTCCATAAAACCCAGTTGGCGTAAAGTTATTTCGGACCTGGTGGGCAATAAAGTCCGCACTCTGTTAGTCGTTGCCTCCATTGCCGTTGGCGTCTTTGCCGTGGGAATGATCGCCGGCGCCTATGTAATCATCCCCGGCGACATGAACGCCAGTTACGCCTCCGCTAATCCGGCCAATATCGAAATCGCCACAGACGCCTTCGATGAAGACCTGATCACTTCAGTCAAACGAATGAATGGCGTCCAAACCGTTCAGGGCGGTCGATCGGTTTCCGTCCGCCTGAAAACCGCTCCCAACGAATGGACCAGCATGGAACTGGTCGTCGTATCTGATTTCTCCTCCAAAAGCATCAACGCGCTTCGCCATATTCAAGGTTCGGCGCTGCCAGATAACAACCAGGTGATCGTTGAAAAGCGCACCGCAGAAAAATGGAACATACAGACCGGCGACGCGCTTGAAATTGAACTGGCTGACGGCAAATCCCGTCTCCTGCCTGTGGCCGGTATCGCACAAGACCTGACTTCGGGTATCGGCGGTATGCTTGACAATACCAAGGGATACATAACCTACGATACGCTGGAATGGCTGCACGAATACCCCTATTACAATAAACTATATATTACGGTCAAAGAGAATCCCAACGACAAAGCTCACATTCAGCAAATCGCCGACAGCATCATTGCCAAACTGGAAGATACCCATCGCGAAATCTATCAATCGAGCATCGCCGAGAAAAATAAACACCCCATGGATTCGATTCTCCAGGCGCTGATTCGCATCCTCCTGATTCTTGGTGTGCTGATCGTATTCCTGAGTGGTTCGCTTATCTCAAACACACTTTCCGCTCTGCTCACCCAGCACCTGCCTCAGATCGGCATCATGAAGCTGGTCGGGGCGCGCAAGTCGCAGATCATCGCCCTCTACCTGGCATTGATTCTGGCTTTTGCTATGATTGCGCTGCTGATCGCCATTCCATTGGGTAGTCTGGCCGCTTATGCCCTCTCCGACTTTGCCGCCGGCCTGATCGGATTCCCGTTGAGCGGTTTTCGGGTGATTCCCAGCGCCGTGATTATTCAAATCTTTGTCGCCCTGGCTGTTTCGCTGGGCGCGGGTACACCGCAAGTGATCCGCGGCGCCAGTATCACCGTCCATAAAGCCATCAATTCCAGCGCCGCAGAGGAAAGCCCAGCCCGAAAGAAGGGATTGTTTGAGCGTCTGTCGGGCCCTTTTCGCCGCGTTTCGCGTACACTCATCGTCTCCATCCGCAACACGTTCCGCCGCAAGGGGCGTCTGGCGCTCACCCTCTTCACCCTCACACTGGGCGGAGCGATCTTCATCTCTGTATTTAACGTTCAGGTCTCGCTGAATAATAAAATCGAACAGATCACCAAATACTTCGGCGCCGATGTCAATCTGGATTTCAACCGTTTGTACTCGGTGCAGGCCATCAAACTGCTTGTCGAGAATATCCCCGGTGTGGAACACATCGAGCCGTGGGCAATGACCAGCGCCCAATTGCTGCGTGAAGATGGCGTGGCTGTGGATAATATCAGTCTTCTGGCGCCGCCCGCCGATAGCAAGCTCGTTACACCCATCCTGTTGAGCGGGCGCTGGATCGAAGAAACCGATCAGGCTGCCATTACGGTCAACGAGGCCTTTCTCAAGAATTACCCCGATCTAAAGGTGGGTGATACGCTTCGCTTGAAAGTCGGTAATCGCGATGCCAGATGGACGATTGTCGGCGTCTTTCAATTCACCGGTGTGGATGAACTGATCGCTTATGCAAATTACTCCTATCTTTCCAACGTACTCAGCCAGACCGGCCGCACAGCCACTTATCGCATCGTCGCCGAAGACCACAGCCTCGATTCCCAGACGCAGTTGAGTAAAGTGTTGGATTCTTATTTCAGTGAAAGCGGCTATCATGTCAATAAAGTGGAAGCTGGCAGCTCGTTTACCCAATCCATAACCGAGTACATCGCCATCCTGACCGCTTTTCTGATCGTCATGGCATTATTGACCGCTTTGGTCGGCAGCATTGGCATGGCTGGCACTTTGAGCATGAATGTCATGGAACGCACGCGAGAAATCGGCGTGCTGCGCGCCATCGGCGCATATAACACAGTGGTGATGAAACTGGTGCTGATCGAAGGTTTGCTCATCGGTCTGATCAGCTTCGTCCTGGGCGCAGCCCTTTCCTTCCCCATCACCGCGGTTCTGGCGGATGTCATCAGCCAGGCCATCTTCGGCACGTCGGCCAGTTTTGCTTTCACCATCCAGGGCTTCGCCATCTGGTTCGGGGTAATGCTGGCGCTCTCGGCTCTGGCCAGCTTCATTCCTGCCCGCAGCGCCTCGAAGATGACCATCCGTGAAGTTCTCTCCTACGAATAATTTCAATTTTCGTTTAATTATGCAGGGTAAAATGCTATAATTTAGCGATATGCCCTGGTCGCAAATTTACGATCCCTTCAATAACGCGGTAGTTTCCACCCTCGCGGCGGCGCTGCCCATCGTCGTTCTGTTAGGAACGCTGGGGATTTTGCGCATCAAGGCGCATTACGCTGCCCTTCTTGGATTATCAACAGCATCAGCCATTGCCCTGCTGGTGTTCCGCATGCCTGCCGGAGCAGCGCTGGCCGCCGCCGCCAACGGCGCGGCCTTCGGCTTGCTGCCCATCGGGTGGATCATCCTCAATGTACTTTTTCTCTACCAGCTCACCGTCGAGAATGGTTTGTTCAAGACATTGCAGGAAAGCCTCACCAGCATCACACCCGACCGTCGTTTGCAGCTCTTGTTAATTACCTTCTGCCTCGGCTCGTTTTTCGAAGGCGCAGCCGGCATGGGCGCGCCGGTAGCCATTACTGCCACTATTCTCATTGGATTGGGTTTCCCGACCATTTCTGCCGCCGGGCTGGCGCTAATCGCCAATACCACCCCGGTCGCTTTTGGCTCCGTCGGCACCGCCGTCATCATCCTCTCTAACGTCACCGGACTCGACCTCTATCACCTCAGCGCCATGACCGGCCGCCAACTGGCTTTCTTTGCCTTCATCGTCCCTTTCTGGCTTATCTGGGTGTTCGCCGGCTTCAAGGGCATGCTCGAAATCTTTCCCGCCCTGCTGGCAACTTCAATCGCCTACGCCATCCCCCAGATTTTGGTATCGAATTTTCACGGGCCCTGGCTGGTTAACGTTGCCGCCGGCATTGTCTCGATGATCACTCTAATTCTTTTCCTCCGATTCTGGAAGCCAAAACACATCTGGCGTTTTGATCACGATGGCGCAACGAGCGAACCGATGCCGCACACCTCCAGGGAAGTCTGGCGCGCCTGGCGCCCCTGGGTCATTCTCAGCCTTTTCGTTTTCATCTGGGGTTTGCCCCAGGTGATCAGTTGGCTCGATCGATTCTCCACTCTTAAAATTGCCGTCCCCGGCCTGCATAACATGATCTTGCGGGTGGCCCCTGTCGTGACAGAAGCCCAACCCCAGCCTGCAATCTATACATTCAACTGGCTTTCCACCATTGGCTCCGGTATCCTGATCGCAGCGATTCTGGCAGCTTTCATCATGGGATATAAACCGAAAAAGATCATTACCGTTTATCTGGAAAACTTTAAGCGCGTGCGATTTTCATTGTTAACCATCGCCGCTATGTTGGCCCTGGGCTACGTGGTGCGTTATTCCGGCATGGACGCCACCCTAGGGCTGGCTTTTGCCCGCGCCGGGGCGCTTTATCCCTTCTTCAGCCCCCTGCTGGGTTGGCTGGGCGTGGCCATCACCGGTTCAGATGCATCATCTAACGTATTGTTCGGCAGCCTGCAAAAGATTACCGCCGATCAATTAGGTTTCAATGCTGAAGTAATGACATCAGCCAACGGCGCCGGCGGCGTTATGGGGAAAATGATCAGCCCGCAAAGCATCGTCATTGCCAGTACGGCCACCCACAGTTACGGTCAGGAAGGCAGCATCCTCCGCTACGTTTTCTTTCACAGCGTAGGTATGGTAATTTTGATGGGCGTATTGATTCTGCTGATAGCGTATGTCCCGCCATTCACTTTGCTGGCCATAAAATAAAAAAATGGCATCTCCGCTTCTAACCACCAAGCTCTTCATTCCTCCTGCGCCCAACGCCTGGGTGACGCGTCCGCGCCTTTTAACCCGGTTGGATGAAATCCTTGCGCCGGGTAAAAAACTCCTTCTCGTCTCGGCCCCACCGGGGTACGGAAAATCATCCCTGGTCAGTAAATGGTGCACGCCCGAATCGGTCAGCCCATCGCAGTCCAATCGAAAAACAGCCTGGTTATCTTTGGATGCCGCTGATAATGACGTCATCCGCTTCCTCCTTTATCTGGTCAGCGCCATTCGCCACGCTTCTCCAAACTTTGGAGAAACCATCTTAGAAGCGCTACAAACACCCCAGCCGCCGCCTGTCGAATCAATCCTGATCGCCATCATCAACGAAGTCGCCGCCCAAACCGGAGACCTGGTCATCGTTCTCGATGATTACCAGGTCATCACGACGCCGGCGATTCACGATGCGCTTGTTTTTATATTGGATCATCTTCCGCTGCAAACGCGCCTGGTAATGATTTCACGTATCGATCCAGCCTTACCTCTGGCTCGTCTGCGCGCTCGCGGCCAGCTTGTTGAACTGCGCGCCGCCGACCTGCGTTTTACCGCCGAAGAGGCAGCCGCCTTTCTCAATCAGGTGATGGCATTAAATCTGGAAAGTGAAGAAATAAGCCTGCTTGAAACGCGCACCGAAGGTTGGATCGCCGGACTTCAACTGGCTGCCCTTTCCATGCAAGGGCAGCCAGATCAGAGCAATTTCATCAAGTCGTTTTCCGGCAGTCATGTATTCATCCTTGATTATCTGACCGAGGAGATTCTCGAACGCCAACCCGACTCAATCCGTCAATTCCTGCTCCACACCTGCATCCTCGACCGGCTCACCGCCCCACTGTGCGCTGCGGTCACCAAGCAGGAAGATTGCCAGAAAATGCTCGAGTTCTTGATTCAAACCAATCTCTTTATCATCTCCCTGGATGATCGACAACACTGGTTTCGCTACCACCATCTTTTTGCCGATCTATTGCGCGCCCAGTTGGAACGTTCTTCTCCCGATTTGATTCAAGAACTGCACCGTCGCGCCTGTGATTGGTACGTCGAAAACAACTTCCCCATCGAAGCGGTGCAACATGCCCTCGATTCCGGTGATTTAACAAGAACAGTTGACCTGGCAATAAAGTATGAATGGGATATGCTGTTAGGCGGCAATCTGATTGCTATAGTTTCTGAATTACATAAAATCCTGCCTCCGGAATTAATCCGCTCGAATCCCTGGCTGTTGATTTATGAAGCCTGGGCCTGCGTGATCTCCGGGCGGCTCGAAGAAATCGAACCGCGCCTGCAGGGCGTGGAAAAGTTGATGATTAATTCGCCATCGCGGGATTCTCAAATCGACGGGAATATCGCCGCTATTCGAGCTTACCGTTCCTGCTACCAGAATGATCCGCAAACGACGATTGAATTGGCAAAGCAAGCGCTCAAACTTCTGTCTGAAGATGTTGGTCAGACGAGGAGCATCGTGTATTATACGTTGGCGATCGCGTCGCTGGTTGTTGATGATATCCCGGCTGCCTGCGAATCGTTTGCCATATCCAGCCGACTGGGTGAAGAATCAGGGAATATCCACATCGCCGTTCCATCGACCTGCGCCCTCGGGGCGATGTATATCCTCATGGGAAAGCTTTCTCGCGGCAAAGAGATCCTCGAACGGGCAGGAAGAATGGCGCGCACCTCTTCCGGTAAAGCAATGCCAATATTTGCCCGAGTCTGTTCAACGATGAGCCAGCTATACTATGAACGCAACGATCTCGACGCCGCCGAGCAATACGCCAGGCAGGGAATTGAACTCAGCCGCCTGTGGGGTCACATCGAATCGCGCGCTTCAAATCACATGGCTCTGGCGCGGGTTTTAATCGCCAGAGGAGTTTATGAGGAAGCCCGTTCCGCCCTCGATGAAGCAGAAAGATTGGTGCATAACCTGGCAGTTTCAAGCAGCGTGCTGACTGCGATTGCCGCGTGCAAAGTGCGCCTGTGGCTTTCTGCGCCGGAACCCGCTTTCGAACAGGCCATCCAATGGCTGGAGCAAAACCAGCTCAACTTGGACGATAAGCCCAATACGAACGATGAATTGGAAAGGCTGTCCATCGCTCGCATCTGGGTCCGCCAAAAACGATACACCGAAGCAGACGCCTTATTGGAACGCCTGCTCGACACTGCGCGCAACGGCGGTCGGTTTGGACGGGTGATCGAAATTCTTCCCACCCGAGCGCTCTCCTGTTACCTGCAAGGAAGGCTGCCTGAAGCCTTCGCGACCCTCGAAGAAGCCTTATCGCTCGCCGAACCCGAAGGGCATGTACGTGCTTTTCTCAACGAAGGGGAACCGATTGCCGCCCTCTTGCAGAACGGTCTGGAAAACAACATCTGGAAAGACAAACGCATCGCAGCGTATGCCCGCGAATTGCTCTCGCTGATTAAATCGCCCACCTCAACGGCTAAAACAGGGCCGCCATCCACGCCAACAATAACCGGCCTCGCCGAAACGGTAACCGATCGTGAGCTTGAGGTTTTGCGCCTGATCTCCGACGGCCTGACCAATCAGGAGATTGCCTCCCGGTTGTTTATCACCGTCGGAACGGTCAAAGCCCACACAGTCAGCCTTTTCCGTAAGCTGGATGTCAATACCCGCACCCAGGCGGTCGCCCGCGCCCGGTCGGCAAAGCTAATATAACTCTCACCCTTCCCAATCTATAACTTTATTATAACTTTCGTCAGATGACGCGCTCCGTTCATCTGCTTATACTATCGATAATAAAATGGGTTCGCCAATACCTCAAAAAACAGGTCCCAGAAAAGAGCCTGTCTAAATTATCGAAGGAGAAAGAATGAATAAAGTTTTAGTCGCTTATGCAACAGTATCCGGTTCGACCGCCGAAATGGCCGAATTCATCGGGAAAGAAATTTCCAAAAGCGGGGCGCAGGTGGACGTGCTGCCTGTCCTCAAAGTAAAGAGCATCGCCGCGTATGACAGCGTGATCGTCGGCGGGCCGATGATTATGGGCTGGCACCCTGAAATGCTCAACTTCCTGAAACAAAACAAGGCCGTCCTGCAATCGAAACGCGTGGCCTGCTTCATCGCCGCCCTGACGCTAACCGTACTACCCGATACAGCCACGACTCTGCCGCAGGTCTATACCGACCCGTCTCTGGCAAAATTGCCCAAGGACGCCCGGAGAATGAGCTTCAAAGAAAATTACGCCAGGGTCGAAAATTATCTCAAACCGGCAGCCGCAATGGATGGCATCAAACCGCTTGGTTACGCTTTCTTTAACGGTGCGCTCAAATTTTCCCGGCTCAATCTGTTCCAAAAACTGTTCGTCAAATTTATCGTCGGAGCTAAAGAAGGCGATTACCGCAACTGGGACGCCCTGCGTAAATGGGCTGCCGACCTGACGCCCAAACTTGCCTGACTCAGCTTAGTGGTTCTCTCGCTAAGTTGTTGAACTATTTTGCTTCGGCGCAGTCTATAGTATACGGAGGTCAATTTGCAGGATAGCATCCAGAATGACCGGCGCTATGTGAAAATTGAACTGAAGGGTCTTGCTCCGGCCTATCGTGAACACCTGTTTGAAGGAATGACCCTCACCCACAACGAACAGGGCAACACCGTAATAACCGGCTTCGTTCAAGACCAATCTGCCCTGTTCGGTTTGCTGGATAAGATTCGCAACCTGGGAATGAATATCCTTTCTTTGAAGATCGAAGGTTAATGAAAGAAGAACCGCCCAGATAAGTACCAGGCGGTTCTTCTTTCATAGGGCAACCAGTGAGATTACCCCCCAAGCGCTTCCAATAACATTTGCCTGTCCACCAGACCAAGCGGGCAACCGGCCTCGTTGACAATCACCAGCCACTTTCGCGACTCAACCAGCATCTTCTGAATTGCATCCACCACCAGCATATCCGGCGGCGCGGTTAACGGTCGGGGCGACATCAGATCGTATGCAGTTTCTTTACCCTGTGATGGTTTTCCCCTCCGTCGCAGCGCGTTCAAAACACCACGCTGCCTCGAAGGCTGAATCCGGGCTACCACATCCGAATCGCTGATCAGACCGACCGCTCTATTGGCGCTGTCCACCACAATCAACCGGTGCACGTCGCTCTGCGAAAATTTCTCGATGATAACCGTCAGGTCGTCATCCTGATTGACTGTCGGGACTTCAGGCGACATGATTTCTCGAAGAATTTTCACTGCTCCAACTGGCAATGGCGTTGCTGGTTTGGGGCGGGGCGCATCGACCACCTGACGCAGAATATCCAACCGGGACAGCATTCCGGTTAGCCGATCCTTTGCATCCACCACCGGAAGACGCTTAAGCTCAGCTTTTATCAACAACGCAGTTGCGACTGCCAGTGTATCTGTTTCCCTCACTGTGATGGCAGGTCTCGTCATAACTTCCCTGACTGTCATCGATAATTTTTCCAGAGCGCTGATTTCCCCTTTAAGGATATCCTCATCCATTCGGATGGCAATCGAAAGTCGTTCCTGAATCCCTGCTCGTTCGATCAGGTCTTCGTCCGTCAATATCCCGACGCAGTGATTTTTTTGATCAACAACCGGCATGGCTTTAATCTTATTTTCGATCATCATCCGCCAGGCTTGATAAACCGGTGTATCCGGCGCCAACGTAACAACCTCCCGCGTCATCACTTCAGAAACCAAACGGTCCGCCGGCAACGGGTTCAGAAAACGATGGGTGTATTTAACGACCTGAACAGCCTCAAGCGTGATCAACCCTTCACGAATCATGGGAGAGATCACGTCCAGCGCCTGTGAGATTTTTTCAGAGTTATCCACCACCTCGATCACCAACGGTAAATCTTGGGAAAGCACATCATTGAAAGTAGCATGAATATGAGAATGCGCTCCAAAACCTGCCACGCCGCGAACCACCGTGGCCCCGGCAATGCCTTTCCCTTTCAAAATATCCAATAATACCAGATGCAAAGGCTTACCCCGCCACCGGTCGCTTTCGCCAATATAAATCCGCAATCGTTGGGCTTCTTTCTGCAAAGAAAGATCGGGCATCCTCACCTCCTTGACCTCACGATTATTATAGCAATTTTCCAATGTAAACTCCTGCTCCTACAGCAACGATTCCTAAAATCGTACTGCCAAAGATATTCAACAGGCCGGTTATCCATTGTCCCGTGGATAATAGACTAAAACTCTCATAAGTATAAGTTGAGAATGTAGTATAGGCCCCAAGGAAACCCACCGCCAGCATGAAACGCCAACGTGGGTCAATCATAAAACGCTCAGTCGCCAGCGTTAAAAACAAACCTAACAGAAAACTACCCGTCAGGTTAATCAACAAAGTTCCAAGAGGAAACGAAGCTCCCCATTTCTGGACAATCCAATCACCTAACCAGTAACGTGCATTTGCGCCGAGGATTGCGCCAATTGATATCAATAAAAATTTCTCCATTAACAGTTCCGTTAAAACTTTAATCTATACACCATTCACAGGCAATAAAAAACCTCTGTCAATGACGCCAGTCAAAGGCAGAGGCCATTAGCACAAAGGCGGTTGGGTAAAGCGAGCCTCATCGCTCTTTGCAATTGTAAACGGCAAATACATAACCGTCAAGAAAAAAAATTAAAACTTTCTCGATTTGGTGTATAATTCTTCTAAACGAGTAATAATATATGAGAGGCGATGAGGCTCGCCGAAACCGTCATCTGACTGATAGCCTCTACTGGAGAAACAGCCCGGTAGAGACTTTTTTTATTTAAGACATAAAAATCGAAATGTAAATATTTTCATCGCTAATAAAGCAGTTCGGTCTGTTCATTTAACAACTATATATGAGAGATTCTTTATTATGACTTTGCACAGTCTGTTATATTTAAAAAATAAATGCTACCCTACAGAAGAAACAACTGAAGCCTGTCCCTTCGTTATCGATCTAAATCTCAATCAAATTATTGATACCGTCACCGCCGGGAAAGATGAATATAACTTAAAGCCATTCTATTATGGCCCATTGAATGATTCAGAAACCATTCAATACCGTCAGGAAATTGCACGGGACGTTGAAGACGAGACTCTTCTGGAGAATATCAAATCGTTTGCCCAAAAAATGGTTGTGATGCGCCGGTATCTTAATATGCTGGATAAGCTCCACTATATATACAATCGTGAAGGATGGTTTCTGGAAGCGGTGGATATCTATTGCAAAGCGATCATATATCTGGAACAGATTCTATCGTCAGCAAATTTAAAATCGCGCGGACTTCTGGAGATTCGGGAATATCTGAAAAATTATGCCGCATCACCTCAATTTATTCAGCTTGTGGAAGAAACCGAAAAGCTCAAAAACGATTTATCAACTGTAAAATATTGTGTGATCATAAAAGAAAGCACTGTCAAAGTTCGAAAATACGAACTGGAGGCAGATTACAGTATAGAAATAGAAAATACATTTAATAAATTTAAACAGGGCGAGGTAAAAGATTACACGGTTAAAATGCCTGCCACGACGGGAATGAATCATATTGAAGCCCAAATACTAAATCTTGTGGCAAAATTATATCCTGATATATTTTTAAACCTCGATAATTATTGCATAAAAAATCGCAATTTTCTGGATGAAACAATCAGCGCCTTTGATCGGGAAATACAATTTTACGTTGCTTATTTAGATCATATCGCAAATTTCAAACGCATAAATTTAAAATTTTGCTACCCACAGATTTCTGCCCAGAGCAAGGAAATTTTTAATTATGATGGCTTTGATCTCGCTCTGGCAAACAAATGCCTATCCGAAAATTCAACAATTGTCTGTAACGATTTTTACCTGAAAGGTAAAGAACGAATATTTATTGTATCCGGCCCAAATCAGGGCGGTAAAACGACCTTTGCACGTACTTTCGGACAATTACATTACATTTCCAGTTTGGGCCTTCCTGTTCCAGGCAGAGAAGCAAAGCTCTTTCTGTTTGATAAACTTTTTACGCACTTCGAACAAGAAGAAGATATTAAAAATCTACGAGGGAAACTTCAGGATGACATGATCAGAATTCATGACATACTGAACCAGGCAACCTCCGACAGTATTATCATCATGAATGAAATTTTCACATCCACAACATTAAAAGACGCCGTTTTTCTGAGCAAGAAGATCCTGGAAAAAATTAATCAGTTGGATTCGTTATGTGTTTGCGTTACATTTATCGATGAACTGGCTTCATTGAGTGAGAAAACAGTCAGCATGGTCAGTACGGTAACCCCAGAAAACCCTGCGCAACGAACTTACAAGATAATAAGAAAACCAGCAGATGGACTTGCATTCGCAATATCCATTGCAGAGAAATACCAACTTACCTATGAATTAATAAAGGACCGCATAAAATCATGAAGGCCTTTCTTCTGTATAGAGATCAAGATTTTAACCTTCAACAACAATTCCCCTCCAATGAAAAAAGTCTGACGCAAGACCTGGAATTGAATACGTTATTTAACGTTATGGCAGCCGATGATAAATTTTTATTTGAGGTAGTAAAGAAAGTTTTTTTGTCCAGTATGGATGAGATAGACGCCATTAAATATCGGCAGGATATTCTTAGGGATTGCCTGAAAAATCCATCCGTCATTAGAGCAATATACCAAATTCCGCTCGAATTAATTGAGAGAAAGAAAAGGCATTGGCTTGGTATTCTGACGCATTATCCAAATGGTGTGTTAAGCAGTTCGATTCAAATGATGGAAGTGTTTACCGAATTGCTCAAAAAGCTGAAACAAATTGCAGACGAACATTCTGATCAATTTGAGTCCGAAGGATTCAAAACTTTTTTTTCGATGATTAAAAAAGAGCTTGATGATGAGTATTTCGCGATCGTAGAGAATCACTTAAGAGAGCTGAAGTTTCAAAATGGCGCGATAATTGGCGCTGGCTTGGGCAAAGGGAACGAAGGGATCGATTATTTCCTTTGTAAACCCACGCCAAAAAATAAGAACTGGATAAAAGGCGTCTTTACACGAAAAAGCCCTGTCTACACCTTTTATATTCATCCCCGCGATGATCATGGCGCCAGGGCGCTTTCTGAATTAAAAGACAGAGGTATCAACCTTGTAGCTAATGCACTGGCCCAATCTGCGGAGCACATTGACAGCTTTTTTAACATGTTGCGAATTGAGCTGGCTTTTTATGTTGCCTGCTTGAATCTTTACGAACGCCTGACACAAATTGGGGAAACCGTCACCTTTCCTCAACCTGCGCCGACAAACGAACGCCAGCTTTCCTTTTCTGGTCTATATGATATTTGCCTGGCTTTAACGATGAAACACAAAATTGTAGGTAATGCAGTGCAGGCTGACGACAAGGATCTCATTATTGTTACCGGCGCCAACCAGGGCGGCAAATCCACTTTTTTACGCAGCATCGGTCTGGCCCAACTCATGATGCAATGCGGAATGTTTGTAGCCGCAGAAAATTTTCGCGCCAATCTTTGCGAGGGTCTTTTCACGCATTATAAACGTAAAGAAGATACCTCAATGAAAAAGGGTAAACTGGATGAAGAACTGAGCCGAATGAGCCATATTGTTGATTGCATAAAGCCAAATTCTATCGTGCTTTTCAACGAATCCTTCGCTGCAACAAATGAACGCGAAGGCTCCGAAATTGCCAGACAAATCACAACCGCGTTATTGGAGAAAAAAATTAAAATTTTTTTTGTAACCCATCAATATGTTTTTGCACATGGACTATATGAGAAAAAAATGAAAAATGCCATTTTCCTTCGTTCAGAACGAAAAACCGGTGGAGAAAGAACATTTAAGTTAATCGAAGGTGAACCCATGCAAACCAGCTATGGTGAAGACATCTACCATAGCATATTCGAAAAGCCCGAATCGAAAATTCAACAGAATTCTTGAGACGGAAGGATAATCCTCTTTGTATGTATATTGAAATGCCTGTATTTGTATTGTTTATTAAAAAGCGAAAGCTCGTATATAAACGCCGGCGAATATCAATAGAATGATGAGGATCCTAAACAATTTCATATATTTTGTAGTTTGCTTTATCTTATTCGCATTTTCTATTAGCCTCAGCAGATCAGTTAAATCATTAATTAAAATCTGCGACAACCTTCTCGCAACAGGCGAACTATTGGCTATAAAAGAGATACCAACATTCGCTGCTTTAAGCGCTATTCCATCATTCGGCCCATCTCCAACCATCGCTATATGATGGCCCTTTTGCTGAAACAATCTGATAATAATCCCCTTTTGCGAAGGCATTAATCGGGCAAACACTGAACAATAAGCAGACTGTCTGGCGACCTCTGCCAATTCCATTCTTTCGATGATTTTTCCGGTTAAATATGTTTTCGAATCTTTCGAGATTCCACAATCTTCACTTATTCTTACGGCAGTTTTGACCCGATCACCTGTCAATAATACACTTCGAATTCCTTTGGCGGCTAAGCGGCTGATTATTTCTCGCGTGCCAGGTTGTAATGGATTTCCCAACTGCAACAAACAAAGAAATATGTATTTTTCAGGGGGAGAATCAGAAGGATCAAGAGCATACGCCATAGAAATTATCACGTCGCTTTTTTGATTGACAACATCAATGATCGAATTCACTAAACAGGTAAATTCAAAATCGATTTTTTTTATCAAGCCATTTGCATCAACATAATGGCTGCAACGATTAACAACAACATCCGGATCGCCTTTTGCAAAAAAATATTCCCCGCCGCCCTCATATTTAAATCCACAGGCCATGTAACGGTTTTCGGAATCAAAAGGCTTATCGTATATCCGTTTATATTGCGATAATAAATTTCTTACGTCAATACCATTTTTTATCGCAAATGATATCAGGGCTTTATCAACAGAATTTGCCTGATCAATCTTTTCATAAAATTGAAGGTCATTACACAAAGCGCAGGCAATATTCACCAAATGAGTGAGGTTATTATCGTTTAAAACATCGTTTGGAGTGAATAGATAATCGGCTATGTAAATGTTTTTCACGATCATTTGCCGTGTTGTTAAAACGCCGGTTTTATCAAAGCAGATCACATCCACCTGACTTAAATCCATCAACGCTTTTGAAGCATAGGTTTGGATATCCACGCCTTGAATTTTTTCTTTTACAATTGAATAAATCAGATGATTAAAAAGATCATCATTTTGCAATCCAATAAAAATCAATGATAATAGCAAATAATAAACAACAATTCCAAAGCCATGATGAGGCTGTAATAACTCAATAACAAAAACAGGCAGTAATAACCCAATAAGATAAAAATATTCCTTTTTGAGTATTCGCAGTTCATTAACCCTTTTTTGTTCTT
>CAZDAW010000030.1:0-33773 GCA_964503685.1 uncultured Anaerolineaceae bacterium | reverse complement strand
GTATAATTTGCCGCCCCTTATCGTCAGGCTGTCGTGAAAATCCTGGATGATATTGGGACCTTCTTCTCTCGCGGCGTGAATAAAGTCGTAGGCCGGCTCTTCTTTATGGGGGTGTGGACGCGTGCAGGCGAAATCGTTGCTGGTAAATAATTCCATCAGCGCCGAGAAACTCAGTTCGGGAATCAAAACATCCGTCGAGCGGTCTCCGATGCCGGGATTTTTTTTGCGTTGCGGGTCGGTTACCAGGCGGTGAGCATCGGATCCCTGAATGCAATGCATGCGGCGGGGATATTCAGGCTTGGCGCCGTTGAAGAATGCTGCAGTTGTACGCCCGCCTTTTTGTTCCAGGTCGGTCACTTCGAGGGCATGAAGGTTAGGGTCTTGCGTGTAGGCAATTTTTGTTTGTCCGCCAAAATTGAAACCGCGCATGGCTACACCATTACTGGAATTGGCGTGCGCCGCAATGACCAATCCGCCGCCCTGGTTGAGGATGCGGTATGCAGTCAGTACGTCGGTGGTTGCGCCGACTGTTGCTGATCCATCATCCAATTGATTGGGGGGGATGTTAAGAGTGAGCAGCAGGTGTTCAATTTCGCGTATTGATTTATCGGGTGGAAAAATGGCCAGGATATGGAAACCAAAAGTAGCCGTAAATTCAATTCCTGGCAGAATTAATATTTTTTCAAAGATGCGATGGTATTCATCCAGCCGGTTTTTTTCTTCGGGCAGAAGGCGCCCCAGAGTCGATAGAAGCTCCAGCTGTTGTATCTCTTCCTTCATTTTCCGATAACCGGAAATTGTATTATGGTCTGTAAAGGCGATGATATCTAAACCGCGGGCTTCGGCTCTTTGAAGGATATCAAGAAAAGTTACTTCCGGTTGCTGGTAGTCGCTTGAAGCAGGCGTATGGATATGAATATCCATCGTCCGCCATTGTTTAGTAATACGATTGTGTTTTTTCCCCACAGGGAACTCCTGTAATGTGATTAACGAATTATGGTTGAATCAAAGTGCGTTTTAAAAGGTTGATGAGATCATCTGGCATGTACGGTTTTAAAAGGAACCCGTCGGCGCCTTCTTTCAGGCATTGTTCTTCCAGGTTCATCCCGGAAGTCATGATAACGGTTGTGTGTTTTGAAGTCTCCGTCTGGCGGAGTTGTTTTACGACGTCCATGCCGCTGATATCTTTCAGGTAAACATCCAGCAAGGCGATGTCGGGATTTTCCTGATGGATTGAATTAAGTATATCGCCGACAGTCTCACCTGCAGCGATGGACACGTGATAACCTTCCAGTTCCAATAAGGTTTTCAGCAGTGACAGCATGGTGGGATTGTCTTCGATAATTAGAATCTTATGCATCGGTTTTTAATTGTTTTCCTGTTTTATTTGATTTACGGCGTTTGCCAAAGGCCGCCGCAAATACATCGTCAGTCTGGTCAACCAGCACGAATTTGATTGCTTTGCGGACTTCTTTGGGCAGGTCATCCAGATCGTTTTCATTCTTTCGAGGCAATATGACGGTCTTAATTCCTGCGCGATGGGCTGCCAGGACTTTCTCTTTGATGCCGCCAACCGGTAAGACCTGACCGCGTAACGTGATTTCTCCGGTCATCGCTACATCCGGGCGCACAGATTTGCCGCTCAGCAAAGAGACAAGAGCGGTCGCCATGGTGACGCCTGCCGAGGGGCCGTCTTTGGGTTGCGCGCCAGCGGGTACGTGCAGATGTATATCGGATTTTTCAAAGAAATCCGTTTCAATTCCGAGTTCTTTCGAACGCGAACGGATGTAAGACAGTGCAGCGCGCGCTGATTCTTGCATTACGTTTCCGATGGAACCGGTGATTTGAAAGCCTTTGTTGCCAGGCATGCGAGTGGCTTCGATAAAAAGGATATCGCCGCCGGTGGGTGTCCAGGCCAGGCCGGTGGCCACTCCAGGAATGGACGTACGTTCCGCAATTTCTTCAGTGCCAAAGTAATTCGGTTTTCCCAGATAGTCATAGAGTGAATCTGCCTTGATGGTTACTTGCTCAATTTTTCCTTCGCTGATCTGGGTGACGACTTTGCGGCAGACTGAACCAATTTTGCGCTCTAAATTGCGAACGCCCGCTTCGCGGGTGTAGGAACGGATAATGGTTCTGATGATGTTATCCGAAATGCTGATTTCATTCTGTCTGAGCCCGTTTTCTTTAAGCTGGCGCGGGATCAAATAATTTCGAGCGATTTCAACTTTTTCGTTTTCTGTATATCCGGCAATCTGAATGACTTCCATGCGGTCAAGCAAGGGAGCGGGGATGGTTTCGATCTGGTTGGCTGTTGTAATAAACATCACCTGGGAAAGGTTGTAAGCCACTTCGATATAGTGGTCGCGAAATTCCGAATTCTGTTCGGGGTCAAGGACTTCCAATAGCGCCGAAGCAGGGTCGCCATGGAAATCAAAACTCAATTTATCAATCTCGTCGAGCATAAAAACGGGATTGCTTGATTCGACCCGACGCAGCGCCTGAAGAATGCGCCCGGGCATTGCGCCAATATACGTTCGGCGGTGCCCTCTGATTTCTGCTTCATCGCGAACACCACCCAAAGAGATGCGGATAAATTTTCGGTCGAGCGCGCGAGCGATGGATTGTCCTAATGAGGTTTTCCCAACGCCGGGAGGACCAATAAAACAAAGAATGACGCCTTCGCGCACACGGCGGATGGTATCTTTGGAAGACTGCTCGGTCAGTTCTTCTTTGCGCTCCAGACGAAGTTTGCGAACAGCAAGAAACTCGATGATGCGGTCTTTGACATCTTTCAACCCATAATGATCCTGATCAAGCACCTGGCGGGCATGGGCGATATCCAGATTATCCGTTGTTTGGGCTGACCAGGGTATTGATACGAGCCAATCCAGGTAGGTGCGAATTACACCGTACTCGGCCGCGGCCGTTGGCAGGCGAGAGAGTCTTTCGAGTTCGCGTTTGGCCTGTTTCTCTGCCTCTTCGGGCATACGAGCTGCTTCAATCTTCTTGCGGAACTCTTCTACCTCAGCGCTTTGTTCGTCGTCTTCACCCAGCTCTTTTTGGATTGCTTTCAGTTGCTCGCGTAAAAAGTATTCGTGCTGTACCTTTTCTATTTCGGAGCGGGCTTCATTTTGTATTTTTTGCCCCAATTCGAGGACTTCACTTTCATGCGTCAGGATAGTAATCAGTTTCTTGAGTTTGTCGTTGACCCGGTTCAATTCCAGAATTTCCTGCGCGTCGGCCAGTTCCATACGCTGGAAATTGGCGATCGTATAAGCTGTTTGCAGAGGGTCTTCGATTGCCGAAATGGATGATACCAATTCGCCAGGAATTGTTGGGATCATTTCAGCGATGTGCTCGAATTGAGTCCGAACGTTACGGATTAATGCCTCAGTTTCCAGGCCTTCATCAATCACTTCAGGATTCAGGTGAACTTCTGCTTTTAAATATGGATCGATCTGGGTAAATTGGCCGAGGTTAAAGCGTTCAAGTCCCTGAATTAGAATACGGATTGTGCCATCGGGGGCGCGAAAGAGGCGATGGATGGTGGCAATTGTACCCGTTTGGTAGAGGTCTTCGGGGTTTGGGTTTTCCAGTTCCGGGTTTTTGGAAGCTACCAGCCCGATCAAGCGGTCTGCCGCAACGACATCATCAACCAGTTTGATCGAACGCGGTTGTCCAATCGTCAATGGAATAGCCGTTTGCGGGTAAACAACGACCCCGCGCAGCGGCAAAATGGGTAATATGTTGGGAATGCTTTGGGTTTCTTCTTTAGGTTTTTCGGTTTCGTCTGTGATCGTTTCATTGTCTTTTGAGACGATTCGAGTTGTAACCGGGTTGAGAAGAAGCTCCATCCACCCGGATAATTCATCTATATCAATATCGTTAATATCCATTAATTGTTCGCGCCATTTTGGAAAAGACATTTTGTCTCTGTTATTATCCTATATAGACTTGCTTGGGTTGTTGTTTTGGTAATGTTACAGTTAAAAAACCGTTTTGATATTCAGCCATAATATGATCGGTATCGATGGAAGATGGCAATTCTATTTCGGCTTGAAATTCCCCGAAGCGAATTTCCATCTGATGATAGGCGCAGGGTTCAGTGAGATTCTGGCGTGCGCCGCTTATGATGAGGAAATTACCGTTAACAACGACGGATAGATCTTCTTCGGTTACTCCGGCAATTTCAACCCGGACGATATATTTATCATCAGTTTCGTATAAATCAGTCGGGGGGCGCCATAAATGCGGGCGAATAGTCAATCGCGATCCGGAAATGTCAATCCCGTAATGGTAGGATTTTCCAGGAAAGTATCCGGATAATATCATTACTGGTGTTTGCTTATGTCCGGTATCCATATTTTATCAACTCCATACTATTGTTAAAGGCGCCCCTGGAGAGACTTGAACTCTCAACCATCGGATTAGAAGTCCGGTGCTCTGTCCTATTGAGCTACAGGGGCCTGCTAATATAAAAACAATATTACCTGTTATGAACAGGTTATGCAAGGTCTGATGCCCTTGTAAACCTGAACACCAGACAATGTTTGTAGTATTTTTTGCGCCGGCTTGTTTAATTTGTTTTCCATGTCCAACGGCGACATTGGGGTATTACCGTTTGCCAGGAAAAGTCTAAAAACTGCATCGACCAGTGCTGTATATTCGGTGGTGAATTCTGGCTGAATTGCGCAGTGTGTTATTAATATATGTTGAAGTCCATCAATGGTTTGAATTTCTGCGGTTATCGGATCGACCCAATCGATCATTTGATTGTTGCTGGTGTTTGAGAACATTTCCTGATGGGTTGGGCACAAAAGTGAATGCAGGTAAACTCTCCAGTTGCTGTCATGCTCTTTCCACCAGTCAAAATCGATGTGAAAGGGCGTGTCTATTGTCGGTTTAATCAGGCTAAATCGTTTGGCTTCAGTCATCAACTCACCCCGCTTGGTACAGAATCGGTCAATTTGAAATGTAAGTCTCCCAGATGGGCATAAGAGGGTTGCGATGCCAGAAGGCTAAATATTGGGCCGGGTGGGCAACGACGAATTAGATTAATTGCAGCGTATAATTCCTGGGCGTGTACATGTCCCTGGGGATTCAACTTTGATAATTCTCGCATAACCAAAATGATCAGTTCTTCTAAAGAGCATTTTCGATATTTTTGAGTTTCCCAGATGTGGTCTAACTCTTCGGGGTCGGGTACGGCAATGGTCATACGCTCGTCGCAAGCGCAGGCGACTGGCTGTTTCAGCATTGCAAAAACAAATCCACCATCTGCGCCGATCAATATGGTGCGCATCCAATCCCGTGTTGGCCGGCGTCTCTGAGCCTGAACAATAACATCGCCGGCATTTTTGCCGCGGCGAATTGTGACCATGCTTCCTGGTATGATTCCCTGGTTTTGATACCAATCACGTAATCCAAAAACATAGCGGTTGCTGCGAACGACCCACCCCGGAAAGCTGTTGCCGGTTTCTCCATCAATCAGATTGAAACGGATGCGGGGCGATTCGTAGGCTGTTGGGAACATTTTCTTTATCTGATCAGAAAGCGGCAATGTGCCCGCCCGCCAGTGCGGGTAAATTAGACTGATTGTGATCTCTTCTGCTGGCACATCGGGTATATCGAAGGTGGAGTGTTCGTCCGCCAGGCGTTTTTCCAATGCACGCATTTCATTGGTCAGCAGGTTTTCATCGTATTTGATGGGGGTGTATTGGAGTTGCTGGGGTTGCTTGCGCACGCCATCCGGTTCAAGGCGTTCGAGAAACCAGAGCGTTTCTCCGGCAGCGCCAACTTCGTCAAAACGCTGATCTTCCTGCAGCGCCAGGTTGAGGGAAAACTCGGTCAATTTTAGATTGACGTCTGTCGGCAGTTCAATCTGGTCGAGCAGCGCTGGCGTCGTAAGTGGGCCGCCCTCGCTCATCTCAAGAATTGCTTCGGCAAGGTTGAGATGGCCGATGTTGACATCAACCAATAAGGAGCGGGGAAACCACTTGCCTGCAATGCGGACGAGGTCGGGGTTTTCGGAAAGAGCGGCATCGAGTTTATTCTGGAGTTCTTTTCCGTATTTCTCAATGACGTATTGGGGATCGAGGTTGGGATCATCTATGGTCAGCGTTTCCTGATTATTAAGCGCATGATCTTTCAGGTTGGCGGCAAAAGAACGCGTTATTTCATCGGGGAATTCCACATCAATGACATTGAATGGCGGCATATCCGGATTATATGCCTCGCGGATATTGATTACTTTGCCTTTTTGCCAGTTTTGGGCAGGGAAAACCAACGTCTGTCCGATAGTATATTGTTCTTTCGGTAAGTAAATTTCACCACCCTGGCGTTGCTGCTTTTCAAGGACCTGTTTTTCAGTCGCTATGCGACCTATGATAAATGCTTTGGTCAGTTCCAATGTCGTTTGCGGCGTTTCGGACTCGAGCAGGTTGTTGTAGATCAGGTCGAGGTCATCGGATTTTATTTTTAAAGAGAGCCAATAATCTGATTTCAGAGATGCAAGGGCGCTAACCATAATTGCCTTTTATTCCAATACAGCTTTCAAGAATGCGATATATTTTATATTTATCATACAATATCATATTATACCCCAGCTTTTTCCACATTCAAAATAAGTTGATCGTTTTTTTCTATAATATACAAATTATTAACTAACTGGTCGCTTGTTGCGTGTTTGGGGTTTCTGTCAATGGGGGGTTGGGATAATCGTTATCAATCCAATCCAATGGGTTAACAGATACACCGCCTGCCCATAATTCCCAGTGCAAATGCCCGCCTGTTACCCGTCCGGTATCACCAACCAGGCCAATTTCCTGTCCGGGTTCGACTTTATCGCCGACGTTGACTTTAATTTCAGACTGATGAAAATATCCCGTGTAGATCCCCCAGCCATGATCAATTATGGTGACGTTTCCTCTTACAGTGAGGTTTCCGGTAAAGGTCACCACGCCATTGGCGGGCGCGAATATTTGCGTACCATTGCCGCCGCAATAATCCACGCCACTATGGAAATAGATATATTCGCTGCCGTTGTATGAACGCCGGTTGCCAAAGCGGGATGTATAACAATCAACATTCGGCGAGGGTGGCAGAAATTTACCGCTCCAAAGTTTCACGGCGGATTTGTTCTTGACGATCTCTGCCAGTTGTTCGAGCTCGGGTCCGGTGATATTGGGGTCTACGTATTCATCCGCCACATTGAATGGGGGGTCCTGGGCGAAATTGCCGCTTTGCAGGATGACGTTTTGCTCAAACTCAAAAGTCTGTCCATCGGAGAGAGAACTTTTAATTGTAAAAGGATAGATTCCTGTTTCAGCCATTGCGTGAATACCCTGCAATGCAATGTAGCTATTTGGTTTTTCTTCGAAGAATTGCAATTCGTTTCCGGCCAGGGAACCATTCAGGGTCACCGGTTCGTTTGTTGTGATTCTGATTGTAATGGTTTCACCCTGTTTCAATGGCAGAGGGTTAATCATTATTTTTGCGACGCCGGGGAGAAAGATTCCGCTATCGGTAGAAGATTCGCCTGGAAGGTAAAATACATCAGTTGGAACGGCATCCCATGAACCTGCCAGTGCGTTGATGTTGGTGATGATCCAGGGGCTTGTGTCTTGCAGGACGGCTGTTTCCAGCAGTGATTGGCCGGCTTGGAGTGTTGTGCGTTTACCAAGCTTTTTGGCGGCTTCATTTTGCGGAATGATGAGATTGACGCCGGCGTATAGTTCCTGCGGGCTGGTGATGTGGTTGATTCGGTTGAAAGTGTTTTGATCGATCTGGTAATGGCGAATGATGCTGTTGTAATTATCGCCCAGGGGAACGACCTGCGTTTCCAGAATGCCTCTGACGCCTGCCAGCCCCGGAATCTTCAACTGGTTGCCGACTGCGATGTTGTTGGGGTCGGTGATTCCGTTGACTTCCTGAAGCGTTTCTACGGAAATGCCAAAGCGTGAAGCAATTGTTGATAAATAATCACCTGATTGAATAATATAAACAGGTAATTCCGGGTCGGGCGTCTGCGCCATTACTGTTTGAGGCTGAAAACTGCTTAGGATCAGCAGGATGAGAATAATGGTTATGCGATCAGATATTTTCAAGCGTAACATAATCACCAATAGAAAAATCTGCCAAACGGTCGGGATGGATTTCGAGGATGTAACGGGCAGGCCGTTTGGGTATATAAAATGGCCGCCATCGCTTTGCCAGACAGATATCTACTACACAGAAAGCTGTGTTGATCCAGAAGATGCCCAGATCGAAATTTACACCAAGCATGTGAATTGATGCGTTGGCGATGCTCTCCTGATTCTCGACCAATAGCAATCCCTCATTATACAATAATTTTCGATGAAAAGTGAGTCCGCGTAATCGGCCCAAGAATGTGTCGCAATAACCAACCTTAAGTGGCTGTGACAGTGGATGAGTCTGGTTGTGGATAATGACCTGGCGCATAGATTGTAGAAGAATTGACAGCGTAGGGTGGGGTGATCGTTTATGTCGGAGTGTGTTGTTCGTTTAGCACACGCTCGATGCTGTCGAGGAGTTCCTGGGGTTTAAACGGCTTTGAGATGTAATCGTCCACTTTAACGATATGCAATCCCAGAACGCGATCAATTGGCTGCGCTCTGGCCGTAATGATGATGACGGGAATATTCCGGGTCTTTGGATCTGTTTTCAGTTGCTGGTAAACTTCCCAGCCGTCCATATTCGGCATCATTAAGTCAAGTAAAATCAGATCGGGCGATTCGCGGCGTATTATGGCGAGTCCCTCATCTCCGCTGAGCGCTCCCTTCACAGTAAAGTGATGCTGTTGTAAAATGAGGTGAATTAACTCGATCATTTCAGGGTCATCTTCAATGTAGATCACCCTTTTTTGTCTGGTTGATTCCATCGCCATCTTCTCCTCGTTAAATAGCTCATTGATAGTTTACCACATGCCTGTTAAGAAGACAAAATGATTTACTTAATCCAAGTTGCCGCCCGGCTATCATTGCGAAATTCGACAGAATGTCGAGGCGCGGCGATCTCGGATTTTGACATTGAGACTGTTTCGTTGGGCAAAAAGCATCCTTTTGGCAGTGACAAACGCAGAGATTATTATCAAGGTAGCAACTTGAGTTACTTATGAAGATTACAACCTGGAATGTGAATGGAATACGCGCGGCGATTGATAAGGGTTTGCTGACCTGGATCAGTGAAACACAACCCGATGTGTTGTGCTTGCAGGAGATCAAAGCCCGCCCGGAACAGTTGAAAGATGAACATCGAAATGTCGATGGATACCAAATCATCTGGAATCCTGCAATGCGTCCAGGCTATAGCGGTGTGGCGACTTTGTTACGGGTTCCGGCTGTTAAAACGGAAACAGGGATGAATGAACCGCGCTTTGACCAGGAAGGGAGAGTCATCACAACCCATTTTGAGGATTTTATTCTGTTTAATATCTATTTTCCCAATGGACAGAGGGACCTGGCTCGTTTGACATATAAGCTGGATTTTTACGCTCATTTGCTTGCATTGTGTGACGCGCTACACAAAGAGGGGAAGAGGATCATTATTACAGGCGATTTCAACACAGCTCATCAAGAAATTGATCTGGCTAATCCGGCTGAAAACAGCCAGAACTCCGGTTTTTTGCCTGAAGAACGATTGTGGATCGATCATTATCTCGATCATGGATTTAAGGATGTGTACCGCGAGCTCTACCCTGATCGGGTGCAATACACCTGGTGGACTTACCGTTTCAATGCACGATTGCGGAATATTGGATGGCGCCTGGATTATTTTTTGGTTTCGGATGACCTTGTTTCGCGCGTGGAGGATGTTATTATTGATGATCAGGTTGCTGGGTCGGATCATTGCCCGGTGACATTGTTGTTAAAATAGGCGTAAACTGTGGGCATAGCATGAAGTAAAAATAGAGCGGGCCAGCAGCTCGCTCTATTTTATATATTGTCTATCGGGGAAATTGATGGCTTCTGTTATTCTTTTTCGGGCAGCCAGCAGCACAAAACGAGATCACGGGCAGCTTTGACTTCATCCAGCCGGCTGACCGGTGTATTGTGCGGGGCTTCAGCCAGCAAAGCGGGATTACTGTGCGCTTCTTCGGCTATTTTCAGTAATGCGTCCGCGAAAGAATCGAGAGTTTGTTTGCTTTCTGTCTCGGTCGGTTCGATCATCAATGCCTCGTGGACAATGAGCGGGAAATAGTTGGTTGGCGGGTGGAAGTTGTAATCCATCAATCGTTTGGCAATATCCAGGGCGCGGACCGTTGGCGCATCTTCCCACCGCCCTTCGAGGACAAACTCGTGCATGCATATACGATCGTAGGGCAGGTGATAAGTCTTTTTAAGTAACGAGAGGAGATAGTTGGCGTTGAGCACTGCCAGTTTGGCAACCTGGCGCAATCCTTCTTCTCCATGCATGGCGATGTAGGTATAGGCCCGCACAAGCACGCCGAATTGACCATTGAAAGATTTAACGCGGCCAATTGATTTTGAAGGTTTGATAAAACCATAAAGCGGGGGAATTGTGTCGTCGCCTTCTTCGACGACGCCAACCAATGGATCGGGCAGGAAGTCAACCAGATGGGCGGCTACACCAACCGGGCCCGAACCAGGCCCGCCGCCGCCGTGCGGCGTTGAGAAGGTTTTATGCAGATTGAAATGCATGATATCAAAGCCCAGGTCGCCGGGACGAACGATGCCCAGTAATGCGTTGAGATTGGCGCCATCGCCATACACCAGCCCGCCTGATTTATGAATGATATCGACAACTTCGGTTACGTGTTCATCGAAGAGCCCCAGCGTATTGGGATTGGTGAACATGATGCCGGCCAGTGTGTCGTCGCAGACGGCGCGCAATGCTTCCAAATCAATGTTGCCGCGGCGGTCAGAAGGCAATTGGGTGACTTGCATGCCGGACATCGATGAGCTGGCAGGGTTTGTCCCGTGCGCCGAATCGGGGATGAGTATCCTTACTCGTTTATTGTCGCCTCTGGACTGGTGATAGGCGCGCATGATCATAACGCCAACCATCTCGCCCTGGGCGCCAGCCGCTGGTTGCAGGCTAACTCCGGCGAAGCCGCTGATCTCTTTCAGCCATTCCTGTAATTCAAACATTAAGGCGAGATTGCCCTGAACCGACTCGATCGGCTGGAAGGGATGTGTGAATGTAAACCCGGGCAGGCGCGCAACCTCTTCGTTGATCTTTGGGTTGTATTTCATGGTGCAGGAACCCAGGGGGTAAAATCCGCCATCAACAGAGTAATTCTTTTTTGACAGGCTGATGAAATGTCGTATCACATCCACTTCGGCAAGTTCGGGCAAAGGGAGATTGGAGCGGGTCAGGCCAGGCGGCAATGGCGTGGCAGGTACATCGGAAGCGGGAAATTCGACGCCTCTTCGCCCAGGGGAAGATAGTTCGAAGATGGTCGGCTCATTCATTGCACACCTCGTTCAAAACCTGACAGAAATAATCAATCTCGTCTTTGTAGATCATTTCTGTTACGGCTACCAGCATGTGGTTGGAAAGAGAAGGATATTCGCAACCCAGATCGAATCCGCCGATGATGTCATGCTCAAGCAAGTGCTCGTTAATCTGGGCAACAGATGTTGGGCATTTGATAACGAATTCATGGAAGAAAGGATCTTTATTCCATACAGAAAAGCCGGGAATCTTTGCGATTGCTTGGGCTGCGTAATGCGCTTTCTGGTAGCATAATTCAGCCACCTGTTTCAGGCCTTGTTTGCCTAGCAGGCTTAAGTAAGCAGCAGCAGCCAGGGCCATTAAACCCTGGTTGGTGCAAATGTTGGAGGTTGCCTTTTCGCGGCGAATATGCTGTTCGCGGGCGGTGAGGGTTAAGACATAAGCCCGCTGTCCCTGTGTATCTACTGTCTCGCCGACCAGGCGCCCGGAGATTTTACGTTTGTAATTATCGCTCACGGTGAAGATGCCGAGATAAGGGCCGCCAAATGAGAGTGGAATTCCAAGCGGCTGGCCTTCGCCGACGACGATATCTGCGCCAAATTCACCTGGCGGTTTCAGCAAACCCAGGGCAGTCGGGTTTACAGCCACGGCAAGGAGCGCGCCGGCAGCGTGTACTGCTTTCGCCAGATTGGTCAGGTCGAAGATTCGGCCAAAGAAATCAGGATATTGAACCAAAACCAGCGCGGTATTGTTATCTACCCAATTTGATAGAATATCCGGACTTTGGGTCAGGTCGGCGCTTGCATCGTCCCCGATTATTTCTACGGAGTAGCCCTGCATGTAAGCGCGCAAGGTTTGGCGGTAGTGCGGGTGGACGGCAGGAGACAGGATGAATTTTTTACGTTTCCCATTAAATGTATGATAGGCCAGAATGGCTGCCTCGGCGGCCGCTGTTGCTCCGTCGTAATGTGAAGCATTGCTGACATCCATACCTGTGAGGGCGGCCATCAGGCTCTGATATTCGAAAATTGCCTGAAGCGTCCCCTGGGAAATTTCCGGTTGATAAGGCGTATAGGCGGTATAGAATTCGCCCCGGCGGAGGATTGAATCGACTGCTGATGGAATGTAATGGTTGTAGGCGCCTGCACCCAGGAAACAGATGGCATCCCTTGTGTTCAGGTTGCCCATAGCCAGACCATTCAGTTCAGCAGCGATTTGCATTTCGGTGAGCGGTTCGGGCAAATTAAGTTTTGGAAAGCGGAATTTTGCGGGTACGTCGCAAAAAAGGTCTTCCACTTTATCTACACCGACGGCCTTGAGCATCGCTTTCTTTTCGGCGTCAGTATGCGGGGTGAACATCAGTGATCCCGTCCCTGGCAGTAACTATCGTAGTCTGCCGCATCCATTAAGGATTTTAATTCATCAGGATCAGAAAGCTCAATTTTAACCATCCAGGCCTGACCGTAGGGGTCGCTGTTGACGAGTTCGGGCGTGTCGGATAGTTTTTCATTGATGGCAACAACCTTGCCGCTGACAGGGGCATTGACATCGGCGGCAGCTTTAACCGATTCGAGGCTGGCAATTGGGTTGTTTTTTGCGATGGTGTCGCCAACCGATAATTTGATTTCAACATAAACGACATCGGACAACTGGCTTTGCGCGTAGTCGCTGACGCCTACAACACCGATATTTCCCTCGACTTTCACCCATTCGTCGGTTTTTGAATATTTTAAATCACTTGGCGAACTCATGGCTATATCTCCTTATCTCATATTTAAAATTTTTATGGTAGTTAGAACAACGGCAATTTGCCAGAGATTATTGACAATCAAAATCATTCTATTAGCGAGTTATATTAAAGTCAAGCGCTTATGCTATTAGCTGCTCGTTACCCGGTCGCTCATTTCATCGAGTTCGGCGATTTCATCATCAGAAAGACGCCAACCTAATGCGCCGGCATTCAACATGGCCTGGTTACCTGTTTTTGCTCCCGGAATCGGTATTGCGCCTTTGCAGATGACCCAGTTGAGGGCAACTTCAGCGCGGGTTTTCATCTCGTGCGCTTCACCGAATTGTTTGAGACGGTTTATCAGCGGTTGGATTTTCAGCAGAAATTGACGGTTATAGCGGCTGCCGCGAAAACCTTTGGGAGGATTTTCGGGGGTATATTTACCGGTTAACACGCCCATGCCAAGCGGGCTGTAGGCAATCAACGCGACGCCAAGGTCCTGACACATTTTGAGTAAGCCTGATTTTTCCGGCGCCCGGTTGATCAGGCTATATTCAACCTGATTGGAAGCCAGGCTGATTCCACAGCTTTTAAGTCTGTTGTAGGCGCGGTACATCAAGTCGGTGTTGTAATTGGATACGCCAACAGCCTGAGTTAAGCCAGCCTCGACGGCCGCGGATAAACCTTCCATCCAGGTTTCAACTTTTACCGGGGGAAGTGGTTGGTGAATTTGATAAAGATCGACCTGTTTGAGGTCCAGTCTTTTTAGGCTGTCTTGAAGGGCGCGTAATAAACTTTTTACGCTCAAACGCCAGGGAAAAGGGAAGAATTTTGTAGCAATAATCAGGGAATCGCGCTGATTTTTAGCCAGTTTCCCTAATATCCGTTCGGACTGTCCCTGGCCATAAACTTCTGCAGTATCGAAAAAGCGGATGCCTGCTTCGATGCTGGCATTAAAAGCCTCCTGAAGGTCTGTTTCGTGGTAATCCTGCTGATATCCCCAGATCATTCTGTCGCCCCATTGCCAGGTTCCAAGGCCCATTTCGACAGAATCAAATAACGGATGCACTGTTTGTTTTTTTTCTGTCATGCCTCACTCCCTTATTGATTATAGTTTGATGCGATTATATCTCCCAGTTGTGACTTTCTTCTTCGTTCAGCAGTGTTTCAGGCGGTATACCTCTGGAAATATACCAATTCTTAAGCATGTTGAGACCTTCGGTAAAGCTAATTTCTGCCTGGAAACCGAGTAATTTTTTTGCAAGCGATACATCGGCGTATAATCTGAGTACGTCGCCCGGTCGCGGAATATCATGTTCGACCGGAGCGGAGGGCTTATCCAGGATAGCGGCAACTTTTTTGGCCAGATCGTTGATTGAAATTTCTTTGTTGCTTCCAATATTAATCGTTTCTCCGGTTGATTTATCGGAGAAGCCTGCCAGGATGATTCCCCTGGCGGTGTCGCTGACATAGGTATAGTCGCGGGTTTGTGTTCCGTCGCCGAAGATAATCATTGGTTTGCCGGCCATACAACGCAGAAGGAATTTAGGGATTACCTCGCCGCTGTCGCCCTCGTGGTGGCAGCGTGGGCCATAGCTATTGAATGGACGGACGACGGTTGTCGGGTAATTATATGTACGGTAGAAGGCGCGGGTGTAGCACTCGCCGGCGAGTTTTGAGGCGCCATAAACAGTATTGGGAATGGCGGGGTGCTGTTCAGTCATCGGCGCCCACTGCGCTGTTCCATAGACTTCGGAACTCGAAACGTAGATGAATTTTTTTACTTTACATTCGCGGGCCAGTGTGAGTAAGTTTAATGTGGCTGTGGCGTTCACTTCGTGGTTTTCGAGCGGCGCATGGATCGAATGGCGTACACCCAGGCAGGCCAGATGGAAAATGATATCCACGTCTTGAATCAGTTTCTTCATTGCATCTTGATCGCGCACATCCGTTTGATAAAAATGTACTCTGTCGTTTAATACATTTTCGATATTCTCTCGTTTGCCATTGACCAGGTTGTCAACAATGGCGACAGAATAGCCGCTTTCGTTCAACTGACGTACCAGTTCAGACCCGATAAAGCCGGCGCCTCCGGTTACCAATATTTTTCCCGAATATTGCATTGGTTATAGCTCCAGTTTATTCTATATTTTTGTATTGTTCGACCATGTAGCGCGGACGCGCCCGAATTTCATCGAGGGCGCGCCAGACATATTCACCAATGATGCCCATCATTATCATTTGCAACCCGCCCAGCACCAGCACAACGACCATCAACGATGACCAGCCATCGATGGGGGTTGAGAAGAACAATTTATTGAAGATCACAATCAGTGCATAGATAAAACCAAGGATTGCGGCTATAATTCCGGTATAGGAGATCAGCCGGATGGGGGAATAAGAAAAACCGACAAAAAAGTCAGCAAAGAGTTTGAGGCGCTTCGCCAGAGTCCATTTGCTGGCGCCAGATTGACGCGCCCGGCGTTCGTAATTCACATACGCCTGCTGAAAACCCATCGTGATAAACAGCCCTTCCAGGGTCAGGTTGCGTTCTTTATATAGTTTTACGGCTTTCAGAGCTTTATTGCCCAGGAGGAACATGCTGGAACCGGTGGGAGGAAAATCGCGGGCGACAAAGATTCTTGCAAGAGCATAAAATATTCTGGCGAGAAATCGATTTAGAAGTTTATCCTGGCGGGAATTTCTGACCGCCCAGACGATTTGAACAGGTTCAACCAAAGCGTCCAGCATTTTCGGGATGAGCGAGGGAGGGTCTTGAAGGTCGCAGGCAATGAAGCAAGCTGCGTCGCCAACTGCATGTTCCAGGCCGGCGCGGATTGCCATGTGCGCGCCATAATTGGTTGCCAGTTTGATGATTTTAACGTTCGGATGATCATCGGCCAATTCATTGAGGTAAAAGAATGTGTTGACGCGGCTGCCATCATCAACGAAAATGATTTCGAAATCGGTATTTTTGAGGATGATTTGGAATACCTGGTGGATGGCTGTGTATGTGGCGGCGACATTTTCACCCTCATTATATGCTGGTACCACCACGGAAATTTTCATAGGTCAATTAAATGGCGATTCAAAATAATAATCTGGATCAGATTATGCGAGTTGCCTGTTGATTAGCAGGGGTTATTTTAAATCCTGGCATGATTATTGTCAACTTGGCAAAAGTGTTTTTAACTGGTATATTCTCTTCAACATCTTGTTTCGCGAGGGAATACATGGTCACTGATGATGTGGTTTTAGGGGAGGGCGTTGCAATCTATCACCCTGAACTGGTTAATTTGTATGGCTGTCGAATTGGCGATCATACCAAAATTGGAACCTTTGTAGAAATTCAGCGAGGGGCAATTGTTGGTTCAAACTGTAAGATATCCAGCCATACCTTTATATGCAGCGGGGTGACGATTGAAGATGGCGTGTTTGTGGGCCATGGGGTTATGTTTACGAATGATCTTTACCCGCGCGCTACCAACGAAGATGGCGATCTTCAAACTGAAAAAGATTGGGTAATGATCGAAACGGTTGTCAGGCAGGGCGCTTCCATTGGCAGCGGCGCCACGATTCTGGCGGGGGTGACAATTGGAAAGTGGGCGATGATCGGCGCCGGCGCTGTGGTAACGCAGGATGTGCCTGATCATGCCATCGTTGTCGGTGTTCCAGCAAAAATCGTTGGCGATGTCCGTCAGCCTAAAGGCGCGAAAAAAGGTTGAATGTGATAGAATTTCCACGATAAAATTGAGGAATGGAGCCAACTATGAATATAGGAGTCATCGGATATGGGTATTGGGGGCCAAACCTGGTCAGAAATTTCTCGGAAATCCAAAATTCATCAGTCGTTATTGTTTGCGATACCCGCCCTGAAAGGTTAGCGTTGATTCGAAATCGCTACCCCAGAATGGCGACAACTACCGACCCCAGGGATATTTATAATCGCTCTGACGTTGATGCGGTTGTGATTGCAACCCCGGTGTCCACTCACTATGAGCTGGCCATGCAGGCGTTAAACGCCGGAAAGCATGTGCTGGTGGAAAAGCCGTTGACTTCCAGCTACGAGGAGGCGCTCCGGTTGGTTGATGCTGCCGATCGTTTAAAAAAAGTTTTCATGGTTGATCATACTTTCGTTTATACGGGGGCGGTGCGAAAAATTCGGGAATTAATCGATAACAGCCTGGGAGAATTATATTATTATGATTCAGTCAGAGTGAACCTGGGACTGTTTCAACACGATGTGAATGTTTTATGGGACCTGGCTGTTCATGACCTGGCGATTCTTGAACATATTGTTTCTGCCCGTCCGCTGGCCGTTTCTGCGACCGGCGTCAGCCATGTGGCCGGAGAACCGGAAAATATTGCCTATTTATCGATCTGGTACGAGCATAACATTTTTGCTCATATTCACGTCAACTGGCTTGCGCCAGTGAAAGTCAGGCGGACGCTGATCGGGGGCAGCCAGAAGATGGTGGTTTACGATGATCTGGAACCCGATCAAAAGATCAAGGTTTATGACAAGGGGATTACCCTCAATCAAAGCCCGGAAAGTGTATATCAAATGATGATCGGTTATCGAACCGGCGATATGTGGGCGCCCAAAATTGACGGCGCTGAAGCATTGAAAACCGAAGCCATTCATTTTTTGGATTGTATTCAGAACGGCAAGACGCCGCTGACCGACGGCAGAGCGGGTATGCGTGTTGTAAAAATTCTGGAGGCTGCCAACCAGTCGATGGCAGAGCGCGGTCGCATGATAGAATTGACACCAGAAAAGGCAGATTTGTGAAAGTTCAGATTATCGATTTTTCTGAGCCAGATTTGGTTCATCGTTACGAGAAATTATTTGAAGAATGCCCAGGCGCATTTATCCAGCAATCGACTTATTGGTGTGAGGTTATCAAGCCGATTGGCCCAGATACGCCCATTTTCATAATTTGTGAAGAGAATGGAAAAGATATTGGCGGTATGCCGCTGTATCTTTTCACGCACGAATTGGGTAATATACTTAGCTCAGTTCCGCAGGCTGGCCCGTTGGGCGGAGTTTTTTATCGAGAAGGTTTGGCGGACGAAACGATTAATGAGCTCTATCGAATTTGCCTCGATACGGCGGTGGAAATCGCCAGGCAATATCATTGTATCGCGTTGACCATCATAACCAATCCATTTATTGCTGATCTCGCTCTCTATGAGCAATATTTACAGCCCGATCTGATTTTTGAAAATTTTACTCAGTTTATCGATATAACAAAGATTTTCGACGGAGAGCAGATAACGCTGCGTGATTATTATCGCAGCAGCAATATTCGCAGGAATATCAGAAGGGGCGAGGAATACGGTTATTCGGTGAAAATTTGCGAGAGCGATGCCGAATTCAATACATGGTATGCTATTCATCACGCACGGCATAACGAAATTGGGCTTAATCCGATCGATAAAAGATTGCTTGAAAAGATATATTATTCAATGGTCCCTGCGAAAAAGGCGGAGCTGATTTTACTTGAGCATGAGGGACGGATTGCTTCTGGTTGCATGTATATTTTTCACCGAAATATTATGGATGTATTTATGATCAGCATGGATTCTCAATATGCCAATAAGGGGGTCAATTATATCCTGACTGATTATTCTCTTCGTTATGCCAACCAGCATGGAATTAAACTGTACAACTGGCAATCTTCACAGAGCAAGGAAAGTGGCGTATATGAGTTCAAGAAGCAATGGGGAAGTGTGGACAGTTGTTATTATTTTGTGACGAAATTGTTCTGCCAGCCGGAGCGAATTGAGAAAATTGGAATGGATAATTTACGGACGCAATACAAAGGCCATTATGTTGTGCCTTTTAAAGTCTTTTCTGAAGGGTTTAGTCAGCGGTATTATCGGAAGGGATAAAGAAAATGCGCCGTCCAATTATTACACATAGCTGCCCAGATGTTGGGGAAGAAGAAATCGAAGCGTTAAGCGCGTGTGTACGTTCTTTACAGTTGAAAGGCGGAGAACGAGTGCAGGCGCTGGAGAGACAGGTTGCTGCCGATCTGGGGTTTGCCGGCGCGATTGCGACCACGACTGGCAGTCATGCTATTCATTTGGCGTTGAGAGCGGTTTTCGATAAAAAGAAGGCTGCAATTGGTTTGCCCAGTTATCTGTGCCGATCGGTTTACGATGCGATCTGCCTGGCTGGCTGCAAACCGGTGGTTTTTGATATCGATCCGGAAACATTGAGTTTAAATTGGGAGATGATCAAATCAAAAACTCTGGACGCCATTATAGTACCGCATGTATTCGGCATTCGGGCAAAAGTTGAAGATTTTACTGATCGGGGAATTCTGGTTATTGAAGATTGCGCTCAAAGGATTGCGCCATTTGAAACTTCGCAGAAGGAGCCGAAGGGCGCTATTCGCATCTTATCATTCGAGGCAACAAAGCTTGTCACCAGCGGAGAAGGCGGCATGTTATTATGCGACGATATGACTTTGCTGGATCGGGCAAAAAAATTGCGCGATGCCGCTTATGATTTTGCGGAGCCCGCTTTAGGGTTGCCGATGACTGATTTACAGGCGGCGATGGCAGGGATTCAGTGGCTTCGTTATTCTTCATTTGTTGATAAGCGCGTTCAGCTTGCCCGGTATTATATGGACAAGATCGAGCCAAAATTTCCCCAGGTCATCTTCCCGGCCATGCGTGCGGATGATACCTATCATTTCAGGTTCATTTTAACTGTAGAGAATCCTGAGGGCATGATGGAAAGCGCAGCCGAGCAGGGAATTATTATCCGGCGCCCGATATCGCCGGCAACATTGCATCAGTTATTTCAATTAACTGAAGCGTATCCTTGCACAGATTATGCGTTTTCTCATCTTGTTTCGTTGCCCCTATATCCCCGATTAACCTGGGTGGAAGCCGGGGCTGTCGCTGATTTTGTGTGCTCCTTTTTGCAAACGGAGTTGCCTTGATGGAGCAGGTTTGCATCCTCGGCGCCGGGGTAAGGGCGCAGGTGGTTGTTGATTTGATTGACTGGCAGTTTCCCGGACAAATTAAGATCGCGGGTTATTATGATGATCGCATGCCGGCTGGAGAAGCGGGGCCCGGGGATCATCCTGTGCTTGGAACAATTCCTGATGCGATTGCGCAACTGCCAGGGAGTGATTTTATGGCATTTATTGCTTTAGGAACGCGTTTTTCTGCCAGGGGATGGGATGTGTACCGGCAATTGAATTCCCTGGGTGTTCGCTTCCTGAATCTTATCCCCAGGGCTGCTCATATTTCGCCAACATCTTCTATTGGAAAAAATGCGCTCATCATGCCGGGCGTTTTTGTCGGCTGCGATGTTCAAATCGGAGATATGTTTTGCGCTCATGGGGGGGCAATAATTGAACACCATACGAAGATTGGGGATAATGTTGTGTTAGGGCCGGGGGTCAGTATTGCCAGCAAGACCCGAATTGAAAGCCATACTTTCCTGGGGGCGGGCAGTTCGGTGATCCCGGAGGTCAGTATCGGGGAGGGGAGCTTTATCGGCGCCGGGTCAGGTATCGTTGATGATATTCCTGCGCACGTAGTTGCTTATGGAAGTCCGGCTCGACCTGTGAGGCCCATTACAAGCAAAGATGAAGTTCCGACCGAGGCGCAATTGGAAGATATAGCGAAGAAAAAAACTCAAATCTGAAACGAGGTTCTTTATTAATGACTGATACAAATCGTTTTATTCCGGTTGCCAAACCGTGGATGGATGAAAGAGACATCGAGGCTGTGCGTCGCCCGATTTTATCCGGCTGGGTGACGCAGGGACCCGAAGTGGAAGCATTTGAAAAAGAATTTGCTGCTTATGTTGGCGCGCCTTATGCAAGCGCGGTATCGAGCTGCACAACGGCTCTTTTTCTTGCATTGATGGCTGTCGGAGTCGGACCGGGCGATGAGGTAATTACCGTCAGCCACTCATTTATTGCTACGGCAAACAGCGTCCGTTATTGTGGAGCGATTCCGGTGTTTGTTGATATCCAGCCGGATACTTACAATATGAATCCGGATTTAATCGAAGCTGCGATATCTGAAAAGACGAAAGCAATTTTGTGTGTGCACCAGATCGGCATGCCTTGCGATATGAGCCGCATTCTGGAAATTGCCCGGAAGCATCGCATCGCTGTTGTTGAAGATGCCGCCTGCGCTGTTGGCAGCGAAATACTATGGAATGGAAAATGGGAGAAGATCGGTAAGCCTCATGGCGAAATTGTATGTTTCTCGTTCCATCCGCGAAAATTATTAACCACCGGGGACGGCGGAATGATTACAACTGCCAATGCAGAAATTGACCAGAAGATAAAAAGGTGGCGGCAGCATGGAATGAGCATCCGGGATACGGTTCGTCATTCATCAAAAACGGTTTTGTTTGAATCTTTTTCGGAGCTTGGGTATAACTTTCGGCTCACTGATATTCAAGCTGCAATCGGTCGGGAACAGTTGAGACGATTGCCGGAGGTGCTTGCCCGCCGGAGAGAACAGGTTGACCGGTATTTTGATTTGTTAATGAATATTCCTGGTCTGACTTTACCTGCTCAGCCTGAATGGGCGCGTACGAACTGGCAAAGTTTTTGCCTGCTCCTGGCGGAAAATCTCAATCAAAAGGCAGTGATGCAAGCGATGTTGGATGATGGGATTGCGACGCGTGGTGGGGTGATGTGCGCACACCGTGAAAAAGCTTATGAAAAAGGCGCCTGGTTATGCCGCCGACGCGAATCACCCTGCCAATGCCCTCCAGGTACCTGCAAGGAGCTGGCAGTCAGTGAAATGGTGCAGGATCGTGGCCTGATCTTGCCATTATTTCACCAGTTGACAGAGGAAGAGCAAATTCGGGTCGCCGAATCGCTGGCGGCTGCCTGTAAAAAGCAGGTGTCTTGATGAAGCATTTGGTTTTTAGCAAGAAAACGATTCCTTTCGCTTTTTTACTTACCGCCGTACTCAGTTATGGGTTGCTCATACCCTGGCTGGGTTTTTATTGGGATGACTGGCCGGCCGTTCTGGTTTCGTGGGTTAAAGGAGCCGCAGGTTATCCGGCGTTCCTTGGCGTTGACCGGCCGCTTTCTGCCTGGATTTATATGCTGACAACCCCAATTTTAGGACAGAATCCTTTAGTCTGGCAGATTTTCAGCTTATTGGCCCGATGGATTTGTGTTCTTTCATTCTGGTGGATGCTGCGTTTACTTTGGCCTGATAGATTTCAATCTGTTACCTGGATGGCATTGGTGTTTCTCGTTTATCCGGGTTTCTTGCAGCAGCCCATCGCCTGGATCTACAGCCACACCTGGCTCATTTACGCCATTTTTTTGATATCGCTAGCCACGATGTTACTGGCAATTCGAAAACCTCGCCAGGCAATTCCGTTGACTGTTCTCTCGATGGTCACATCAATTTTGAATCTGTTTACGACCGAATATTTCTTTGGTCTGGAACTGATTCGGCCGATTTTGTTGTGGGTTGTGTGCCGGCGGGATGATGAGTCATTGTTTAAGACGGGTAAGAAAGTGATCATCAAATGGCTTCCTTACTTGATAGTGGCAGGCGGATTTGTGTTTTGGCGTTTCGGAATATTTGGAAAATCTTTAGGCGGGGATGATCCGAACAGTGTGGGCTTTTTGAAAACGTTGCTGGCCGATCCCAAAAATCAACTGGTTTATCTGATCCAATTCGTGATCAAAGATGTCACTCAGGTTGTATTTACGACCTGGAGCAATATTCTCAAACCTGAGTTATTTGATTTCAGCACCCCGTTCACGGTTCTGTCATGGATCATAGCGATTGTTTTTATTTTCGTTATCGTTTTTTATCTCTGCAAGTTGGATGACAGAGAAGAATCACCATACAATCAGAATCGGAAAACATTAACCCTGGAAATTATTCTTATCGGGTTAATCGGTGTCTTATCAGGCGGGTTGCCGGTATGGGCGACTGACCGGCAAATTATTCTGGGCTTCTGGGCAGACCGGTTTGTTCTGGCGCCGATGTTTGGAGCGGCCATTCTGCTGGTTGGAATCGTTGAGGCTTTTGCCGGGAGCAAGGGGCAGAAAATTGTTTTATTGTCCATTATTATCAGTCTATCTGTTGGGGCGAATTTACGCAACAGCAACAGTTATCGCTGGTTATGGACGATACAGCAGCGATTTTACTGGCAGTTGAAATGGCGCGCTCCTGATATCAAACCTGGTACTGCAATCCTTGTGGATGATTTACCCATGTATTATGTGGCAGATTATTCCATTGCGGCGGCGGTTAACAGCGTCTATTCGGGTAAGAATTCATCAATTGATCTGGACTACTGGTTTTTTAAAGCGCCCAATAATGCAGTGCCCGTAATCGAGAAAAACCGGCCAATCGAATACACCTTCAGGGCATTTAAATTTGAGGGATCAACTGATCAGACGCTCGCTGTTTATTCAAAAATTCCCCGCGGCTGCTTATGGGTTTTGGGGCCAGGGGAAAAGAATTTACCCGAATTAACCGAGACCATGGTAAAAATGGTTTCGATATCCAATCTCAATCAAATTCTTCCGGCGCCTGACAAAGATGACACTTTGTTGGAAGAAATATTCGGTAAAGAGCCGGATCACAACTGGTGTTATTACTTTGAAAAAGCAGATCTGGCGCGTCAGTTGGGCAACTGGCAGGATGTTGACGCTCTGTGGGAAGTTGTTGAGCAAAATGGATACGAGGCAGACCGACGGGCCATGTATGAATATTTTCCATTTATAGAGGGACTGGCGCATAACGGCGAACTGGACAAAGCCATTCAACTGGCAGAGAAAGTTACCGATGTCAACGGTAATTATGGGGATGCCTTATGTTCATTATGGAAACGGGTGGCGGCTTCAGGGGATGTGGATGAGAAAGGAATGACGAAGATCAAACTGGAGCGGCAAAAATTAGATTGCGCCAATCAATAAAATCACTATAAAAACAGGTTGAAGAAATTGTGACATTCTTCAACCTGTTTTTATTTGGGGGTCTTGAACTTTCAACAATAAAAACAGGATATTAAATCCGGCAATAATGGCAGCAATTATAAATGCTATCTGATAGGAATAGATGTCGGCCAGCCAGCCGCCGATTAATGGGGCAATAATAGTGAATGGCGCTACCAAAGTATTCGTGAGCCCGATATACTTGGGACGATCCTGTTCCTTGCCAAATTGGAGGGTCATTGTAATGCCGATTGTCCAATAGGCAACGTTGGCTATTCCGGCCAGTATGAACACGGGATAAAACAGCGCCAGGTTCTGAACTACACTGGCAAGAATCGAACTGACCAGAGAGCAGAGAACTCCGAAAACGAGCACATTGCGCGGGCTGGAACGATCGGCTATCCGTCCAAGTATCGGGTTGGCTGCTACCTGGGTTGCCAGAAGAACGCCGGTCATCAATCCTGCTGTTGCTTCGTCCATTTGAAAGCGGCGAACAGCATAGACGATATAAAAGGCGTACGCCATCATTGCAAACGGCGAAATTGAGCGCGTAATCAGGAACCACAGAAAATCCCTGTCCTCCTTGAGGATTTTGATAACTGTATTCCAGAACTCAGTATTATCTTCAAGGGATTCATTGACGGGGGTTGGTTGCTCGCGAGTTTTGCTTAGAAAGAAAAAAGATATTGCCAGAAATACGACTGCTGTTGCGAAACATACCCCATAATTATTCGGATATCGAAAGGCATCCAGAAGATATCCGGCAATAATTGCTCCCCCGCTTGCCAATAAATTCATTGCTGCGGACTGCGCGCCGAAGAATGTACCTCTCAGTTCGCCGGGAATGATTTTCCCGATCATCGTTTGCCAGCCATTGGCTGCCAGGCCGGCCCCCAAACTTTGCCAGACCAGCATGAAGAATGTGCCGGCCAGTGCAATTTTAGGACCGATTACTGGAACGAGCCAGGCGATAATGGCAAAACCGAGGAAAGGCCAGCGTTCTTGGGTGGTGAGTAAGAGGACGATGGGCTTTATTCGTTCTGACCTGGTGACCCACCTGGCAGTAGCAAGCTGCGGTAATTGCCAACCCATATTATGGATTGAAGGAACAAGACCAATCAGGATGGCGGAATCAGTGAGGGTGTTGACAAACAGGGGTATGATCGTTGTAAACGATGCGAAACCGATAGCTAATCCAAAAAAACCACCATCGAGTACATTGTAAATGAAGTTGTGTCTGGTGGTTCTGTCGATTGTGTAACTCATAGATTCCACTTTGAGGGGGAATTAGACCCCGACGTTGAGGTGACTGTGTCGGGGTCTTTATATACGATTATTTGTAAAAAATTAATATCCTTCGTCTTCTTCGTCTAGCCAGCTATCATCTTCCTCTTCGTCTTCAAGTTCTTCATCCCATTCTTCGAGTTCTTCTTCGTCGTCCCAATCGACTTCAGAGGCTTCTTCTTCAGAAGGGGAATAGGTCATACAACCGGTATCTGTATCTAATTCAACCTGGGCTGCACTACAAAAACCATCGTCGAGAAAAACGCAATCGAGATAATGGCATCGTATTCGAGGCATGCTCTCCTCCAAAAAATATTAATAATTTTTATGATGTAGGCAGCGATTTTACTCCAAATGTTTTAATCGGTAAAGTATTTTGCAGCTATATTTGGCGTAAATTTCTGTATTAACCAGGCTTAATTCGCTGCGCCTGCATCACGTTGGGCAGGTTTTCTATCCTCGTTAAAACCCGACTAAGTTGGGCGATATCGCCGACTTCGACAGTTGTAAATATATAGGCAAAATTGTGGCTAACTTTAACTTTTACATCCAGAATATTGACATCTTCGTTCAAAAAAATGTTGGATATATCCCCCATGAGTCCTTGCCGGTCGTATGCCTTAATCTGAATTGAAACGGGGTAGGTGGCATGCGGTTCGCCCCAGGATACTTTTACCAATCGCTCGCGGTCATTAAGTCGAAGCACATTAGGGCAATCCTGGCGGTGGATTGTTGCCCCGCGCCCGCGAGTGATATAACCAACAATTTCGTCGCCAGGCACGGGATTGCAGCAGCGAGCGATGCTGGTCAGGATTCCTTTCAGACCGAGTACGGTGACGGTTGTTTCGTCGGTCTTTTTACTTTCGCCAAGAGCTGGACGGGCAACCAGCAGATCTTGTGATTTTTGCTTATCGGACTCGGAAATTTTATTGATGATTCTACCGAGCGAGACATCGCCGCATCCAAGCCCGACATAAAGGTCTTCAAGAGAGCGAAATTCAAGGTCGCGGTAAAGGAGTTCCAGATCGATATCCAAAAGACCCAGCCGCCTGAATTCCCGTTCGAGCATGGCTTTTCCCTGGTTGAGATTTTGTTCTCGATCCAGCTTTTTGAACCATTGCTTTATTTTTCCTCTGGCCCTCTGTGTTTTTACCAGCCCCAGGTTCGTATTCAACCAATCTCGGCTGGGGCCGCCCTGTTTTGCCGTTAAAATCTCAACCTGATCGCCTGTTTTAAGCACGTAATCCAGTGTTACAAGTTTGCCGTTGACCTTTGCGCCGCGACAACGGTTGCCAATTTCGGTATGGACATGGTAAGCAAAATCAATGGGGGTTGAGCCTGCTGGCAGGTCGATGATATCGCCGCGGGGAGTAAAGGCATAGACGCGATCCTGGAAGACATCCGTTTTCATCCGGTCAACAAATTCCTGGGCGTCTTCAACATCCTGTTGCCAGTCCATCAATTTTCTGAGCCAGTTGATTCTCGATTCGTAATTATCATCGCGAGAACCACCTTCTTTATATCGCCAGTGGGCGGCAATACCATATTCAGCGTTATGGTCCATTTCGGGAGTGCGGATTTGCACTTCGAGCGATTTGCCATCATCGTAAATGACGGCTGTATGGAGTGATTGATAAAAATTGTCTTTAGGTGCAGCAATGTAGTCGTCAAATTCGTGGGGAATTGGCCGCCAATGGGTATGGATAACGCCTAATGCCGCGTAACAGGATGGGATATCTGCAACGATTAAGCGGACGCCGCGCAAATCCAATACCATATCAAAAGCTCGTTCTTTCTGGATCATTTTTCTGTAAATCGAGTAGATATGTTTGGGACGCCCGGTGATTTCCGCGTTAATGCCGGCCTGGCGAAGAATTGTTTGCAGATGAGCGATGATCTGTTGGATTTGCTGTTCGCGGTCTTCCTGGCGGGTGGCAAGGTTCTGGGCAATTTCCTTATATTTGTCAGGGTAGGCGTAACGGAACGACAGGTCTTCCAGTTCCCATTTCATTTGCCAGATGCCCAGCCGGCTTGCCAGTGGAGCGAATATTTCCAATGTTTCCTGGGCAATACGAATGCGTTTTGGTTCAGGCATATAGCCAAGGGTGCGCATATTATGTAAACGGTCCGCGAGTTTGATGAGAACGACGCGAATATCATCGCCCATTGCTAAAAAAGTTTTGCGTAATGTTTCAGAGCGCAGGTCTTTCTTACGGGTTTTGCTGACCTGTTCGTCGTATATTTCTATATCAGCGGTCTCATTTTCAGCCTGTTCTTTGCTGGCGATATTGTTTTCGGCATGTTGGTCGCCTCTTGAAACGCGAGGCAGGTTTGTCAATTTGGTAACGCCATCGACCAGACGAGCTACTTCTTCGCCAAATTCTTTATTGATATCATGTAATGTGATTGTTGTGTCTTCAACCGTGTCATGTAAGAGGCCCGCAATAATTACAGCCGGAGGGACGCGCATTTCTTCAAGGATGGTGGCAACGGCAACACAGTGCGTGATATAAGGTTCACCTGATGCGCGTTTTTGTCCGGCATGCGCTTTTTCGGCAATCTCATAAGCGTGTTGAATTAACTCCTTGTCAACCAGAGAATAATTGGGGGGTAAACTCTCGATAAATTGTTCTATGCGCATAGATTACTGGTGTATCATTTACCTATTCGTAATAAGGATATTGCCAGCCATATACCTAATGCAAAAACCAGAATGAACCCGAGAACAACAATGCCGAGTAATATCGGGTTGCCTGTTGCAATAGGCAGTAACATCGCCAGGCCGATGATCAGGCCGGCTATCAGCAAACTTAGCGATAAGCCTGTAATCAAACGGTCAATGCGATCCAACGTTTCTTTATTGGCTCCAAACTTAATTATAAAGGGTGTCTCGCCTGCGTCCAGACTCCTGATTAAAGTTGATCCGAAACGAGGGATTTCGGAAAACAAATAGCGCCAGTTATCGAGGTCTGATAATAGTGGGGGCAGCCAGGCGTCTGGCCGATAGGTTTTGCGAATTAGCCTGTGTACAAATTGATTGGATACCGAGAATATATCGAATGTGGGATCCAATTTTCTTCCCACACCCTCCATGATGGCTAAAGTTTTAGCCAGAAGCCATAAATCTGTTGGGAGTTTGAGATGATGCTTGAAGGCAAGCGGAATAAGATCTTCCATCAACATATTGGCAGTGATTTCTTCAAGCGGTAGTCCCTGGTACTTATGAAGGAAATTATCGATATCCCTTTCTAATCCCCGGCGATCAATTTTACCGGCGACAGCGCCCATTCGAATCAGTTGTTCGGCTACAATTTTTGAATCGATTTCGATTGACATCGCATACAATCTGATCAGATTGTAGCGATCCATCCTGGAGATATGCCCCACCATGCCAAAATCCATAACGCCGATGACGCCGCCAGGCATAACGATGAGATTACCAGGGTGAGGATCAGCATGAAAGAAACCATCCTCCAGGACTTCTTTGATGATAAATTGAGCAGCCTGTAAGGCCAACGCCTGGCGATCATATCCCAGCTTATCTATTTCAGCGAGATCGTCAATACGGACGCCTGAAATTTTTTCCATTACCAGGATTTTCGAAGTCGTCAAATCCCAGTGGATTGCCGGTATATAAAGGTCAGGTATGTCGGAAAAGTTTTTCCGAAATTGGTCTGCGTTGTGCCCTTCTCTGCGATAATCGAGTTCGTTACGTAACGTTGTAGAAAATTCTCCAACGACTTCGATTGGGTTATAAATAGAGCCGATCGGCGTATGTTGTACCAATCGGGCGATATCATCCAGTATTTCCAGATCGATTTCGATGATATTCTGGATGTTTGGGCGCTGCACTTTGACGACAACTTCCTGTCCGTTCAGTAATTTTGCCTGATGCACCTGGGCGAGCGATGCAGATCCGATTGGTTGTGTTTCAATAGAGGAAAAATACTGCTCGAAATTATCGCCGAGTTCACGAGTCAATTGCTGTTTTATTTTTTCCCAGGGTAACGGCGCGGCGTTTTCACAAAGCAAACTCAATTCTCTGATATAAGCCGGAGGGATCAGGTCGGGGCGGGTGCTTAAAATTTGGCCGAGCTTAATATACGTCGGCCCCAACTCCTCAAGCGCCATTCTCAAATGTTCGGCTGGCGTTATCCGTGTTGAGGGTGTGTGTTTAAATAACGATTTCGGCAGATCGAGATATTGACCCAGGTTCATGTATTCGAGCACTGAACCAAATCCGTGCTTCGCAAAAACAGTGACGACACGTCGATAACGTCCCAGGTTTTTTACTTGCCGAATTCGTGGTAACATTTTATCTTTACTTTGCTCGATGGATCAATCAGTCAGAGCAGGTTGTGATAATGATCGGGCCTGTGTTTGCGCTTCCTGAATTTTTGTCATCAATTCGGAGAGTGGTAAAGCAGCCATTGATGGCAAAACGATATCCGCCAGATCAAAGTTTAAATTGCGGGTGAGCGCTGATGGAATGGCAACACAGTTCATGCCTGCTCTTTTGGCAGCGAGAATTCCGTTTGGCGAGTCTTCAAGGGCGATGGTTTGTTGCGGTTGCAATTGAAGTTCATTAATGGCAGCCTGATATAACTCGGGGTCTGGCTTTACATGTTTCACATCATCCGATGTATAGACGCAAGAAAAGTAGTGCAGAATACCCAGACGATTTAAATGTCCCACAACCCATTCTTTATCAGAGCTGGAAGCCAGTCCCAGTTTCAATCCCAATTTTACGGCGTCCTTTAAATAATTTTCAACTCCCGGTAACATAGGTGTTTCTTTTAGCAACTGGCGGCGGCGGGGTAATTGTCTCCTTTCGATTATCTCTGTTGCATCGAGTGAATGGCCGACCAATCTTTCGAGATCTTTAATTGGATCGAATATTTCGTGGTCTGAACCGACGCATACAACCCAGGTTGATAGCGTTAATTCCTGCCCAAAGGATTGATAAATCTCTTGCCATGCTTTAAAATCGGGTTCTTCGGTTTCTAAAATTAAGCCATCAAAATCAAATACAAGACCTTTAATATCAAACATCATCATTGGAACCTTTCAGCGCTTCGATTTAATTTTATCGATAAACAGGATGGATTATAGCCCAATAAAGGGTTTTGAGCAAAACGAGTAGCTGCCATAGACAATTCTATGTCAGTGATACTATAATCTTGATTACAAGAGAGGAGGAAAGTATGAAGCGAGTTGCTGTGTTAACCAGCGGCGGCGACGCCCCAGGAATGAATGCTGCAATCCGGGCTGTTGTCAGAACGGGTATTCATTACGGTCTGGAGATGTATGGCGTCGAGCACGGTTATCTGGGGCTTATTAATGGCAATTTTATTGGCTTGAATGTCAGGGCTGTAGGCGGCATTATTCAGCGCGGGGGGACGATTTTGGGCAGCGCGCGTTGCCCGGAATTTAAAACTGAAGCGGGCCGCCAAAGAGCTTTGCGCGCCCTGAACGAGGAATCAATAGAGGCGCTGGTTGTTATTGGCGGAAACGGCTCACAGACGGGCGCTTATGAACTTTCGGAAATGGGTTTTCCGGTTGTCGGTGTTGCTTCCACCATTGATAACGATTTATATGGTTCAGATATCACAATTGGCGTCGATACAGCGCTAAATATCGCCCTTGAAGCGATTGATCGCTTGAAGATTACTGCATCATCCCATCAGAGAGCGTTCCTGATTGAAGTTATGGGGCGAAATTGCGGCTATCTTGCGCTCATGTCCGGTATAGCCGGCGGGGCAGAAGCGATCGTTATCCCGGAAATTGAAGTAGATCCCGAGGCTATCGCAAAAGATTTACGCATTGCTTATGAACGCGGCAAGGCGCATGCAATTGTCGTTGTAGCTGAGGGAGCGAAGTATAATGCGGCAGCCCTGGCCGCCTATTTTCAGGAGCATCGCGAACGTCTCGGTTTTGATTTGCGTGTTTCTACTTTGGGACATATTCAACGAGGCGGTGCACCGGGCGCATACGATCGTATTCTGGCCACCCGGCTGGGCGCTGCGGCAGTGGAAAAAGTTAATTCTGGTGAATTTGGCGTTCTCGTCGGCATGGTTAAAGGGGCTATTGTCACGACGCCGTTTGCAGAGGTTGTCAGCAAGAAAAAAGAGATAGACATTAAGTTGTTTGAACTGGCGCATATATTGGATCAATAAAATTTTTATTTTACAGGATATTATGGACTACAATTTATACATCGCAGCACAGTTGAATGTAAAGCCTGAGCAGGTTAAAGCAACAATTGAATTATTAGACGAGGGGAATACACTGCCGTTTATTGCCCGTTATCGCAAGGAAAAAACCGGCGGGTTAGACGAAGAGCAAATTCGGAATTTGAGTGAAACGCTCGATTTTCTGCGAAGCATGGATGAGAGACGGCACACGATACTCGAATCGATCAGAGAGCAGGGAAAGTTAACGCCGGAACTGGAGAAAGCAATTCTTGATGCCACGACGAAAACCGAGTTGGAAGATATTTATCAGCCTTATAAACCCAAGCGGAAAACCCGGGCAAGTGTTGCCCGCGAAAAGGGGTTGCAGGGTCTGGCTGATCTTATCCTTCAGCAGGTATTGACAAAACAAACGCTGGAAGAAATTGCCAGCCCTTTTATTACACCGGATGTACCCACTACAGACGACGCTTTTTCAGGAGCCAGGGACATCGTGGCCGAGACGATCAGCGATCATGCCGAAGTGCGCGGCGGCACCCGCGAGAAGGCGATGAAGTGGGGAACGCTTTATTCGGTAAAAGATGAAGATGCGGTTGATGAAAAAGCAATTTACCAGGTTTATTATGATTTTTCCTGCCGTGTCGATTTGCTCCGCCCGTATCAGGTGCTGGCAATTAACCGGGGGGAGGCAGAAAATATCTTGAAGGTGGAAGTTGAAGTTGCTGAAAGGGACTGGCAGAGTGTTGTGGGGCAATATTTTAAGGCGAATCCTAAATCAGTTTTAGCGGAACAGATGACTTTAGCAATCGAGGATTCGGCTGAGCGTTTGCTTTTGCCGGCTATTGAGCGGGATGTCCGCCGGGCGTTGACCGAAAAAGCGGAGCAGCATGCCATTCAGGTATTTTCCACGAATTTAAGAGGTTTGCTCAATCAACCCCCGCTGGCAGAGCAGGTGATTATGGGGATCGACCCGGGCTTTCGCACGGGATGTAAAATTGCTGTGATCGATAAGACGGGGAAGATCCTTGAAACTGGCACAATTTACCCTCATGAACCACAAAACGCCTGGGCGCAAACGCTGGATACACTCGAAAAAATGGTAAAACGCCATCATATCACTTTATTATCAATTGGCAACGGTACAGCTTCGCGGGAAACAGAGCAACTGGCAGCTGAATTGATCCAACGGATACCTGATTTAAAATACGTGATTGTCAACGAGGCTGGAGCGAGTGTTTACAGCGCCAGTCCGTTAGCGCGCAGCGAGATGCCAGATCTGGATGTCAGTATTCGCGGCGCAGTATCGATTGCCCGACGATTGCAGGATCCCCTGGCTGAGCTGGTAAAAATCGATCCGAAATCGATTGGCGTCGGTTTATACCAGCATGATGTAGATCAGAGTAATCTTTCAGAAGCGCTGAATGGTGTTGTAGAGAGTGTGGTCAATAATGTGGGCGTGGATGTTAACACGGCTTCGCCATCTTTGTTGACTTATGTTGCCGGAATTGGGCCCAAGCTGGCGAATTCAATTGTATCTTACCGCGACAGCGCTGGCCCATTTAAAGAAAAAACAGAATTGAAAAAAGTTCCCGGTTTAGGCCCCAAGGCTTTTGAGCAGGCCGCCGGCTTTTTGCGTATTCGTGATGGGAAGAATCCCCTGGATGCCAGTGCAATTCACCCGGAAAGTTACCCGATCGCTGAGGCTGTCCTTGAAAAAGTCAGGATTGGTATGGATATGCCTGTTGAGAAACGTAAGGAAGAGTTGGAAAATTTGCAAAAAAAGCATTCCATTAAAGACCTTGCTGAAAGTCTGGGAACGGGGATACCCACTTTGAAAGATATTTTTGATCAACTGATCCGTCCGGGGCGCGACCCGCGCCAGGATCTGCCGGCTCCAATCCTTCACAGCGATGTGTTAAAAATGGAAGATCTGGTAACGGGGATGATACTGAAAGGTACGGTTCGGAATGTGGTCGATTTTGGCGCATTTGTGGATATTGGCGTCAAGCAGGATGGGCTTCTTCACCGCAGCCAGATACCGCAAGGGACACTATTGAATGTGGGTGATGTTATATCGGTTGAGATTATAAAAGTAGAGGCTGATCGTGGAAGGATAGCCCTGGGCTGGACAAAATAAAATAAAAAGAGCCGCTAAATTTTTCTGGCGGCTCTTTT
>CAZDAW010000029.1:0-36345 GCA_964503685.1 uncultured Anaerolineaceae bacterium | reverse complement strand
TTCTCATCCCCCCTTACATTATGGAAAAGACTATCAACCCAAATTTTCAATGGAAGGTTTCGAAAATCATTTGCACCGTAAACATAACGCTCAATTCCGAAGCCATCCAACGAAAACAGGTTTTGCCAATAAAACCTCGTTCCTTTCACTAATGGGGCTAACCACGAGGACACTCCAGACTCATAGGTCCGCCACATCCCTTCCAGCACAAAACCAGTATGCACATTATCGGTTTTGTAGGATTGCGCCGCATAAAACCAACGCCCATCAGGTCTTTGTTTACGGATCAAATAGCGCGTTACATCCAGGCAGAGTTTTCTTCTATGACGATCATCATTTATAGCACATAGCTGAGCCAAAAAACCGCAGGCTTGAGCACTCACATTCATAACGGGAAATTTTAGAGGCGGATAATTAGCATAATAAAACCAATATCCATCCCGGCATTCTTCGCCGCCATTTTCGCGTTCAATCCATAGCGCGACCTGTTCTGTCAGATCAAGATAATGCTTGTCTTTTTTCAACCCATAGAGTGCTAAAAACAATTGCCCACAAAATACGGTAGTGATTAAATAAGACAACGTCTGGGGAGCATTCCATCTCTCCCAATTCCACGGCAACCCCCAAGAAGGGAAACTGTAATCCGGATTGGTGTGTTCTAATAACCATCTGGCGCAGTGCTCCGCCAATCTTAGATATTTATCCTCACCAGTGAATTTGTAAAGAAAAACATACCCTTGCCCCCAAAGCGCATAAGCTTCGGCATAATGGCAAGCCCGATCAGGTTGATAAGGATCAAGACCATATCCGATATTTTCTCTGTTGTATTGATCTCTCCATTCGTGCAATCGAATCATTGTTGCGATAATTTCATCAGTGGATTCCATTCGCTGTTACCCGACGATAATTCTGTCAAACCATTTTTTTGGTTCAAGACTGAATACAAAGATGAATCTGGCAACATATTACCAGTTCATGTATGCGATTTATATTTTCAAATTCGGGGTAATTTTAGCTATTCCAGGTGTTCGCCAGCAAATAAGGAATGCTTATCCTGTTTGGCAAACTCCAGAAAAATTGTAGCAAGGTTGGAAAGCGGAAGAGAACGATTGTAACACACATAAATGTCCCGGCGAAGTTCTAGATCTTCCACGGGGATTTCGACCAGGCTTCCGCGTTCAAGCTCGTCTTTTGCCCCCAATTTAGAAATGATCGTAACGCCAAAACCTGCCGCAACAGCAGCCTTAGTCGATTCCTGTAATCCCAATTCCATGATGATATTGAGATCGCGCCAGCTAATCCCTTGCTCGCTGAGTGCGTCCTGCAAAACCGTTGTAGCGCCTGAACCCTGTTGTTGCAAAATCAGGGGGGCCTGAATCAATTCCTGAAAGGACACACTCGATCGATTAACCCATGGATGCTTCGGATAAGTCACCACAACCAGTTGATCATGTAAAAACGGCTCAAACGCCAGGTATCGATCGCGCCGATAAGTGCCCACAAAGCCCAGTTCAAGGCGGTGATTAAAGATACCATTGATAATATCCTGCGAGTCTGCCACGCGCAGGGCAATGGATACTTCAGGATATTGATTTTTAAACCGCCCCAGCAGGAGCGGAACGACATTTTCACCTGGCCCTGTGCTGGCGCCGATATCCAACCGCCCAGCCACAATGCTGCTTAAGGAACGCACATCTTGCTGCGATCTTTCATAAAGACGAATGATCTGCTGGGCAAACTCGTAAACGATCTTCCCCTGTTCTGTAGGAAGAATATCCATTCCGTCGCGATGCAATAATTGCACGCCATAATCTTCTTCCATCGCCTTCACTTGCAAGCTGACAGCAGGCTGGCTGATACCCATTTGTTCAGCGGCGCGAGAAAAACTCTTTTGATCGACAATCTTGCAAAACGTGATCAATTCATCAATCCGAGGCATACAAATCCCTTTATCAGTGAATTCTATTATAAACGATGCTTTTGTACCGCAGGAGGTCTTTGCAAAGCCAGTTCTTCCAGATCAAATCGCGCCGGTAATATTCGTTTTCGGTTTAAGAGAATCGTTTTAAAGGTGAATCCTGCCCGCATAATATCTGGCATCACATCTGCCCAATCCCAATCATAATAAACATCCGGCTGGCCAATTTGCAAGAGGCCGCCAAAACGTTTCAAGCTGGGAGCTTCAACACAGGTATATAATTCATCGGGAAATCGCCAGTGATAAGTGACGCCCACTTTATACTCAAATTGCGGCGCAACGTCTCCTTTCATGGCAATCTCACAGGCCATTTTGGGGAAATTCATACCGGCAGCCATTGAACAGGCCAGTGTACCCCAGAATTTCGGGTTGATCTCCATCAATTTATATTTTCCATCACGCGGATCCAACTTGAATTCCACCTGGCTGGGCCCATGCCAGCCCAGCGTATCTAACAATCGTTTGCCCAGTTCAAGCAAAGCCGGGTCATCTGTCGTTCGGTTGACGACCCCGGTGCCCCCTTGCAATGGATACATCACCACTCGTTGCTGAGTAACTGCCCCCCGGCAATTGCCGTTTGCATAAATATAAAGCGCATCATGTATTCCTCCGGGAATGTATTCCTGGATAATTGGCCGACTGAAATCATCCACCGGTGGATTGCTATGCTGAGATGTAATCTTCTCATATCCATTAACCACTTCGGTGAAGTCTTTTGCAAACTGGATAGTCAGGCCAATTCCGCATCCCTGGCGCGCCTTAACCAGACAAGGGAAAGGAATTTCATCCTTCATGGCAAATAATTCATCCCTGCTTTGGGGATAAAATGTCGCCGGTATAGAAACGCCGATGCTCTGCGCTATTTTGGCCGCCTGATATTTATCATGCGCCTTGCAAAGAATCGTATAGTCTGCTACCGGTACACGAGTGAACTTCTCTAATCGCGATTTATAAAATGACACAGGCAACACTGTCGAATGGGTAAACGGCAAGATAACATCATAATTTTCTCTTTCCAGCAGATGTTCCAGGTCGCTAACAAATCCATCAGGCGTATTGTGCGGCGAGCGGATATTTACAGCCCGACTAACATATCGCGACAAGCCTTTCGGTTCATTTTGAGTAACCTGCCGACGCGGCATTGCCAACACAAGTTCATTTTCCTCACGGCCCAATGCACGAACCGCAGCCAAAACATTTCGTTCAAGTAGCTCAGGAATTAGAATTTTCATCTTTGATTACCACTCGTAAATATATGATAACGCTGCAGAATTGATAACATCGCTGTCCAGAGCGTCCGATCTTTATAAACCACAAGCGCATAATAAAACACCCCCATCAGTGCGCTGATCACGGTAACCCATAGATCGCTAAGATTAAATCCCCACTTGGCTAAACCGACAATCAACAAAAACGGTGAGCAAAAAGCCAGGTTTCCGCCGAGTTCCAGCAGAGTTCGCCTTAAAGGCACTCCAGAAGTGGTAGTAACCCACAGACTGAACCAACCATAGGTTAATATGCCGCTGATTGTAAAAAGGATAAGCGCAAAACGGGCGTCTCCGACAAACCCTCCTATCAGCAGGGATACCGCTCGGGTAATGAAGACAACAAGATTAAACCCCAATGAAATCTCTTGCCGTTCCAAAATAGAAGTCAGATTGCTGATCGGCGAGCTGATAAAAATGAAGAATGTCCACAATCCCAGAATCTGCGTGTAAACACCTGCCTCTGCCCATTTACCCCCCAAAAAGATGATGAAAATCTCTCGCCCAGCCAAAGTCATCAACAGCATCGGAAACATCCCAAAACTGATCAGGCGCTTGACGGTACTATGCACCAGGTTGCCCAGCGTTCCTTCCAGCTTCGCTCTCGCCGCTCGCTGAAAAAACACCTGACCAATCGCCGCACTGATTAATTGTACCGGTAAACGCAATATCCGGTTCCCCATCCCATAATAGCCTGTCACGGTGGATGAGAAAAAAGCTGAGAGAAGAAACGCAGGCAACTGCAAAGAAAGATTATTCAATATCGCAGCCCAAAGGCTGTAGAGGGGAAACTTTTTATAGCGCTTGATGCCATCAAGCATTTCGCGCCAGTTGAGGCTGCGCCGGAATAGCCGGTGATCATCTTTCCAGATTTGAACAGCCAGAGTGCCCGTTGAAGTGATATTTCCGGCAAGGTTAGAAGAAATCAGACTCCCGCTGCTGGCTTGTCCGCTAAAACCCAGCGCCAATCTTAAACCATCAATTACCACTTCCTGGTTGATTCTGGCGATCGAAAGCCGAACATATTTTCGATTGCGAGAATTCCAGTAATTCAACGCTGAAAAAGCTGCAATCAGAAAAGTCGTCGGTGGAACCATCCAGAGATAAGATGCCAGTTCAGGTGAATTGAATAACGCTGCGATATCTCTCCCCCAAAACCAGATAACAGGGATGGTAATCGAACTGGTCAACAGTGAAAGTATCAGGCTAACGCTTAACATATTGGCTGCTTCCTCATCCTTTTTGGGAAGCATGATCGCCAACTCATAACGCAGCGAGGCAACAACACTCAGGATCGAAGTGATCGAAGTAAAAACCTGGGTGACGCCAAAAAATTCGGGTAAATATAAACGGGAAATTATCGGGGATACAACAAAAGTGATCACCTGCGCCAGCGATGTGCCGGTTAACAACTTGGCAACATCCGTCACAAAGAAGCGCGGTTCGTTTGTTTTCTTCTCTGGGTCCGGGCCTATCGATGGAACCTGATTCTCATCAAGAATGTCTGCCATATTACCTGTTTAACAATTCCTGATACACCTGCCAGAGTTCCTGGTTAATCTTTTCGCGATCGTTATGTTTCTCTACAAACGCTCGGCCAGCTTTCCCCAGGCGGATACGCTCTTCTGGATGCTCTATCAGCCAGGCTAATTGATCTTTAAGAGTATCCACCGTGCAATTGACAATGGGCAAATCTGGATATTCTCGCCGAATCTCCTCCAGCACATATCCACAGACAGGTTTCCCATAATACATTCCCTCAACAGGCACATTCCCAAAACCACCTACATAAAGCGCATTGATGACGATATCCGCTTCTTCGCGGAAGATTCGCTGCGCCTCTTCGTGAGGGACTTTTTCCAGGCGAATGTAATTAAACTTGTAACCTTCCAATTTAAGCGCTTCAATCGCTTCTTCAATATGAGCCGTTCCTTTGATACCTGGATTCGTGGGAGCATGAACCAATGTAGGTATATCGTTCGTTGTAAACGTGGGGGTATAAGCCTGAATATCTATGGTATTGGTAATCCACACATCTTTGATAATCTTCTTTTCAGGAATAATCGATGCAACCGATGCATATAAGTTACGGACCGCAAAAAAACGATCAATCCACAAATTCTGCCAGCGCATCATGCGTTTCTTCTTTTTATCATATCGGGGTGAATTGACGCCAACGTTCAAGAAATGAGCGTAAGGGTTGCGCTTTTCCTCCACTTCAACCAGTCGGATTTCGCTGCCGCAATAGGTCATCAGCATCTTCTTGCCAAAGAGCTTCAGGATGGGCAAATCCAGATTCCACGGCAGAAAGGTTATCCCAAAACAAAAATGGAAAAGATCATATTTAAACAGACATAATAAAAAGAACCACAATCGGATAAATAATCCGGTCAATTTTCCATACATTTCAAGATGCAAATTGAGATGATTATTTTTCTTATTCGTTACATCTTCATAAACGATGAAATCAGCGATAGCGCCTTGTTTGCGCTGCCAATCAGCCAGGTAGCGCCCAATGCCCCCGATATTATGGGGGCCATGAAAAATTCTTAACGGTTTGGGATTTACTCTTTGTGCTGTCACGGTTTTGCGCGATTATATGCAGTGAAATTATGATATTAGTTTTGTATAGGTCGCTTCAATTTCCGAATCGGTCATGACCGCTGTTTCGTTATCGACGCCCCGGATTAAGAAAGTTTCTTCTGTACCGATATCGCTATATCGTTCGGATTCTGGAACATCAACCGGTTCACCGAACGCCTCTTTCAAATAAATCTCGGCCATATTGTGGCGTCCTACCGCGCTGAAAACAATACTAATCATAAAAAATCGTCCGATATTAATCTCGGTGATACAGGGCTGTCCATGGCGATCTTCTTTCAAATCGATACTGAACATTCCCGTCGCATGAGGATCAATGCTCTGCACCGCTTTCGTACAAAGTTCATTGACCAGCGGATTATTAAGCACTTGCCCAATGCGCGGGGTGGAAGAAGTGCCACTGGGCGTTATATTCCCGAACAGGTAAGATACACGCTCACAGGTTTTTGCAATGACTAATTTCCCATCTTTCCATAAACTTTGGAAGGCATAATCACGGCCGGGTAAATACTCACACAAAAGAAACATCGAATCGGGTACACCGCGCATCTCGTGCCAGTACTTGATCCAAAAACGGACCTGCTCCGGGTTGTTGACAGGAAGCGAACCACGCGAGCCAGAACCTTTACGCATCCGACACCAAACAATATCATCCCCTTCGAAATTCTTATACACTTCTTCAACATGATCCGGGTCAGGAACAGAAAAAGTCCGCGCCACCTTGAAACCATTTTTCGAAAGATGTTCGCTGAGGGTAAATTTATCCTGGCACATTTCGATGGTTTTTTGCGAGGGTAAAAAGGTTCGTGTAGGAATCTGATCGCGATATTGTGAGATCGCTTTGACTTCAGTATCATTATTCGGGATGATCAAGTCAATTTTCTCTTCCATAACAATCTTGTTGATTGCTTCAAGATACTGTGGACCAGAATCTCCACGAGGAATCAGGTAATTTTTATCTGCTCGCGACCTGGCTAATAAATAACGTTCGACATTTGTGCCAATGATTATCGCAGGATAACCGCTGCTGCGAATGCTGCGGATCAAATTGTTGCTGCCGCCGCCGCCAGCGCCAGTAATCAGTATTCTTTTCATTCACTTCCTCCAAATCCAAAATCGAGATTTGACGTTCATCAAACGTGTATTGAACATCAAATCTCGCGTTCTTCAAACTGTTGCCAACTATCAGCAATATCTTTGATACGCATTAATAGAGTCTTCCGGGATAAATTCTGAATCAATTCCAGAAAGAAAGTCCGGTCGCCTTCTCCCGAATAAATCAACGTTTCAAGATCAGCCGGCTGCAAAACGTTTATCCGAGAAGAACGCTCTTTAACTTTCTGGTATGGCTGAGCGTTTGGTGAATTTAAATAAACATGCATAGGATGAAATGCAAACACTTTTACGTCATCCGCCGAAGTTATCAGAGATGTTGTTTTCCAGCTTGGCAATGGACGATTGATTTCTGTTCCGTCTGACCAATAGACAGGCACACGGATCAATGAATGCTCTGGGTCAAACCACATCCTGACTGGTTGAAGATGAACTGCGTAAGGTAAAAAAAGGGATACATCCGTCTTTATCGAGGTTAATCGCGCCGCTTTCGCCAATATAGGCGTCGATTGAAACAAAGCGTGCGTGCGCATACTAACCGCGTCGGGAACCAGACCCATACAATGATCTAAGACCGCTTCCGGCGTCTGTCCGTGCGTAGAACCAGCCATAAAATTGGGATGAATACCCAACTCGAATAATTGCGTATGTTGACGCAGGCGTTCGACCGCCGGACTGATATGCGTAACAAACCATGTCGCCCGCGCGTTATGTTGAATCAGCAACTCTGCAACAAAATCGATTACAAAATCAGGCGCCCAATCGATATCGAGAGTGATTGCAAAAGCATTCATAAAGATTATCTTGACTTTTAGATGGAAAATACAGGTGGTTCTTCAAAAAAGATCGGGTTGAGCCAGGAAGACATATAGACATCTTTGAAGTCTTCCGTCGGTTCTTTAACCTCTTTACCAAGAAGCAAATCAATACTCCACTGGAAGAAATCTCGTCCAGAAGCGCGGGTCATCACCGTTGCCCCGGTAAAACGGGGATTGATTTCCGTGATTTTGACCTCCCCATCCTGATTCCGGTAAGCCTGGAAATTAGCCGGCCCAAAGAAACGCAAATTTTCGGTCGCTTTACGCACCAAACCCTCAACATAATCACTATGGAAAATCTTCCCCATATTGATTGCTCCGCCGTCTTTGCTGAAAGCTTTGGTCAATGCACTCAACCGCTCACCTGGAACGGCGCTAACCAACTTGCCATTCGCGTCGCAAAAGAAATCGACTGTCAGCTCTGTGCCCGTTAAAAATTCCTGGAAGATATATTGATCTTCCTTGCCCGCAAAAATGGGATGCGCATCAGTCACTTCAGCAATATTTTGGAAGGATTGAATAATATAACCGCCCGCCATTCGTTTGGAAGGGAAGCGTGGCTTGATGATGATCGGGAAGTTCAACTGCCGGGCAGCCTTTTCCCACTCGGTTGCAACAATCGATGTCGGGGTTGGCAAGCCATGTCGATCCAGGAAATTGAAGGTCGCCAGTTTATCCATCGCCAGATCAATTGTCTCATTCGGCGAAAGCAAAAACCGCACACCTTCCTTCTCAAAACTCTCGCGCGCCTCTGAAAAGGTGACGATATCCAAATCTAATAACGGAATGATGACATCAATTTTCTCTTTTCTGCAGATATCGCGAATCACATCCAGATATTTGGGGTCAGCGGCCAATGGAACTTTATAGCAAAGGTCAGCCGCATGGATGCCAGGCGCCAGTGGATTGATTTCAGTCGTGACAACTTTATCGACTCCAACTGCATCCTTGATATATTTGATGTGCAAGTAACGTTTACCGGCAGAAGGAATTAAAACATTCATTAAAACTCAAAACCACCTTTACAATAATATTTTACCTTTGTGACGCGACAACTTCTTTCAGCGCGCTGGCAATCGTATCTAAATCTGCTTCGCTCATTTGGGGATAAAGCGGCAGGGTTATCGACTTTGTAAATGCAATATGCGAATTAGGCAACTGTCCGCTGCTGTAACCGTATGTCTGCTGAAAAAAAGGCTGATCGTGCAAGGCGTAGGTCCCTAAAGTGACCTCAATATCATGCGCATACATATCATCAATTATCCGATCCCTATCGAATTTTTCATCGACCAGAATCACAAATGACTGGTAGATATGCCCGCCCCATTTCGGCTCAACAGGCAAACGAATCCCTTTGATATTCGCCAAACGTTCTTTCAATTGTTCAGCCAGGATACGCTTTTTCTCAATGAGATCGGCAAGTTTTTCCATTTGAGCCACCCCCATCGCGCCCTGTATATCGCTGAGACGGTAATTGAATCCGGCTGCTTCATATTCGTACCAATGACCTGTCCGTTTTCCCCCATGGCTCCGCAACAGTGAAATTCGTTCTGCCAGATGATCATCATTCGTGGTGATCATCCCACCCTCGCCTGTTGTGATAACCTTGCGCGGATGAAAACTAAAACAGCCCATTGTACCAAGCGTCCCGCAATATTGACCCTTATAAGTCGTCCCAATCGCGCAAGCCGCATCTTCAACGACCGGAATATTTCTCTCCCTGGATAGCTGCATGATTGGCTCCATGTTCGCCGAACAGCCAAACGCATGAACTGGGATAATCGCCTTTGTCCGCGATGTAATTTTCTTATGAAGATCATCCATATTGATCGTGAAAGTATCCAGATCAATATCAACCAAAACTGGCGTAGCCCCCAGTTGTACGACCACATTACCGGTAGCAGGAAACGTAAAATCGGCGACAATAACCTCATCGCCTGGCGCTATTCCCAGCGCGGCCAGCGCCAGATGTAAAGCTGTGGTACATGAACTGGTTGCAAATGCATAACGTGAACCGATCAAATCTTTCACCAGTTTCTCAAACTCAGCCACTTTGGGGCCCTGGGTGAAATAACCCGTAGCAAGAACTTTGGCTATTTCTTCAAGCTCGCGGTGATCGGTGTAAGGAATATTTAATCGCATCATAACCTCTCAAGATACCAGGACACTGTAGCTTCTAATGCTTTATCCGATGCGACGGGCGGTTCAAAGCCGATCAGTTCCTGCGCCAACTTGATATCGCCGCAATGCCGGCGAACATCGCCGGGGCGGGGTTCCGTGTGAATCACCTTATAATCTGGGACACCCATAACACTTAACAATTTAGCGACCAGCGTATTCATGGTAATTTCCTGCCCGGTGGCCACATTGATTGCTTTACCGCGAGTGGCTTCCTGCTCGTAAACTTTAACAAAAGCCTCAACCGTGTCGCCCACATAAATATAATCGCGTGTCTGTTCGCCATCGCCAAATATCTCGACCACTTCACCCCGTTTCACTTTTTGGACGACAATCGGAATGATACCCGCATAAGAACCGGCATTTTGCCTGGGGCCAAAATTATTGAACGGCCGTACAATCACAGAATCGATATCAAACGACCGCCGGTAAGAAGTGACCAACAAGTCGGCAGCCGCTTTGCTGGCAGCATAGGGCGTACGCGGCATCAAAGGATGCGCCTCATCCATTGGCATATAGTGCGCAGAACCATAGGCCTCAGATGAAGAACACTCGATCAACGTTTCAATACAACCCCAGCGCGCCAGTTCGCAAAAGGTTGTCGCAATACCAATATTGGTATTGGCTGTCCAGACGGGGTATTTTAACGAAGTGGGCAATGGAATCACAGCCAGATTAAAAACAACCTGAATATGCTCTGTTTCTGCCAATTCCCGCATAGATGCCAGGTCCGATGCATCCAAACGATATATTTTTAATTCGGGATAAACTTTTAAAGCATCGGCCAGGTTTTCTTCTTTACCCAGAAAAAAATTATCAACGACAACCAGATTGGCAGGTTCCTCTTTGATAATCCGATCAACCAGGTGACTCCCAATAAAACCGGCACCCCCTGCCACCAGAATGCTTTTCCCTTTTAGCTTCATCAATTACCTCCACAAAAAACGGAGAGGTCCTGCTTTTGCAGAATAAATAATTCGAATACGTTTCATTTCAATTTTATCCCGATCCATTATTCCCGATGAGCCTTCCCAATACCCCGGTAAATCCAGCCAGTTCGTTGTAACAGATTGCCATCGAAAACGCCCCGACCATCTATCATAATAGGCATGATAAGTTTCCCTTTTAATAAATTCAAGTCGGTTTTTCGATACTGGCTATGTGAAACCATGACGACAACTGCATGGCAATTTTTTGCTTTGGATAATAAATCACCCTGATGCTCGGGAACATACGGATCATGAATAACGACCTCAGCGCCAACAGTTTGCAAATAATTGACCAGCACAGCGCTGGGGCTGTTACGGATGTCATCCGAATCCTCCAGATAAGCGTAACCCATCACCAAAATCCGCGAGTCGCTCAATTGTTTCCCTTTAGATTCAAGCGCCTGACTGACCAAGTCGGCAATATGCAGCGGCATAGAATCATTAACCATCCGAGACGCCGGAATAATTCGCAAAGGTACATCTTTCCCTTTGACGCCATATGCAAGCAGCCACGGATCTTTGGGAATACAATGGCCGCCGACGCCGGCCCCTGGTAAATGCATCTGCCGGCTGGGACTTTTATTGACCAGTTCACGCACCTTCCAAACATCGCTGCCTACTGCCTCGCAAATTAATGCCACTTCATTCGCGAATGCAATCTGGGTGTCGCGGTAAGCATTTTCCACAGTTTTCACTAATTCGGCAGTAACACAATCTACCGGATCCAGGTCAGCTTGAATAATATGTTTATAGAGGGCAATCATTGTCTCGGCTGTTTCAGGCGTTGAGCCGCCCACCACTCTACTTAAGGTTCGTAAGTTTGACAGCAATTTACCCGGCATAACCCGTTCTGGACAATTGCCGAGGAAAAATTTTTCATTGCATTGACCTTTTGATGTTTTTTCCAACAACGGTCGAACGATATTATCAATTGTTCCCGGTGCAATCGTCGATTCAACAATCACCAACGCCCCAGATTTTAGCACCGGACCCAGGCTTTTGATCGAAGATTGTAGCGCCTGGTAACGTGGAATGTGACGATCGTCGACTGGTGTTTCAACGTCAATTAGAATCACATCCCTGTCCTTTAAATCGGCGTAATTTGAGGTCGCGCGCAGTTTCTTCTGCCCAATGACCTGGCTTAATAATTCAGCCAATCCTGGTTCATCTCCCTCAATCGGAGAAACACCCGAGTTGATCTTTTCAACTCGCTCCGATTTAAGTTCCACACCCAACACATCAAAACCTGTCTGCGCGAACATACAGGCAACCGGTAAACCAACATAGCCCAAACCTATGACAGCCAGTTTTGCTTCACGCTGTTTGATTTTCTTTTGCAATTCTTCCTGTGCCATATCGACCTCAATAACCTGTTATTTTTATTACAAATACAGGCGCGAATACAAGAAATGATTGACAATCCCTTTTAACCTGCCCAGGAGTCGATGCCCTGACAGACATTGGAAAACAGCACCTCGTCCGATAAAGCCTCGACTCCTTGAGGAAAGTGATGAAATATTCGCCCGTTTTATGGATTATTTTGCCATAAACTCATTGACAGTTCTTACAATTGTCTCTAAATCGGCATCGCTTAAACCGGGATGAACCGGAAGAGATACCACTTCCTGGCAAGCTTTTTCTGCCACCGGAAGCGAGACGTTATAACCCAATTCCTCAACATAAAATTTTTGCTTATGGACCGGAACCGGATAATAAGTTTCGGAACTAACGCCATGTTCCTTTAAGTAAGTTACCAACTCATCCCGTTTACCATTTGGAACGCGAACTGTATATTGATGGAAAACATGTTCACAGCCTTCGGGTATTACAGGGACAACAACACCTTTAAGATGGGTGCTGAGGTATTTTGCATTTTCACGCCGTTTCTCGTTTAATTTTTCCAACTTGTGTAATTGCGCCAAACCGATCGCTGAAGCGACGTCTGTTAAGCGGAAATTGAAGCCCAATTCATCATGAAAATAACGACGGCGCATCCCATGCTGGCGAATCACCCGGCATTTTTCATCGATCACATCATCATTTGTTGTGATCATTCCACCCTCTCCGGAAGTCATATTTTTTGTTGGGTAAAGCGAGAAAGCGCCAGTGCCAAATGAACCCGCTCTGCCTCCTTTATATGTCGCGCCATGACTCTGGCATGCATCTTCAATAACAATCAGCTTATGCTTCTTCGCAATATCCATGATTGCGCCCATGTCGCAACACAAACCATACAGATGAACCGGTAAAATCGCCCGTGTTCGCGGTGTAATAGCCGCCTCGATCAATTTTGCATCGATATTGTAAGTTGCCGCATCGATATCAACAAAAACAGGTTTCGCTCCAGCATAGACAATACTATTTGCTGAAGCAATAAATGTGAACGGGGAGGTGATAACCTCATCGCCCTCGCCGATACCATGCGCTAATAATGCCACATGCAGGGCAGTCGTACCAGATGAAGTTGCTATTGCGTGTTTCACACCACACATTTCAGCAAAAGCATCTTCAAATGCCTTAGTACGCGGACCCTGCGCCAGGATTCCTGAATCGAGCACTTCCAACACTGCCTGTTTTTCTTCAGGTCCAATTTGAGGTTTTGCCATATTAATCATTGAATCATCTCCAATTAGTTAGTATCTGTTTTATTTTATTTGCGGCACGTCCATCTCCAAACAACGCAGGACGTTCAGTTAAAGGAAACCAGTTTTGAACAGTGGCAATGATTTCTGCCGTTTCCACTCCGACAAGCTTATTCCAACCTGCCGTAACTGTCTCAATCCATTCAGTTTCTTCTCGCAAAGTAATGCAACGCACACCAAGCCAATAAGCCTCTTTTTGTACCCCGCCTGAATCAGTCAGAATACAATTCGCATTAGCTTCCAATTGTAACATATCCAGATAGCCGACAGGCTCAATCGTTTTCACGTTTTGAGGAATCGAAAGTCCATTTGTCATAACTGCATGTTGTGTGCGTGGATGAACCGGGAACACAATCGGCATCTTTATTTGACGCAGAGCATCCAGAATGGAAAACAAACGAGCCGGGTCATCTGTATTGGCCGCACGATGGATAGTTACAAGGGCATATTCACCGCATTGTAAATCAAGCTTTGTTAATATACGAGAACGATCTTTAGCCAGTGAAAGATTATACTCCAAAGCATCACACATAACATCGCCAACCTGAAAGACTCCTTGCCTGATCCCTTCATTTGCCAGATTCTTGACCGCTGTATCAGTTGGGCAAAACAAAGCTGTTGCAAGTCGATCGCTGACGATCCGATTAATCTCTTCTGGCATTGCCCAATTAAACGAACGTAGTCCGGCTTCAACGTGTGCAACTGGGATTTGTAATTTTACGGCGGCCAGAGCGCCCGCCAGCGTCGAATTGGTGTCGCCATAAATCAATACCCAATCCGGACGGTTCTTCAGGAGAACTTCCTCAATACCGATCAGCATGTGTCCGGTTTGCTCAGCATGACTGCCGCCGCCAACACCCAGATTAATGTCCGGTTTGGGCAAGTCAAGCTCATCAAAAAAGATGCGCGACATATTATCATCATAATGTTGTCCGGTATGCAATAACACTTCATCAAATGATGATCGCAAAGCCCGCGATACAACAGCAGCCTTAACAAATTGGGGACGCGCCCCGACAATTGAAAGTACACACCTCTTTTTAATCAACAAACACTCCGGTAAACTTGATCATATGATTTAATAATTTCATTCAGGTCAAACCTGGCAGCCAGTTTTCGACTGGCAGAACGCGCTGCCTGTAACTTCTCTGGATCGCCTATTAAATAACGAACTTTTTCCTGAAATGCGTTCAAGTCATTGACTGGTAATAAAAATCCATTTTCGTTAGGCTGCACCAGGTCAATACACCCACCCACCTGGCTGGCAACAACCGCCAGTCCTAAAGCAAGCGCCTGGACGCCTACCACAGGTAAACCTTCTGACAGGGACGGCATAAGCAACAAGTCGCTCTTTGCCATAATCGCGACCGCCTCTTCCGGCGACACCCAATCCGTCAATGTGATTCTGTCGCCAAGATGATACCGGTCAATCTCTGCCTCGACATCTGGTCGCAGAGGACCATCGCCCACCATAACGCAACGCCAGGACAAATCTTTTAGTCCAGCCATAATGCGCACAACCTGCACAGGGTTCTTCTCTAGCATAAAACGTCCCACAAAAACAACCTGCGGTGGCTTACCAGGCCGAATTTCGCCCTGGCTTAATTGGCTGATATCCACGCCGTTAGGAATAACTTCGATCTTAACTGGGTAATGCTGTAGTGCAAGGTTACGTCCAAAACTACTTACTGCTATCACCCGGCTGGCAAAGCGCCAGATAGGTGGGGTGAAAGGTTGTATCCAACGGAACCAACCTGCGGTCTTGGATGGAACCCCGCCGGGTATATCGCCCATATGCGCTGTTAATACATAAGGCACGCCAGTCAAACGACTTAAAACAAACGCCAATACGCCCGCTGGAACAGCAAAATGAACATGAATAAGCTCCGGCTTCCACTGTCGGATAATTTGCATCCCCTTCCAAAATCCACTCAAGAGATAACCAAACATCGCTAACAGGTCTGCTCTGTATGAATAACGTCTGCCCGATCTAACCCGAATGACCTCAAACCCTTTGTGCTCTTCTTTAAACGGCAATCCTTTGAAATGAGCAGACAACACCCGAATTTGGTATCCGTACTTCGCCAGGCCCTCGCATAAATCTTCGGCGACTTTACCCCCACCCCCCCCGACAGGAGGAAACTCGTGGATCAATACCAGTACACGCATCCATGCTCACTTTTTAGGAGAAGGTTCTTCCAAACCATTCCGGATATATTTACGCACCGTATAAGTCGGTTTTGCCTGAGATTCATGATAAGTACGCGCCAATAACTCTGCTATCAACCCCATCATAATGGATTGAGCTCCGAGAATAAAAAGCATGGTACTCATCAACAACAACGGCGAACGCACCAGAGACTCATTAAATAGAATTTTCCGAATCACAATATATAACAATAAAGGTAAACTGGCGCCAATGGATAATAATCCTGCTCCGCCGAACAAATAAATCGGTTTATTCGAATAGCTAATGAGGAACTTGACCGTAAACAGGTCAAGAATTACTTTAATCGTGCGTTCCAGGCCATAATTGGCTTTGCCAAATTTGCGGGGATGATGCTTGACAGGCATTTCATAGATTTTCGCCCCCACCCGATAAGCAAAAACCGGAATGAAACGGTGCATCTCTCCATAAAGGCGAAACCCGGTGATGACTTCGCGCCGGTATACTTTCAGCGTACAGCCATAATCATGCAAATGCACCCCAGTCACCCAGGATATTAACCAATTCGCCATTCTGGAAGGCAAGGTACGGGTAAGAAATGCATCCTGCCGGTTTATTCGCCACCCGCTGATAACATCGTACCCTTCATCCATCTTTTCCAGCATCGCTGGAATATCGGATGGGTCATTTTGCAAATCAGCATCCATTAATATAATGACATCGCCGACAGCATGATCAATTCCAGCTTCAATGGCAGCTGTCTGTCCAAAATTTCTACGCAAGGCAACCAGACTGATATGCTTGGGATCCTGATCAGCGAGTTGCTGCAATACCTCAAGGCTGTTATCCTTACTGCCATCATCAACCAGCACAGCTTCCCAAGGAGTTTTTAACTGATCGAGAGCTTCGTGTAAAGCCTTATGCAGCAAAGGCAAATTCTCCGCCTCATTATAGACAGGAATGACAATAGAAAGATTCACGGCTTTCTCCTGAAAATGCGAATTCCTGATCCTTCCCAGCAATCAACCATCGCCGGCGTAGGTTCATATTCATCATATTGTTCGGGGTCAATTTTTGCAACTATCGACCCACGAAAAGATCTTTGCTCAACCAAAATAAAATCAGCTTCCGCCAACCATTGTTTTGCCAGTTCGCTGTTCCAAAACCCGAACCGGTAAAGTTTATCAGAATCTCCCCCCTGTTTGAAGGAATAACCATCGTTCAATTGAGGTGGATAGATCTTAATATCTGAAAGATATAACAAGGGAACTGGCGACAGGCCCCCTGACCAATAAATTTTTGCCCCTGCTGGAATAATTTCTCGCAAATATGAACCAACCGTATCCGCTGAGGCAATAACATTTCCCCCGCAGTCATAAGTGGCGTAGCCGGCTCCCAGGGCTTTTGTAGGCGAGAGCAAGAAACCACAAATCAGGATTAAAACCAGTACCAGATAGCCGAAACTCAGTTTTGATGCATGATTTTTCAGCTCCGTCCAACGACTCAGCCGCCACGCCAGAAGAAGTACCAATATTCCAAACAGAAATCCGGCAATTGTCGGCAGCCACTGAATCAACATCTCATAAGTAAAACCAAATTTATTTGCCAATAAACGCCAGATTTCCGTTGTGCCAGATTGCAATTTCATCCCTCTGATGCGCGGAACCTGGATGGCTGCAATCATTGACCCAATGTCACCGGCCGCCCCAAAGCCAATGGCGGTTGTCAGCGCCAGGGTTAACAGCCCAAATGTAATTTGTGCAAAAGGAGATAACAACTTATTCCAGGAATTGAAGGAAGCCGCCAGAATAATCAATCCCATTTCCGCAAAAAAGGTCAGGTATAAGGGATAACAATAAACACAATAATCCTGCCATAATGCAGCATAGGTATGTAGTGCAAACATTAATGCGAATAGACCTGATAATATTACAACAATGCGAAAGTTGCCCGGATTGGCCCATTCTTTTTTGCGCCGCCATAAGGCCCAAGTCACAAAAACGCCGATAACTGCCAGATAATGTGAACGAATGCCCTGTAAGAACGAATCAATTTTGGATAATATCTCCATATCTGGTTTCCATATTTGTTTACCGCCGCCCAGGTTACGCCACGTATCCAAAAATGGAGAGAATTTACGCGGTATCCAAGCCGCCCATATTTTCAATATACCCGGATAGTATATCCCGTTGATCGTAAGCACAATTGCAAAGCTTATGAGTGTAGCATAAATGCCGGTTCGTTTTCCGTTTTGCCAGAAAATATAAACCAGCATAAAGGGCAACACAGGCGCCAGATTGATTCGGGTCATAAATAATGCAGCAGCCAGCGCCGAGCCCAGCAATAATTGCCATAATGGCCTTTTCTCTCCCAAAACCAGAACAAAGACCCACACAAGCATACAGGCGACCAATCCTTCTGATATCGCCTGGCTGTATATTTTGATCAGGGCTGGATTCATGGCAACCGCCCACACCGCAAATGCCGCCCACCACTTACCGCCTAACCGTCTGACAACTAACCACAACCCCAAAACGGTAGAAAAACCCAGAAATATGGCGAAATAACGTGCAGTACCCAATCCGGGCCCCAAAATCACCTGCACAACGGCGGGCAGCACTACCGCCAGCGGAAATGGATTGGTCCACGGGCCATAATCCTGATAAGGCCAGTAAACACCTTTCACAAAGAGATAACCTTTGTAGAGATAATTCCCTTCATCCAGTAAAGATGCCTGAGTATGAGCATAAGTCCAGGCCTGTAATAAATAAATTATCACCCCTGCTATCGTTAATCCTGCTGACAGCCAGTTCGATCGAAAAATTTTCTTCACAATCCCGCCCCCATAACAATGGTTGCTCTGGAATAAATAATCACACTGATCATATATTTTTTGCTCATATCCGGCGAATAAGAATGGTTGAATTATAGCGCATACAATAGTGCGTCAAGCTCGTTTTTTATGCTGAAGTTTATCCCAGACCCATCCACCGATCAGAACCAGACAACTTAAGCCGATGATCCATTCCACCATTGTCCAGAAAGGTATTTTTATCGCGACTGCATAATAACGATTGGCGTACCACACGGTGAAAAAAGCCAGAAATATTGCTTCAACAACCAGCCAGCGCGCCAACCAGGGATCCTTCTTACGAATCGCCCAGGCAATAGCCCAGCCCGCGACAATCGCCTGCCAGACCAGGAACAATGCCCGGTAGCGGGGATTATCCCACAAATCGCCGCCAGCGCGCGCTGACGAAACCAGAATCCATACCCAAACAACTATTCCCAAATAAACCAATAAACGTTTTTCCCGCCTATTCTCAACTCGCCAGGCAGAAATAAAACCATAGATTAGCAGCGGCGCCAGCAGATACCACCCCAACGAACGTAAGATAGCCACGCTTCTCCAGATTGCTATGGACGGTTCAATGATTGCCGCTGGCAGCACAACTTGAGCCACACCTAACACTGTTATAAATGGGATATATAAATTCTCATCCATCCGGTGAAGTAAATACTGCACCCAACCCGAAGCGCGTTTGGTTAACAAGGCATCCCATTCTGCGGCGCTCTGAAACCAATGCCAGCTTAAAAAAACCAGAGCCAGGCCTGCAAGAACAAAACCAATCCAACCCAAAACTTTAACTTTTGAATCTGGCTTCAGGCTTTCTTGACTAAACCATACCCAACCCAGTAAAACCGCAATAGTCGGCGCCGCAACGCGCCACGAAATGAATATCATCCCGGCCAACGCCAATCCGAGCCAGATCAGATATCGCCGCTGCTTCTCCTGCTGCCAGACAACAACTGCCCAGAAAGCAATAGCGATTAGAGAAATCAATATGGGCTCGCGCATTTGAGAAGCGCCGAGAAGAATGCTTTCTGGATATAAAGCCAGTATCCAGGCGGCAATATTCCCGGTTTTACCTCCCCAGAGGCGTTTGCCCGTTTGCAGCAAGAATGGCACGCCAATCGCAGCAAATGTAGAAGTCAATATGAGAATAAACCAGGCGCGATGTGCATCAGGGCTGAGATAACGATAAATCAGAGCGCTGACTAATAACATACCTCCGTACTGATCGGCGGTGATATCTTCGCTGTAGGCCATCCAAACAGGTTGATTAGAATCGGCCAACCCCCAGGATTGCCCATCGCGCCGGTAGGAATCATAAAAGATATAACCTGCTTTCTGGCTTGGTGTATCATTACCGATCAAGGGCAAGGCTTTTTCCATTCCAAAACCAACCCCAATGCGCAATACAAATGCCAGCGTCATCATCCAGGCCAGGGTTTTACCTCCACCGCCCCACCGCCAGGCTAACAGCATAATGCCAGCGCCTGCCAGCAGCAAAAAGGAATCTGCTAACCAGCCGGTTAACCAGTTCCCTTTCCCATCAATAGTGATTAATACCGCCCCTATTATCAGACACACAATTAATAGAGCTGTAATGTAAATGGTTCGTTTAGATGTCATTGGTTTTGTTTCAAATTATTTTCTAAGGACAGATTTTATTCTACTTCGCTTGTCCCATAGGCTAATCAATATCCATACAAGCCAAAGGATAACCAGCGATTGCAGGGGAATTAGAAAACGAGGATTCTCACCCTGCTCCATCAAAGCCTGCACCGCAGAATTGATCCAAATTGTACCAGCAACAAGCCATAAAAAAACCGGCAAATTTAAAAACCTTCGCAATTTCCGCCAAGATACTATTCCAATAGAGGAAACAATAAAGACCATGTTGCTGCCAAAAAGGCAAAAACGCTCTACTGTTATCAATTTGCCAATCAATGAACGGTAGAACGGGTTCAGAATAAGTTCCGGTTGCCAGTAAACCGGGGCGCGCCAAAACATCCACCAGCTATATAGAACACTTTTCAGATACAAGTGAGGATATTTCAATATCAACTGCACCGAAATTTTAGTCAGTGTCTGTGAAAGCTCATAGAAACTTAAACCGGAGACTTTCTGCATTTCGGGTATCGCCTGCCAGATTGTGTTGCTCTGCACACCCCGTTCTGCGATTCGGATAGCACGATATTTTAGATACGTATCGCGCAAATCCGCATATTCCTCAGGCGCATATTCGAAAAATGAACCGGTATTCTGCATCAAATGGAATCCGGTCGTCGTCGTAATCCCAAACATTCCAAAGCGTTGATGAATGTATTGCGACCAGAGCCCAATGATCAGAATTGCCGGGATAATCAAACCTGCTGCATCAGCCCAACGAATTTTTTTCGCATCGAACCATTCCACCAGAATCAGAACGACAGCGATCAAAAACGGCAGGAATAAATATTGAGCGCGAGTTAACGCCGCCAATGCTGACAGAATACTGATCGCAATTGCCAACAGAATACTTCGGTGTTTTGAATTTGAGAGCCATAACACAACCGTAGTAAACGTTAAAACGATCCAGAATGTTGTCAGAGTCTCTGAGAGCAGTGTGGCTTCAAAGAATAACTGCCCCAAATTAAGCGTATAAAGCAGGCCGGCCAAAACAGCAAATTTGATATTGTGCGTCAACATCCATCCAATAGCGAAAAAAGCCAGAGAAATTACTAATCCAAGTGCCAGTTGAGCAATATAGACCGCGTTATCATCGCCCGCCAGGGCCATAAAAAGGGGATAGCCAGGCGCTCGCGTCCCATTAAAGAGGTTCCAATCTGTTAAAATCGCATTTGCCATATACCGATAGCGGTCGGTATCCGTATAAACGGCAGCCGGATAGATCAGTCGCAACCCTGATCGAATAAGAACGCCGACGAAAAAGACAAATCCCCCCCCGATAAGAACCCTTTTCTCTTCATTTGCCTGAAGGTGATCCATTGTGCTCATTTTGACACGATCATCCCTTCGAGAGAGCGCCTGGCGCGCTCGATCCAGGCGTAGTTCCGCGCATCATTCCGGGCGCGCTGACCCAATTTTCCACGCAAATCTTCATCACCCAACAACTGTTGCAAGGCTTGTTGCCATGCCTCAACATCTTGCGGCAGGCAAAAGATTGCATTCTGCTCATTGAGAACTTCTCTGATAACAGGCAGATCGCTGGTGATAATCGCCCGTCCCGCGGCCATATACTCAAACATCTTCATAGGACTGCAAATATCAGCCGAATTACCCCCACTGCTTCCCTGGATGCTGAATTCATACGGCATCAGCAGCACATCTGCAGCAGCCTGGTACATTGAAAGTAATTTATTTTCGACAAAACCAATCAAACGAATGTTCGTCAGACCAGCTTCTGATACTCTCTGGCGCCAATAAGTCACATCGGCAGGACGGCCACCGACCCACAAAAAGTTCACCCCAGGCAATCTTTCGGCCAGCGAATACAGGAGTTCTGTTCCCCGTCCGGGATAAAAATGCCCGGTGTAACCAACGGTTACACCATCTTCAAGCCCCAATTCGATACGTGCTTCTTGCGGATCAGGCAAATTTCGATAGCGTTCAAGATCGATACCATTCGGGGCAATCACAACTTCACCGGCTCGAAATTGACGGTTGCAGTCTTGCTCCAAAGCACGGCGCAGCGCCTGGGTAATTACCACCAATCGTTTTAGTCCCTTCTGACGCACGAACCAACGCAAAATCTGAGGACCAAGTTTTCCTGTCGGCCGGTCGTGCATTTCCAAAACCACCGGTGAACCCAAAACAGCCGAATATAAAGCAGCCTGCGGAGTCCAGGTATAGATCAAGTCCGCCTCCCACCGATACGCCTGGTTGACAGCCTTGATTGCAAAATCATACCTTTTAAAAATAGGCCATTCAGGTATCCAGAAAATTGGAAATTGGGCTTGCAACCCATAATGACCTGCCAGGGTATCCCACGCAACGCGAGTCTGACCCGGCGTAAACAGGCGAATCTCATGCCCCAATTGCGCCAATGCCTGACAAACCTTCATCACCTGGATGCTATTGGCAGTATCAGAAGGAATAGTTGAGGTTGTAATGCAGGCGATTTTCACGAAGTCTCCCCTGTAGCTGTGACTGCCTCTGCTTGACGAACACTTCCGAAGCCGTGCAATACGATCAATCCAATCGAAATCACGAAATAGGCAGACAACAATAACGCTTCAGCAACATAGCCGTACCGAGGCACCAGCCAAAAAGATCCAACCACTTTTGCCAGCCCTACCCAAAAGGACACCTTTAACGGATATACAGGCAACCCCAATGACAATAAAAGCGGCCTGTTCCAGAATAAAACATTCGCGAAACCGAACCCGATCAATAAGACCATCAACGCCGGATAAGCTGGTACATATTCGACGCCGTAAAAAGTCTCAATAAGCCATTTGCCCAGAATAAGCAAGCCAATCGCCACCGCGCCGGTCCACGCCAATGATATCGCAGTGATTTTTCGCAACAAATTACGCAATTGCTGCCAGGCTTTCGCTGCAACATTCCGGCTGATCTCTGGAAAAGTTGTGCTGATAAAAGGAGTAATTGGCATCAATACCAGGTTAATCACTGCCAGAGCAACCTTGTAATAGCCCGCTTCCAGCGGTGATAAAAAGTAAGTCACCCAGAGAACTTCGCTGTCGCGAATGATCAGATTAATCGTCCCACTCAGGTTTGTACTGACGGCATATTGCCACAATGCCCTCCGTTCAGGTAACAAACGAAAAGAGGCTTTCCACCAATCCTTGCCCAAAGACTGCGCCAGGCGGCGCAGTCCCACCACGACAATCCCTGCTGCATTGAGCGCTTTGCCAGCCAGATAAGCCATCAATACCAGCATGAGGTCTCCATCTGTCAAGAAAGCGATCAAAATGAGGGTGGCCGTCAATGCACTCTGAAGCACATTAATAACTGCCTGACTCTTGAAATGCGTTCCCACCTGAAGCACGCCGGTCATTGTTTCAGTAACCAGGTTTGCCAGCAGCGACAAACCATAAATAACGATCAGGTAATCAAGCGTGGGATCATGCAGTAAATAACGGGCAGCCAATGGTGAAACAAGGATCAACAGCAAATAAGCGATCACGGATGTCGCCGCCTCGACCAATAAAGCGAATTTAACGATTGCAGCCGCATGTTCCCGTTTTTGATCGCTCAAATAATTGCTCATGTATTTAACAACCACTTCACCCATTCGAAACGAGAGCAAGCGGTTAACCGTCGAAGCAAAAGCTGTCACCCCACCTAAAATACCAAATCCTGCTACCCCCAACAGGCGCGCCGCGAGAATACTCTGCAGCATCCCCAACAGCATAGTGATCGTATTACTGCTGAAAAGGTAGCCGGAATTTTTTACAACATTACGGATTATTCGGTCTTGCAGCCAATTTTGCAGGAACGCTTGAAAGCGATTGGTCACGTTTCAATCTGGCTCGCCCAGGATCGCTCAGCCAAATACCAGTCAACCATCCGGGCCACGCCCTCCTCTAAATTTATCGCCGGCTGCCAACCTAACAGGCGTTCAGCCTTATCAATGCACGCCCGAGTAGCGGGGACATCTGCCTTTTGAAATGGTTTATAGTTGATTATCGCTTTACGCCCCAAACGCGCCTCAATCAAATTGAGCGCCTCCATCAAGGCGTGTGGATGGTCGTTCCCAAGATTAATTATTTCGTACCCCAACGGCTTTAAACCAAGAACCGTACCTCGGGCAATGTCATCCACATAAGTGAAATCACGCGATTGGCTTCCATCGCCAAATAACTCAACTGCCTGTCCTTCACAGATCCACTTTGTAAAACGGAACATGCTCATATCCGGCCGTCCAGCCGGGCCGTAAACTGTGAAATAGCGAAAGATCGTCACATCAAGGTCATATATATGATGATAGGTATAGCACAATGCTTCTGCCCCTTTTTTGCTCGCAGCATAAGGGGAAAGAGGACGATTAGTATCCGTATCTTCATTGTAAGGAAGCGGATTATGTTTCCCATACAAACTGGAAGTAGATGCCAGAATAAATTTACCTACTCCCTTCTGCCTGCATAATTCCAACAGGTTGAGTGTACCTGTCACATTCGTTTCGACAAACGCCCAGGGATTCAGCAAACTCAAGCGTACGCCGGCTCTGGCGGCCAGGTTGATAACAGCATCAAAAGAATTTGAATCAGCTATTAATTTTTGGACATCTTCTTTGCTGGAGATATCCATTTTATAGAAAGTGAAACCGGACAACGGAAGCAAGCTCTTCAGCCGATAATCTTTAATACGCACATCATAGGCATCATTCAGATTATCAACACCGATAACGGTATGCCCCTGCTCAAGCAATATTTGTATCACCTTAGACGCGATGAATCCTGCCGCTCCGGTAACCAGATAATGCGCCATTATAACCTCACCACCTTGGGATTATTCAAACCTTTGGATCCCAATGCATTACGGGTATCAACAATCAGCGCTGCAGCTTGTAATATGGCGGCATAATCGTAAGATTTATGATGGGTTACAATCACAACACAATCGGCGGCTTTCACCGTACCCATTAAATCAGAGACGCTGGACATTTCCCATGTATCATGTTTTATATGGGATATATATGGATCGTGGTAAAAAACCTGAGCGCCTTTTTGGCGCAGCAAACCAATTACATCCAATGCAGGAGATTCACGGAGATCATCAATATCCGGTTTGTACGCTGCGCCCAACACTAAAACCTTGCTTCCTTTCAATGGTTTCTGGAATTCATTCAAGGCATCCTGCACTTTGGCGATCACAAAGCGCGGCATACCTGTGTTGATCTCCGACGCCAGTTCGATAAAACGCGCTGTATAATTCAAAGCGCGTAACTTCCAAGATAAATATAGCGGATCGATGGGAATGCAATGTCCACCCAGACCGGGCCCGGGAGAGAATTTCATAAAGCCGAAGGGCTTTGTCGCAGCCGCATCGATCACCTCCCAGACATCTACCCCCAAGCGATCGCACATGATCGCCATTTCATTAACCATTCCAATGTTAACCATACGGAAAGTATTTTCGAGGAGTTTGGCCATCTCTGCCACTTCAGCAGATGAAACAGGAACAACATTCTGCAAAGCCTGTGAATACCAGACGGTTGCAACATCCCGGCAGTCAGGCGTGATGCCTCCCAAAACCTTTGGGGTATTGATCGTCGTCCAATCCTCGCGTCCGGGATCAACCCGTTCCGGCGAAAAAGCCACAAAGAAATCCTGGCCCACTGTCAGGCCGCTGGACTCGATCAGACGCGGCAATACCAGTTCGCGGGTTGTTCCGGGGTACGTCGTCGATTCGAGAACAACAACCATTCCCGGATGGACATAATGAGCCAGTTGCTCGTTTGCAGAAATAATGTAGGAAAGGTCCGGGTCGCCCGTTTTTCGCAGCGGAGTCGGAACACAAATGCTGATTGCATCAGCCTCACGAATAGCCGAAAAATCGGCGGTGGCTTTTAACCGCCCTGCTTTTACCAGGCGCGCAACCTGCTCAGTGGAAACATCCAGTATATAGCTTTCGCCCCGGTTGAGTAAATCCACTTTATGCTGATCCGGGTCAATCCCGACCACTGTAAAGCCTGCCTCAGCAAAAACGGTTGCCAGGGGTAAACCAACGTATCCCAACCCCAGGACAGATACCCGGGCAGTTCGCTGTTGAAGTTTATTTATAAGATTTGCTTTTATCGTATTTTCCATTTTGCCTCAATCTTTATCTGGTCGTATGCCTAAAACAGGTTCAATTGCTGAGGTTGTTCTTTTTTGTCCGTTTGCGATTCCTGCTCCGCCACGACTTTATAGGATTGCGAGATAAATTCCGGTAACCTGGAAAAATCTCGCTCGATACTTGTCTTTAGCGCCGGTTGATGTAAAGCGGCCGCCGGATGATACATCGGGATAATCAATCGACCTTTCACCCGCACAGGTTGTCCATGAACATCACTGATTTTAGCATTAGGCAGATAACGAGCCATTGAATACCTGCCCAATGTAATTATCACTTTCGGATTTATCGCTTCGATCTGTTTGTCCAGATAAACACCGCAAGCCTGAATTTCTTCAGGCAGAGGGTCGCGGTTGCCAGGCGGGCGACATTTGACAATATTGGTAATATAAACTTGCTGCCTTTTCAGGTGAACGCCCATCAGCAATTCATCCAGATACTTTCCCGCCGCCCCAACGAAGGGTCGTCCCTGTTCATTTTCATGAAACCCCGGCCCCTCGCCGATCATCATTATCTCTGCATCCAGTGGGCCTTCGCCCGGAACGCCATTTTTTCGCGAGAAGTGTAATGCACATTTCTGACACGCGACAACCTCCTGACGGACCTGCTCTAAGATTTCTGATGGCATCATGATTACACCTCATTCACATACAAGCGTTTAATACTATTTCCATTGAGATCAGAAACTGTCATTATTAAAGCATCTTCATCATTATCACAATAATATTTTGGTCGTTCGCCAACTACCTCAAAACCAAACGACCTGTAAAGCATCTGTGCAGGCAAGTTACTCTTTCTGACTTCCAATGTTGCCTGTACAGCCCCCTTCTGGCGCATAACCGCCAGCGCTCTGGCCAGCAAACGCCGAGCGATATTTCTTCTGCGATAATCAGGATGCACACCAATTGTCGCAACATGCATTTCATCCAGAATCAACCACACAACGATCACGCCAGCTATCCATTTCTCATTATCGTTTGCATGCAATTCGGCCACCCAGATAAATGCATTCGGGTTATCTCTTAATTCGTGACGATATGAATTTTCGCTCCACGGCAAAGCAAACGATAAACGCTCAATGGCGAGTACTTCTTCAATATCATCTTCGCACATCGGGCGAATCATTATTGTCAGAGACTCAGACCCGTTCATGGTTCTGGAATTGGCTCCGCAATGTGAAGGTACAACGGCGCCAGCTTGACCGGGTCGTCAATCTGCCCCGCCTGCCATTTTTCCCACGCTAATTCAGCTAAAAACGAAGGGCGGCGCAACGACTGCGCGGGCGTCGTTAGAATTACATTTTTCCTTTTACGCGCCAATAATTGCCTCTCTTCGGCTGATAATTCGCCGCAAACCATTGTAGGCCTATGAATATGCTGCGCCAGCGCCTCACAGGTTTGCACAGTGATCTCGCCATAAGGTTGCCAATGATCCGATTCTGCACGATACCAGCCTACGCCCAGCCGACCACGCCCAGCCTGAAGAACTGCTGCCAATGGCATATCGCGAATGGGTTGCGCTCTGACCAGAATATCCAGTGTTGGAACGCCAACCAGAGGGATATGTAATGCCAGCGCCAGCCCTTTCGCAAGAGCCAGACCTATCCTCAGGCTTGTAAATGAACCCGGACCGGTGGCGACTCCGATCACCTGGATATCAGATTTTCTGATCTCGCCACAACGGATTAAACCGTCAACCGCCGGCGCCAACTCAACCGTATGATGATTGGCAGTTTGCCAGACACGCTCACTTAATATCTGTACACCATCATATAACGCCAGGCCAATCCAGCGAGTCGAACAATCTACTGCCAGCAGCATCATCAGCCTCCAAAAACCAACTTCTTTAATTCAGCCAACATCCGTTGATAATGGTCGCCCTGAGCAGAAAAAACCATACTACGTTGTTCATCAGCCATCCAGTGTAAATCAACCTCCAGACGGCGCTGTGGCAGAGCATTTCGAATACGATCTGCCCATTCAACCAATAGAATTCCTTGCTCAATCATGGTATCAATGTCCAGATCCTCAGCTTCAAGCGCATCATTTAAACGATATGCATCCAGATGGTTGAGCAGAACACCATCCGGACGGCGATAGACGTTGACCAGAACAAATGTCGGGCTGGATACAACATCCAGCGAACCCCATCCTATGGCAATACCTTGCACGAGAGTGGTCTTGCCGCTCCCTAAATCGCCGATCAGATGAACAATATCACCTGCTTGCAACAGAGAGCCCAACCGCATACCCACCCGGCGAGTTTGTTCGGGGCTGCGACTGATCACTTCAAGGGTGTTAGCGTCAAGAATGGGCATAAGGATAATACAATTTTAGCCGAAATAATCAAAGGGATTGTTAAACTTTTACCTGTACACATAACAAATCACCAATCGTACGGGCAATTTTACGTGCGGCGTCAGGCTTTGCCAGTCTGATAGAAGCCGCTTTTGCTTTTGCCATCGCTTCCGGGTGGTCAATCCAATTTCGCAAAGCGCAGACAACCTCATCCGGCCGCGGCGCCCATACGCCCGCGCCCTCAGATGCCACATAAGTGATATTGCCATCTTCCTGTCCGGGCATGTGGCTGTAAATGATAATTGGCAGGCCAGCAATAAAGGCTTCACTGATTGTTCCCGGCCCTGCTTTCGTGATAATAATATCAGATGCCTGCATGAAATCAGGCATATTCTGCACAAATCCGTAGATAAAATGGGGAATTTGCCAGCTGTATGCATCGAGACGTGTCTTTAATCCTCGATTACGTCCTGTTATTACAACCAGTGCCACATCCAGACCCGATTCCGAAATTGCTTGGGCAGTTCTTTCAATTGGCCCCATCCCGTCCCCCCCCCCCACGAGGAGAACAATCTGTTTTTCATCAGGCCCGCCCAATTCCGTGCGAATTGTCGCCCGGGCTTTCGCCGGTTGCCAGCATCTATCGGCAACGGGTAATCCCACAACTTTAATTCGTTCTGGAGTAACACCCAACGCAATTCCGCGCCGGCGCGCCTCTTCAGTCGGCGTCAGAATTAAATCCGCATCATGCGCGTACCAAAAAGCATGCGTTGTTACCATGTCAGTCACAATCGTCATAAACGGAGGGCGATTATCGCCTAAAGAACGGATAACTGGTGTATTGGCCAATGGGTGAACCGAGACGTACAAATCTGAGGGATGATCGCGTATCAGACGATGCGTAAACCGGCGAATATAAGGCCAGAAGATGTTTGTCAAAAACCGCGTCCTTCTGCCCCCATTACTGATGCGGTAACCAAATTCCCAGGCGTCAGGTACACGCGCCATTGGCGGGTATAGTTGCGGAAAACGGTTTAAAGGCGGCGGCGCTCCTTTGAAAATATCAACCATCTCGCAAGTGATGTTATCTCCATACAGATTGTTTATCGCCTCAATAATCGCTTCCGAAGCGCTGCGATGCCCACCGCCTGTATCTGAAAACAAAAAAACAACATGGGGTATTTTATGTCTTATTTGATCCATTTGTATTCCCCGGTATTATCTTTTTTATCCGACGCGATAATTCATGCCGCGGCAGTAAAATTCTCCTTTTACATACACTGCATTCCAGGCCAATATCAGCGCCCAACCGAACCACATGCCACTCATAACTCCCGCAGGGATGAGGTTTTTTTAAAACAACCGTGTCGCCCAAGTGCAAATCCAATAACACGATGCGATTATACCACCCGTGTTATAATCGCATATATGTTCAATCTCAGTCCCGCTGTTTTAATATCACGGTTGATTATATTGGCAATCGCTTTCACCGTCCATGAATTCTGCCATGCCCTGATCGCCGATCGCTTTGGCGACGCTACTCCCCGACAAAATGGACGCTTAACCCTCAATCCGTTGTCTCATATCGATCCGATGGGGGCTTTAATGCTGCTGGTGGCAGGCTTCGGGTGGGCAAAACCGGTACCGGTAAACCCATATATTCTTCGTCGGCAGTCGCCGGCTGCCATGATGTGGGTCTCTCTGGCAGGGCCTTTATCGAATTTTTTTCTGGCCGTATTGGGCGCAATCCCATTCCGCCTGGGACTGGTTAACTATACAGCCTCCAATACAATATTACCTTCACCCTACCAGTTTTTAAATCAATTTATTATCATCAACCTGGCTTTGATGCTCTTCAATCTCATTCCAATCGCCCCTCTGGATGGAGAAGAGATTCTGGTATATTTTTTACCCCCGCGTTGGGCGCAATTTTTTGATAAAATCCACCCTTATGGACCCATTATTCTTTTGGTTCTTGTATTTCTGGGGCCTACCCTCGGAATCGATCTTCTGAATTGGATAATCGGACCGCCTCTTATCGCGTTACGATCTCTTTTGTTAGGATTGAACCTATGACCACTCAAATCCTCATTATCGGACTGGGACAGATTGGCGCCTCAATTGGGCTGGCTTTGGCTGAACATAACTCGCGGGTAGCTCGAATTGGATACGACCGCGATGCAGATACTTCCCGCAAAGCCGAGAAACTCAACGCCGTGGATAAAACCGCGAACAATCTCCTTTCAGCTGTGCAAGAAGCGGATATAGTTATCCTTGCTCTTCCACAACATGAGATCAGGGAAACAATTGCGCTCATTGCAAATACACTTAAGAGCGGCGCGATTGTCATGGATACTGCCGCTGTCAAAAACACCGTTTCAGGTTGGATGGTCAATCTCCTTCCAGCCGAAAGGCACTACGTTGCCTTGACGCCCGTCATCAGCCATCGTTATCTTCATGAAACATCCGTGGGGATTGATGCCGCCCGGGCAGATCTTTTTAAAGAGGAATTGATTATCCTTACCACACCTGCTCGCACCAACCCTCAAGCTGTTGATTTAGCCGTCAACCTGATCAAATTATTGGGCGCAGAAGCATTATTTGCAGACGCAGCAGAAGTAGATGGCTTGATGGCCGCCACCCATACACTCCCCCAAATAGCATCAGTTGCGTTATTAAACGCCACCACCGAACAACCCGGCTGGAAAGAAGGGCAAAAAATTGCCGGCCGTGCTTTTGCCGCCGGTACGACGTCAATTACGCTGCATGACGAGGTTCAGAGTCTGGCAGATGAAGCGTTGCAAAACAAGGACAATGTCGTTCGGGTCATCAATAACCTGATTGCCGAACTTGTCTCTCTTCGCGATGACATCGAGAATCAGAACGAAGAAAGCCTGAAAGAGCAACTGGAAGTCGCTCACAAAAATCGTCTGGGGTGGTGGGCGAGTCGTCAATCAACCGCCTGGAAAAATCAAGGTATTCCTCCCATGACAGATATGCCTAAAAGCGGGCAGGCTTTCTTACGATTAATCGGCTTGGATCGAAAAGCCGACAAAGAAAAGAAACCTTAAGTTTCTTATTTCCTTGACCCTGCTTCACAATGACAGATTACTGTTACATCCTGCTTTGTGCAGACGGCACCTACTACACAGGTTGGAGCACAGATCCAATCAGACGTGAGCGCCAGCACAATCATGGAGCCGGTTCGCGTTATACGCGCGCGCGCCTTCCCGTTAAACTGGTTTATGTCGAAATTCAGCCGGACCGTTCGACAGCTATGAAACGTGAACGCTCAATAAAAAAATTATCCCACAAGGCTAAGAGCAACCTGGTGCAACGCGCCAACCCCGAATAACTCGATGGGAAATTTATTTTGCAAATTTAATTAGTCACGCTAACCTGACTCAAATTACCGTCTGATGCAAATTACAGAAAAAATGATCACAAAACCGCAGATACACGCTGATTAAAACTGATTTTAAATCTATTCATCAGTAACCTGTGTGCATCTGCATTCATCCGCAGCAAAAAAATTCTCCGGGCAGCAATTTGAGATAACCCACAAAACTGGCTGATGAACGATAGTAAAACTGACGTAATTCTACTCCCCAGGTAAACTGCGTCAGTAATAACATCTGGATATAATCAGTCCGTAAAAACAGGTAGATGCCCTAATGAGATAATGTCACGCCATTTGGCGCGTTCACCCTCTGTGAAGATAGCCGCTTCTGCCGCCACTTTTGCTTCAGCTTTTTGGATGAGCAAACGCATACCCTGCAATGTCGAGCCAGTGCTGATGACATCATCAACGATAGCCACATTCTTTTGCCTGATCAAGTCCCGATCCTTTTCATCGAGGTACAAAGTTTGTGGTTCCCCGGTAGTAATGGAAAGCGTCTCTGCCTGCAAAGCATCGCCCATATATGGCTTGTATGATTTGCGAAAAATCACATAAGGCTTCTTCGTCTCAACCGAGAGCGCGTACGCTAATGGGATGCTCTTCGTTTCCGCAGTAACGAAAATATCATAGGATACAGACTCCAGCTTTTTTGCCAGAGCTTTGGCGCAGGCCTGAACAAGTTCAGTATCCCCAAGAATATTCAAGATCGCGATCTTTAAGCCAGGTTTAACCTCGAACAATGGAAGGTCACGATGAATCCCAGCAACTTCAACGGAGTGAAACTGACGATTGGTTGGAGACATGATAGGTTTTCCTCCAGAAATTAAGATTTCGATTTTCACAAATCACAAAAATAAGTTTATCACAAATTAAAAATAGATGGTGAACTGACCTGTTTTTTACCCCTGATGATTGTGATAGAATCAATGAGAGCCGGGGACGCCGACCCCGGCTCTCGTCTAAAGGAGGAGAAGAAGAGAAGTTACCCTTTGAAACTATATTATCATTCCCTACTATAGATTACTTGACGTTTACCCTACGATTACTATACGATAGCCCGACAAAAACCTTCCAGAACGGCGATTTTAGGTATTTTTTATGGGCGCTTCTGGTATAAAATCAAGATAAATGCACCTGGCTAAGGAGATTCATGGATATTTTCATTGGCAACACAACGATCGATTCATTCGGCCCAATATGGGTAGCCCTGACAAAAAAAGGCCTGGCATCTGTGGCAATGAAGATTGACCAGGATGCCTTTATCGAAAATCTGTCGGGGTGGTCTAATGCAAACATACGCATCAACCGTGACGAAACCTCACAGGCGTTGCAACAAATCAATGAATACTTTTTGGGTAAGCGTAAAATTTTTGATCTACCCATAGATTGGGAAACCATGCCGATTTTTCAGCAAACAGTGCTCAAAGCTGTATCGGAGATCCCCTGGGGGCAAGTGCGTACTTACGGAGAAATCGCCCAATCGATCGGTCGCCCAAAAGCCTCCCGCGCAGTGGGCGGCGCAAATGCCCGCAATCCGATACCCATCATTATCCCTTGTCACCGAGTTGTAGGATCAAATGGTAAATTACATGGATATTCCGCGCCAGGCGGCCTGGAGACAAAAGCCTGGCTGCTTGCTTTTGAAAGGCAGACGCTGATATGACAGATATAAATGAGCCGACCAGATCAGGATATGTCGCTGTTGTTGGAAAACCCAACGTCGGAAAATCGACATTAATGAATGCATTAATGGGACAAAAAATTGCCGCTGTATCCCCCCGCCCTCAAACGACTCGCAAGCGGCAGATGGGAATTTTAACCACCGATCAGATGCAAATAATCTTTATCGATACGCCCGGAATGCATCAGCCTCATCACAAATTGGGTGAATTTATGAATCAAGAATCTGAAGAAGCGCTCAAAGATGCAGATATCATCCTGTTTATGGTCGATGGTTCAAAGTTACCTGATGAAGAAGATCTAATGCTGGCTGAAAGAATAAACAATATTCGAAAACCACCTCCCATACTGCAAATCCTGAACAAGTACGATCTCATACCGCATGAGGAATTGGCAGCCCGTCAGGTCGCATTTCAAGAACTTGTCCCTCAGGCCTTTCTCTTGCCGCTATCAGCAACTACCGGATACAATCTTGACAGGCTGCTGAAAGAGCTTCACCAAAGGCTGCCGCCTGGTGAAGCCTTCTATTCTGAAGAACAAATTACTGACCTGTCTGAACGGGACATTGCCGCCGATCTGATCCGTGAAGCGGCCCTCATTCACCTGCGCGATGAAATACCCCACTGCATCGCAGTCCGCATCGATGAATTTACCGAGCGCGGTGAAACAGGCGCCTATATCATAGCTACTCTGTTCGTTGAACGCGAGTCACAAAAACCAATCGTAATAGGCAAAAATGGAATGATGCTTAAAAAAATTGGCGTAAGCGCCCGGCAGGAAATCGAATCGATGAGCGGAAGAAGAGTATTTTTAGAGTTACGCGTTAAGGTGCTTAAGAACTGGCGCCAGGATGATAATGCACTCAAAAACTTTGGTTTGACCACAGAAAGGAAAAGATAAAGCGCAATGACAAATCTCTTTTTATGGTTAACCTTCCTTTTTGCCATCATCGAATGGACGGCTATTGTGAAAGGCTGGAGGAAACTTGAATATATATTCAAACCAGCAACTCTCGTTTCATTAATTATCTGGGTGTGGCAAAACAGCCATTTTCAGGGAGGAGTTAGCTGGTTCGCCTTTGGCCTTATTTTTTCGCTTTTTGGGGATGTGTTGCTTGTCCTTCCGCGCGAAAAATTTATTGCCGGTCTCATCTCCTTTTTGATCACTCATATCGTTTACATTATCGGATTCATGCAAGCTCCCCCTCAAAACTTCAATTTTGCGGGGATCATCAGTACAGCCATCGTTGCATTTTTCTTTGCCATCATTTATCCGCGTCTCCGGTCAGGTGTGGCTAATAAAAAGCAGAGTATCTACCAATGGGCAGTTTTAATCTACAGCATTGTTATCAGCCTGATGGTCATCGCCGCGTTTCAAACATTCGGCCGTTCCGAATGGAACACAGCGCATTCGGCCCTCGTCAGCATTGGGGCTTTATTATTCTATATTTCAGATATCACATTAGCCTGGAATAAGTTTATTAAGCGCTACACCTATGGCAGGTTACTCGTGATGACCACTTATCACCTGGGACAAATAGCCCTGGCCTATGGAGCGATGATACACTTCATCGGAAGATAACTAACTGTATCAGGTCTCTTTTTCCAGCGACCGGAAACCCTCTCCCAGAGCCTCATGCGCCTGCCCAATCACCATAAAGGCTTTCGGGTCTGCATCTCGAACCAAAGCTTTTAGCTGGCTCACTTCCGATCGGGAAATGACACAATAAAGAACCGGCCGCTCTGATCCTGTATACCCTCCCAACCCTGGCAATAATGTGACGCCCCTTTCAAGCTGAATCAATATCTGATCTGTTACTGTTTCGGGTTCGCTGGTAATAATCATTGCGGTTCGCACAACCCCGCTGCCTTCCAGAGTCGTTTCGGCCGCCAATCCACTGACATAAAGCATCACCAGGCCATATAATGCATGCTCCCAGTTAAAAGCCAGCCCGGCAAGCAAAATGATCAATGAGTCCGTAATCAGATAAGCCTGTGAAATCGTGATACCCCTCCACCGGTTGAGAATCCGTCCAAGGATATCACTGCCGCCGCTTGTACCCTGTCCCCGGTAAACCAATCCCAGACCTAACCCAAGAGTCAAGCCGCCATACAACGAGTTGAGAACCAGATCGCCAGTCAGACCTTCAGGCGGCATAAAAGGTACAATTAAGTCAGTCAGGAGAGAAAACGTCACAATTGCAAAAGCAGTCCGCAAGGCAAAACGTGGCCCACCCAAGTACCTCCACCCTAACAAAAATAAGGGGATATTTCCGATAAATACCATTAAACCAATAGGAAAATCAGTGTAATGATTGATAATCTGGGCAATACCGCTTATCCCGCCGCTGGCTAATTTTGCCGGCACCAGGAATAAACGTAAACTGAGCGCCTGCACGAATGAACCCAATAAAATAAGCAGATAAGCGCGTCCCGACTCCCAATTGAGTTCGTCCTTGATACTCAAAATACTTAAAATACTTAAAATATTCTGTTTCTCTCGGGGGGGTTTTTTATTTTCTTTCATCTTATATACCTTTTACTGATAATAAATCATCCGGCGCGCGAAC
>CAZDAW010000028.1:26394-36450 GCA_964503685.1 uncultured Anaerolineaceae bacterium | reverse complement strand
GCCATCACCGGAGCTTCCACCCCCGCCGTTACCGCCGCTGTTGTCGCTGCCCCCTCCTCCGTTACCATTGTCTCCCTGATTGTTCGCAGGCTGATTGGAACCCGCTTCGGTTGGTTTCCCGCCAGGGCCGTAACTTGCTCCAGGCGTGCAGGTGACCGTTGCATCAGGCCCGGGTCCAGGGCCATAACCGCTTCCAGGGGTTGGGGTACCGGTTGTCCAGGGGTTATTACCGCCGCCCCCATTTCCAGTCGGCGTACAATTCGGGCAGTCTCCGTCGCCATTACCGGGGCCATAACCACTGCCCGGTGTCGGCGTGCCATCTACCCACGGATTTCCTCCGCCGCTGGTGGTTTCTTCCGTCTGTACGGGCTGATCAGTCGCAGGCGTGATCTGTGGATATTGGCCTCCTGACTGATCACGCAGGCGCAATTGCTCTCTCAGTCTGAGCGGATCTTCCAACCCCTGTTCCACCCATTGTAAACGTTCCTGAGTCATTTCCTGAACACGCAACAATGCTGCCTGAACCTGGGGAGCACTTTGCAAAGCTGCCTGGTTCATTGTTTGTTGTTGTTCCTGCATCACCTGACGCACACGTTCTAACGCCAATACTGCCTGATTATCAGGCAATCCAACAGCCAGCCGAATAGCCTGTTCGATTTGATACTGGTAATGCGTCTGAACTGTACCAGATATTTCGTTTCCGGATGCCGCCTGTGCTTGGATCTCTTCAACCCGTCGATTCATTAACTCCAACATGATCTGTAATTCAGATTGAGGTTCGGCAGCTAATCCCAGACGAACATCTTCACTCCACAATTTCACACCATATAAAGGTTGGTCAGGCAAACTGGATTGGGCAGCGGCGATAGTCGCTCCACCACCTCCCAAGACCAAAGAAACTATTACGGCTATTGCAGCCAGAGCGCTAAACATAGGTGATCTCTCCTTTCTGTAGATCGAAAATTTTGATTGGATCGCATGCATCCAATTGTTATGACGCCGTTTTTCGTAAACAGATATGGGGAAAACCATTGTTTGCGCCTGTTTCAGGAAAATGGCACGCCCTCTGGCAATATTTTCTGGTTTGCGCGGAGGAACTTCTTTCAATAATTCCAGTTCCTGGGCCAGCCACGGATCGATTTCATACAGCTTTTCCATAAATACCTCCTTCCTCACGAGGTAGAAGCCTTCTCAAAGCGGCCAGCGCTCGATGCTGTAAAGCCTTTATCGCGCTGACCGGTTTATTCATTGCCTGGGCAACATCTTCGATATCCAGTCCTTCCATGAATCGCAACATGACCACCTGGCGCTGATCGGGTGTGAGCGACCGCATTGCCAGTCGTACCCGTTCCTTTTCCATTGAAATATCGGCTTGAATTTCGGGTTTGGATTGCTCTTCAGCGCGCAAATTCTCGTCCAATTCGAGCGGAGGGGGCGGCTGCCGGCGATAACTATCGGTGATCAGGTTGTGAGCGATCCGATACAGATAAGCCTGTAAATGATCGCGCGGTCCTTGCCCATTGCGAATGACTTTGAGGAATCGGGAAAATGTTTCAGCGACACAGTCTTCGGCCAGAGTGTCATCGCCAAGCAGACGCATAGCGTAGTTATAAATTCCCGGACTGTATTGATCATAGATATCGGCAAGGATATCGAGATTATATTCTCGGACGTCTGTCAATAAATTCTGCTTCTCTTTAATTGTCATCTTTCCACTTACTATGACGCAAAATCGCTTTTTTCGATACGGCTCTATTGATAAAAAATTCCTGATCCATTTAGCTTTGAATCAGCACTTGCATCGCTATATAAAAATTGATACCCAAAGGCAGTATAACACCAATGCAGGTTTTATTTGATATATTTAAAATAAAAATGACGCCGGAAATTTCCGGCATCATTGGCTTACAAAATCAGAATAAAAAACGTATAGATCGTCTTGCGGATGGGATTACAGCGTTCGAATATAACGAAACTCCTTATAGCCGGGCGGGTTAGCATTGATCGCCGGATCGACGGAAATATGCAGCAGCGCCGGCTTGCCCGATTCGACTGCCCTTTGCAAGGCAGGTACGAACTGCTCAATGCTGTCCACTTTCTCAGCGTAGCAGCCCATTCCCTGGGCGATGACATCGTAGCGTATTTCGGAACTGAGGTTGGCGCCTACCTGTTTTTCAGGAGCAAATCCCTGAAAACCGTAAGCGCTGCGTTCCATCCCCCAACCCTCATCCACAACGACAATCGCCACAAAGGGGATATTCTCGCGCAAGGCGGTTTCCATTTCCATGATGTTGAAGCCCAGCGCGCCATCGCCGGTGAACAGATACACTGGCCGGTCCGGGTTGGCCAGTTTGGCGCCGATGGCGAAAGGCACGCCAGTGCCGAGGTAACCCTGCTTCACCGAATACAGGAAGCTGTTTGGCATAAAGATCGGGTTCGCCGCCACACCCCACAACGTGGTATTGCCGCCATCCAGTACGGTAATGGCATTAGGCGGGAAGAACTTGCGCGCCGCCATGACCATTTGCCCCGGGTTAACACCGCGCGCCGGTTGCGCCTGAATATACTCGGCGCTGCGCTTGAGAGTTTCGGCGCTCAGGGCGCGGTACTTCGCCAGGTTCACCATTTCAGTACGAGCTGCCGTCTTTTCTTTTACCAGTTGAAAGAGAGCCGCGAGCGCCGCTTTGGCGTCGGCTACAATTCCCAGATCCACCGGGCGGTTCAAACCAATTGTATAGGGGTCGCAATCGATCTGAATGGTTTTCTGCTGAGCAGGATTTCCCCAGGCGGGGGGCATTCCCCAGCCGTCATACTCGCCAAGCCGAGAGCCGACCACCAGGACGACATCCGCTTCAGAGCGCGCCAGCGCTGTAGCCTGCATGTCGAACAGATGAAAATAATGCGGATGATTTTCAGGAACGACCCCGCGCGCCCCCAGGCTGTTGCTCATTCCGGCGGCCAGGTAATTGCCCAGCGCCAAAAATTCAGGCGCGGCATTTGCCCAAAGAACACCCTTGCCGGCATGCAAGAAAGGACGTTGAGCGTTTGCCAGCAATTCGGCAGCCTGTTCGATCCAGCTCATATCGCCGCTGCCCATGTTGAGCATGCGGTATTGTGCAGCAGGATACACCGGCGCCTTGCTCGCGTCGATCTTCATCGCCAGCATCTCATCCGGGATAGCAATGAAAGCCGGGCCCGGTCTTCCGGTCAGGGCAGCCCTGAAAGCTGCCCGCACCATTTCCGGCAGTCGCTCCCACTGACGCACCAAGGCAGTGTATTTGGTGACCGGACGCGCCATCTCCACGACATCGGTGGCCTGCCAGGCCCCGCCGCGGTCGGGGTCGGTCGTCATGCGTCGGCGGGTCGCCCCAATGGCAATAACCGGATGCCCTTCGGCGAACGCGCTCGACAAACCGGCCGCCATATTCGCCGCCCCCGGCCCTGGGCTGCCGATCACCACGCTGGGCTTGCCGGAAATGCGAGTATAGCCTTCCGCAATGTGGACCGCTCCTTCTTCATGGTGAGTATTGATATAGCGGATGCCATATGCTGCAGTTTGAGTGACAAACGGGATATGCGAACCATCGATAATCCCGACCATAAAATCAATGCCTTCAGCTTTAAGGCACTGGATTAAAAGCTCTCCTACCGTGATTTCCGCCATTTTTGTCTCCTTTGATTTTGATGTGGTGATTAAAGATTATCCCCTTTGTGTATGCCAGTAGGCTTCAATACGTTTGAGCGACTCCTCGTATGAAACGCGAGCAGTATAGCCCAGTTCTGTACGCACGCGTTCAGCGCTGATATTATAATCGGTCATCAATATTTTTACAGAATCAGGGGTCATCAACGGGCGCGAACGCAAACCCAAAATGCGCCAGATCGGGGGAAGCGCGTGAGCGATGGCCTGCGCCGCCCATCCGGGCATTACCCTCGGTTCCGGCGCCCCGATGATCTCCGCCAAATCAGTCAGATACCGGCGCATGGTGATTGTCGAACCATCATTTCCATTGTAAACACGGCCCTGCGCCTGGGGCAGCGAAGCTGCCAGAATCAAAATATCCGCCAGATTCTCTACGTAAATCAGCGCCATGTTGATATTCCCCCCATTGATCAAAACCGGTTTGCCGCTCAATAAAGCTTTGGCAACCTCATGCAGCCAGGGGCCAGAAGCCGGGCCGTACACTTTGAACGGGCGCACCACGCTCAACGCCATCCCTCGTTCGCGATGAAACTGCCAGGCCATGGTCTCCTGACGCTGTTTATAATATCCGTAAATCCCCATCGGCTCGATGAAAGACAAATCCTCATGCAAAACAGGCTCACGGCCGACATGCTTGCCATAAACCGCCCCGCTGGAAAGCAGCATGACCCGCGTCCCGTTGCGGGTTGCCTCTTCGAACAGGTGCCGGCTGCCATCGATGGTGACGCGCTCGTAAAGAGCAGCCGGCGCCCAATCGCTGACAACGGCTGCGGCATGAAACACGGTTCCAATCCCCTGCATTGCCCGATGGACATCCACCGGGTCGGCAATATCTCCTTCGATCAGGCGCACCCGCCCATTCCACGCCTCAGGCAGGCTGACGCCCGGCAGGTCAAACACTCTCACATCATTATCAAAATCCAATAAACGGTTGACCAGATGGCGGCCGATAAAACCTGCACCGCCCGTCACCAACACCGGCTGCGGAAGAGAAGGTAGATTATTCAAACCAGCCCCCCTAATTAGCAAACTGTTCGCTGACAACCTCGATCGGCTCCGGCGCATCTTTCTTGGCCGCAGAAGGAACGCGCAGGAAATACAGACAGGTCGCTCCCGTCAAAGCGGCGATCATCGGCGCGCCGGCGGTCAGGAAACGAATGGCGTTCACGGCTGCTTCTGGCTGCTGCGCAAGATCGGGCACGTAACCGCTGGGCGCCAACAGGACGGCAAACAAAACAGCCTGAACGCTGAAAGCCAGGCGCATCAACAACCCGGCAATTCCCAGGTAGGTGCCTTCGCGATATTGTCCGGTCACTTTGGCGTCATAATCGGTGATCTCAGACAGTTGGATAATATACAGCATCATGAAACCGGCCAGTCCGGGGCCAACCAGCGCCACGCCGATCAAAGCCATGTAAATGTTATTCGACAGGAACATAATAATCAAACCCGGTATCCACGACAGGTTGGCGCATATCCAGGATTTACGCGGCCCGATGCGCGGCGTAATCCATCGCCAGATTTGCATTCCGGGAATTGCCACGAGAAACGGTACAGCCAGAAGAATGGCTTCCTGAATATCCGGGCCCATATTGATTCCAAAAACAGACGATGGATGCTGGATATTCAGCACATACTTGCGCCAGAAGGGAATGGTGGCCGAAAGAATGATGAAATTGAACTCGCGCGAGAGCGCCGCCCCGATGAACCAGCGGAAGGGTTTATTTTTGAACGTGATCTTGATCGATTCGATAAAACCGAGTTGGGTTTCACCCTGGCGCTGCGGGTTTTCCTTGAGCTTGCGCACACAGATCATAAACCCAAAGGCAGTGATGGCCCCGATCACCAGCCCCATTGACGGATAACCCAATCGGGTGGAAAGGATCGGGCTGAGCACGAAGGCCAGGATCAGGCCAAACAGGCTGATTGTTTCACGGAAAGCCGCCAGGTGTGAACGTTCCTTTGTATTGCCGGCAATTTCCGGGAAGAGCGCATTGTAAGACATTAAGAGCAGGCTGGATAGCGTATCGAATAAGAACAAAACGATCGTGAAATATATCAGCGTCAGTGCGGTGTTGCGGCCTCCTGTCGGCGGCGTCCATAACAGAAAGAACAGAAGACCCAACGGGACAGCGCCAAACAGCAGATAGGGAATTCGCCTTCCCCAACGGCTGCGCGTCCGGTCAGTCAATTGACCCATTAACGGATCATCCACAGCGTTCCAGAAACCAAACAGGAACCAGACAATACTGACCAACCCGGCATTGATCCCCAAAACATCGATATAAAAGAATTGAATTCGGTTGGTAAACGATTGATAACTGATCGTGTCAGCCAATTTTCCCAGGCTGTAGGTTAACTTTCGCGTAAACTTCATGGTTTATCCTCGATATTAAGTATTGATTCGCCTGAATCGCTTTCCGAAAACTGTCAAATTGTAATTTAATATACTGTCGTTGAGCAAATAAGGATTCCTTATAAAGCTACCGGTTTACAAACCACTTCCCCCGCCGACTGGTGGATAAAGGGCCACCTTATCTTCATTTCGAATGATGGCTTCAGCCGGATTGACCATCTCACCGTTCACCACAAAAAGAAGGACTTCGGCAACCGGAATACCGAGTTCCTTCAGCAACTCCAGCAACGGTGTGGGCTCCGTCAGAGAGACATTGACCCATGCCTGCTTATCAGGATGATACCAGCTCAATTCGCCGCCCAGATGCAAATGCATTAAGTTATCACATCCTTTGCCCAGCCAACACCCAGCGCCTCGAGCTTCTCGATTCCCGGCGCGCCGGTTTGTGCATCCCACCCTTTTTGTCGGTAGAGCTCACTCATGGCAGCCTCAAATTGATCTTTCGGAATACCAATTCCTTTCAACGCGCCATCTTCCAGCGGCGTGAACAATCTTTCGGGCAGGGTATCATCACGGGATGTGAATCCCTCGCGCAGGTTGAACAGCCGCGCCAGGTTGGTGGCGCGCTCGCCAACCTGCTGCAATTCATCCAGGGTAATATCCCAGCCCGTCGCTGCCCGCAGCGCCTCAACGATGTCCTCGCATAGAATGAACGAGCGCGGAATCGGGCCGAAATAACAGGCGCCGATGCACTTGCCGGCGCTGCTCCAGTTCTCAAAAACCAGGTAATTATGCACCTTCTCAGGGCTTAAATCAAACGCATTGAGCGCCTGGGTGACGCCCAGCGAGCGGGCAGCCTTAAATACGTAGGTTTCCGGGTTGGTCAGCATCGTATCATAAACCGAAGTCAGGTGGTCGGCTCCCGTCTCAGAGATGGCAAAACCGATTCCGACCCCCACTTTACCGCGCGGGTCATGCATGGGCAATTCCATCCCCTTCACCTGCATAGCAAAGGCTTCTGCCCCCCTGCCGATCTTTTTTGCTGCTTGCAACGCGCCATCTGCCAGCAGGTCGCCCAGGCCTTCACGGCGGGCAATTTTTTCTATCGTCGCCAATATGGCCTCAGCATTCCCAAAACGCAATTCCAGCCCATCCGTATCTTCCAGAGTCAGCAACCCGTTTTCAAAACATTCCATCGCAAAAGAAATGACCACGCTGGTCGAAATGGTATCCAGGATATAGAAATTACACAGCTCATTTGCTTTGGCAATAGCCTGAATATCAGCCATTCCGCAATTCGATCCGAAACCGGCGATAACTTCATACTCCGGGCCGCCATAAACGCTGTTCACCCGATAGCGGTCATCGACATCAATCTCGCGTTTACAGCGGATGGCGCAGGAATAGCAGGTGCTTCCACCTTTATAGATTTCCGCCTTGTAAGCATCCCATTGAATCCGCTCAACGCCTTCGAATGTCCCTTTACGGAAATTGCGCGTCGGCAGCATCCCGCTGGCATTTTGGGTCGCCACCCCCGCCGGTGTGCCGGCCTCGTGTAAGAGCCAGGCCGAAGGATTATCCTTTACGCCCCTGGATAACCGCCCGCCCAATTGAGAAAGCGCAGCGAAGTCATAAGCGAGGTCTTTGTAATGTTTGCTGCCGCGCACAGCAATGGCTTTGAGGTTTTTCGAAGCCATCACCGCCCCCATGCCGGTGCGTCCATTGTAATGGCGCATGTTGTGCGACAAACCGGCATAACGTACCCGATTCTCGCCCCCCAAGCCGGTCTGAAGGACGCATGTCCGTTCGTCGCCTAATTCCGTGCGCACCGTCTGCTGAACTTCTGCCGGCAGCTTACCCCACAGGCGACGGGCATCGCGCAGTTCAACATTACCATCGCGGATCGATAAATAAACCGGGTGATCCGCCTTTCCGCTGATCACCAGCGCATCGAAACCGGCGAATCTCAACTCAGGGCCAAAATACCCCCCTGCCTCCGATTCGCCATACCCGCCGGTCAGCGGTGAGCGCCCGGCCGCCGTAAAGCGCGTGGAGGCTGGAATTGGGCTGCCCGTCAGAACACCGCTGGCGATCACCAGTAAATTTTGAGGACTCAAAGGATCAACGTGGGCAGGCAACTCTTTCAACAAGATATAAGCAGCCAGCCCTCTCCCGCCCAGATAGTTTCGATAAAAGAGTTCGTCGTATGTTTGCGTTTCAAAACGATTGCTGTTGAGATCAACTCGCAATATCTTGCCGGTAGTTCCGAACATATAGGCTCCTCCATAAGAACTGGCTACTTTTGATATTCGCTTGATTATTTTATCATGAGAATAACGGCCACGGCGAAGCCGTCAATCCCTAACATCAGCCTCAGCCGCCACGACCACACGGTTTCGCCCACCCGCTTTGGCTTGATACAACGCTGCATCGGCAGCCTCGATGACTCCCCGGATTTCAGCGCAATGCGTGGGATAAGTCGCCACGCCGACCGAAATGGTCAGATTGAGCAATTGATCATCAATGTGGAACTCCATCGCTTCAACCGAGGCGCGTAACGCCTCAGCGCGTTGGCAGGCGTTTTCGGTGGTCGTGTTCTTCATTAAGATCATAAACTCCTCGCCTCCATAACGATAGACCATGTCGCTGCCGCGCACGTTACCGACCAGATGTTTGCTCAATTCGATCAATACCATATCGCCATTGGCGTGTCCGTAAGTATCATTGATACTTTTAAAATGGTCGAGGTCAATCATCAAGATGCTCAACGGATGCCGCCCGCGCCTGACGCCGGCGATTTCGTGCTGCAAGGTTTCATCGAGATACCGCCGGTTAAATAAACCGGTAAGCGGGTCGCGGATAATCTGTTCCTGAAGCTGCTGATGCAGACAATTGATTTCCTCCAGTTGAATTTTAAGAATCGCATTACTCGCCATCAATTCCTTCTCCAATTGCTTGAGCGATGTAATGTCGCGCAAAACGATCAACCGTCCAACAACCTGCTTATTCCGGTTATGAATCGGAGATATACGCAGATCATAATGATGAACCATCTCGCCCAGGGTAAAATCAACGCTGGTCTGGGTGAATAAATGCTCTCGATCCAGTTCCAGCAGATCGCGCCATTGAGGGAGCGCCTCTTGAATGAGACGCCCGATTATAGACGCTGTCTTAACCTGAAAAAGTTTTTGGGCTGCCGGGTTGATGTCCACAATCCTGTCCTGCGCGTTGAGCACGAGCATCGCGTCGCTCATACTTTCGACCAACATATCACGAGCGATGGGAATCACATTCAAAAACTGGTGGCGATAGATGGTATCGAAAAAAATAACCCCCATCAAGGCAAAGCCCAATGGCGACAAAGCGTGCTTTAACGCAGGAATAAGCAAAAAGGCATCGATCACGCTGGTGACAATCGTCGGTATTACCGCCAGAGCCACTCTCACCGCCTGACGGCGATACAATCGAAAGGAACGCGCCGATGTTTGTAACAACAAAATAACGGCAACAAGGACAACCAGATAACTATAGATCGTGTGGATCCAGAAATAAGCGCCGTAGGCGACCGAATCAACATACAGCAGCGGCCCATCCATTGCGTAATGAATCTCCCGGATCATCAATCCGTGAAGGTCATTCGTCAGGCTCATAATAATTGTAACGACCGGGATAATGAAAATCGCGAATAAGTTAATGTGAGACAACAGGTTTTCACGCCCGGTGAAACGCAGGGTGAAAACCAGGAAAAAAGGGATCATCAAAGCCAGGCCAACGTAGCGAGCATATATCCACAGCAAGGTCACGTGGCTGCCGTCGCTCAGGCAAACAAACACGGAGGTGATCAACCATTCCGCCACCGCGAACATCATCGGAGCAAAACAGGTGGTTACCCGATTCTGTTGGTGGATATATATTGCCATTACGCCCAAAACAATTGAAATAATGGCGCCAATCCATAATAGATTCAGGTATCCATATTGCAAGAGCATTTCAAATA
>CAZDAW010000028.1:0-26294 GCA_964503685.1 uncultured Anaerolineaceae bacterium | reverse complement strand
TTCAAATACCCTGAAGATAAAAATTTATTGATCGTTTGGGAAAAGAAGTTTGATGCGCCTGTTGTTAAAGAAGATAAAATAGAGAAGCCATTCGATTATAGGTGACTTCTCTATAAGATGCAAGAAAGTTGATGAAAGAAGAATTTTTACGAACCGAATAATTCTTGAATCAGGATGGGCGCTTGCGATAAGGTTATTTCTTTAAGCATATTCAGGAAGATTTCCACAATATTTGGATCGAAAAGCCTGCCAGATTCTTCTATCAGATATTGCTTTGCCTGTTCAGGCGACCAGGCCGGACGGTAACACCGATCTGTTGTCAGCGCATCCCAAACATCGACTACTGTAAATATTCTGGCGCTCAAGGGAATTTCTTGTCCTTTCAAACCTCGCGGATAACCGCCGCCATTCCAATGCTCGTGATGACAGTAAGGGATATCGATCGATCGCTGCAAAAATGTAATCGGCGAGAGCAATTCAAAAGCATACACCGGGTGCTGGCGCATCACCGCCCATTCCTCTTCGGTCAGAGCGCCTGGTTTGAGCAGGATATGATCGGGAATAGCAATCTTGCCGATGTCATGGAGCAAGGCGCCGCGGCGGATGTCAACAAGATCAAGGTCGTCAAAACCCATTTCACGCGCCAGTTCAACTGCCAGGTATGTGACCCTATCAGCATGTCCTTTCGTTTCCCGGTCACGCAACTCCAAAGCCCGCGCCCAGCCTTCGATTGTTTCATCGTAGATCCGCGCTTCGTCCACCTGGCGGCAATCGTTGTCTTCCGCGCTGATGCCGGTTTGCCCGGCAACAATATCTCTGCGCATATTACAGGCAACCAACGCATCCCAGATGATCGTCCGGTTACGCCCGCTATTCTTAGCGGCATACAACGCCTGGTCGGCGCGCACCAAAAGCGAATCTAACGTGCTGTCTGCGCGATCCATATAGCTGATTCCAATGCTGATTGTCACCGATACCTGCGACCCGTTGGCGTAAGTGACCAAATTCTGGATGTTCTGGCGAATTCGCTCTGCAATTTTAAAGGCCTCATCAACCATTGTTTCCGGAAGAAAAATAACGAACTCCTCTCCACCATACCGGCCCATGATATCCGACGTGCGCACCATACGGGCGCACTCCCGCGCCACCGAACGGATCACATGATCGCCGACGAGATGCCCATAAATATCGTTAACCAGTTTAAATTGATCAATATCAATCATCAAAATGGAATAGCATTTCTTTGTTTTCGATGCAAACTGTACCAGGGGATTGACCGCTTCTAAAAAACCACGCCGGTTATTAATATCAGTAAGTGGGTCCTTGACCGAAAGTTTTTGCACTTCATTGTATAACCTGATCAACTCGTTTCGTTGAGCATGCAACAAAGTTTGCATATCCAACAGGGTATAATCGTTTTGCCCGGAATGAACGACGATCGGTTCATAGATCTCTTCAGGGCTGCGCGCCAGGGCGTCTTTGACGGCGTCCTCAATCAGCATACTCGCTTCAAGGATCAGGGGTTTTCCTGGATAAAGATCACAAAATTCTTTCGCCGTTCGTTTGAATAACAACTCTATTCCAAATGGGCGGCCCAATGCCTCAAACAAGTGTTTTCTGGAAATCATCCCACAAAATACATTTTCCTCTGCAACGATTACCCCTGGCAGAGAAGGGATTTGTTTGAAAAATTCCGCCGCCTCCGAAATCATCGCCCGGCTGTTAATAACACGATCATACGTAGATAAATCCTTTAATCGCATACATTGCATCTCCCATATTCTGAAATTGAATCACAACTCATTCCGCCAGAACAGACATCTTGTCTTGAGCCACATTGAACATCCTCATTGAATCCTTTCCGATGTGATATCAAATTCATAGGCAGATGGTTGTCAAACATCACCCTGCCTGACCAACAATGGGAGCGCTCCCGATAATTGCTATAAAAAAATCATCCGCTGCGTCAACACGGATAATTAAACACAACTTCTTTTATTCAAACAGAACGATTGCTCGTGCTATAAAATACAATCACTGATAGGACGCGATTGAGCCCACCGGTAATGCAATTGCGCCGCTCTGGCAAAAATCAGCCTTTAAATCCCAGTCCCAATTATTCAAATTTACGATAACCGGATACGCCGTCAGGTCCAATTGAATTGGAGTGATCGATACGTATCCTTCTGCCAGCGCGCCGATATCCGTTCCTCTTTCCGGAACGCCGGTAGGCAGGTCGCCAATCGTCCAATAATAGGGTTGGCCGCGCGGGTCCACTCTGCGTTCTACCCTGTCATGATAGACGCGCAACCCCAGGCGGGTGATCTGAATCCCTTTGATTTCTTCGACCGGCAGGCAGGGAATATTTACATTGAGCAAGGCAGCGGCTGTTAAACCATTGCGAATAACCATCTGAATAATCCGTCGGGCGTAATAACCAGCCGGCTCATAATCCATCTCGGCGCCAGGCGCAGTGGGGGATTCCAGCGAAAAAGCAATTGCCGGAACCCCCCAGATGATCGATTCCATGGCTGCGGCGACTGTGCCTGAGTAGGTAACATCGTGACCAAGGTTTGCTGTGGAATTGATCCCGGAAACCAATAAATCCACATTTTCATCGAAGAAACCACATTCTGCGAGGGCGGCGCAATCCGACGGCGCGCCGTCGCAAGACCAGGCTGACACGCCATTAATCAATTTTGTCTCTTTCACCCGCAATGGTCGATCCAATATGCGAACATGCCCCGATGCAGACCAATTGCGGTCTGGCGCAAGTACACTGACTTTTCCAAATTCCTGCATGACCTGCGCCAGAACCGCTAACCCCGGGGCGTGAATTCCATCATCATTTGTAACCAATATATGCATTTAAACCTCATAAACTCTTTTATAAGAGTATATTGCATGAAGTTTATGGGGATAATATGGGAATATTAGCAACCGGTTATGAATTTGTTAAAACATCTTAAAATCGCCCGGCCATGACCTGCAAATCGGCAACGCGTTTACTGCATATTTTGTTTGAAATCCCTGTTGAAAAACGCCAGGGTAAATCTGACGCCCCCGTCTGGCAAATTTTCCGCCCAAACGCTACCCCCGTGCATTTTCATGATCGCCTGCACGATGGCCAGGCCCAGACCGTTGCCGGGGTACTTGCCTGCATTCCGCCCGCGGTGAAAACGACTGAAAAGTTGCTCCATATCTTCGGCCGGCACACCAATCCCATCGTCCTCAACCCACAGGCGGATTTCATCTTCAACTTCCAGCCCACTTAATGTGATTCGCCCACCCGGCGGGGTGAACTTCAATGCGTTATCGAGTAAATTACCCAGCGCCTGCTGGATACTGTTCGCATCCACTGCAACCGGGCCCAGGCTGGCAGGTAAATCGAGCGTGAATTTCTGCCCGGCCTGCTCCGCCTGAGCAGCATAAGGTTCGCAAATCTGGCGCGCCAGCGCAGCCAGATCAACCTCCTGCAATTTCGAAGGAACGCTTGCGCTTTCCATCCGGGAGAGATCTAACAATTCATTGGCCAGTTTTTGCAGCCTGATCGCCTGTTCTTGCGCTCTGTCCAGATAACGGGCGCGCTTATTTTTATCGCCTTCCACGCCAGCCAGCTCCAGATTGGTGCGCAGCGCCGTGATCGGCGTTTGTATCTGGTGGGCGGCATCGGAGATGAAATGCTTTAATGAGTCAATCGTATTCTCCATTTGCCCGGCCATCTGGTTGAATGCCTTGCCCAACGTTCCAAGTTCGTCGCTGCGCCCGCTGTCAACCGCCCGCGCTTGCAAATCGCCCTGGATCATTTGCGTTGTTGCGTTGGTAAGCGATACCAGAGGAGCGCTGATTTGCTTACTGATCCATAACCCCACCAGCGTTGACAGGAGCAAAGCGAATGCGCTGGAAATGATCAGCCCGATTCGGACGCTGGCCAATATCTCGCTCCCATAAGCCGGTCCTTCAGATAACTCGACATATCCGAGAATCTTGCCGCTGCCGTCCATGATTTGCTGACGGACGACCTGGTCGGAACGGTCAAGCGAACCATCCGGCCCATCATCCAGCTTGATTCCATACGCCGTGCTCACCGCCTGAATCGGGGAAAATGTGATCACTTCCTGGCCGGCAAGACGTTCATCCGCCGATGGGACAGGCTTTACCAAGATGTTACCGGATGAATCAGTTGTAATAATTTCCGTAACCGGCTCTGCCTGGATCTTATAACCGACGCCACGATCCGCTCTTTGAACGACGATCACGGATGCTTGAAATTCCCCTTCATAGGTTTCAGATACCGTATATTCTCCAGCATCCACCGCATCTGTGAACACCGCCATCTTGATAACCAGCGAACCCCTTGGCCCGGTATCGGCCAGTAACCGTTCTTCGGCATCGTAAAGCCGCACCCGCGCCTGGCTGATAAAACCCAGGTTTTGAATTTGATCGTTCAACACTTCAGGAGAATAAGCGCCGCTTAATAGTTCGCCGGCCTGAAGGCCAACCACCCGGGCATTCTGCTGCAAATAGAGGCTCTCGCGCTCTGAATAATAAGCCCGCAATGTGAGCAGGAGTACAGCGCCCAGGGCAAGCGACAAGAATAAAACCACCCCCACATAACTCAAAGCCAGTCGAAAGCGGATCGATTTAAACATAGGTGCATCCTCTCTCTCCAATTTTACTCCCTACCGATAAAGATAGTTTATCTATTTGGGGCGTGCGGCGATAAGCAGCACACCCCAAATGATAAATCGATACCTGATTACCTGCTTTTTCTCTGATACTGTATCATGTCGTTGTTTTTCCGTTTTACTTGAAAGAAATTGTTCGCGCCACAATCCGGTCGCCCTGCTTGTCGCCCCAGACCGAAACGATCATGTTCTCTTTCAAATCATCGATAGAACCCGGCTGGACGACCTGTTGAATGGTTTGATCGCCTTCCATATTGCTGTAATCTATTTCAGTTACATCCTGCCAGATCTTCGTCTCGTGAGTGACAACGACTTCCACGACCGGGCCGTCATAATTGGTCTCAATATCACTCTTACCATCGTCACTCAACGAAATTCCAACCGATAAATTCCCGGTGCCAAGGTAAACGCTCTTATCTTCCCGCCGTACAAAAATACCGGCGACTTCGGGCTCCGTTTCAGGCAGCTCTTTGGATGGTATCGTGGTGATGCTGGCAAATGTTTGCCCTCCAGGCCCGCCTGATGAAACGATCATGGCGCCCATCGGTGAACCAGCCCTTTTTTGATTGAATAACCTCCCGGCCAAAAAACTGGCCCCTGCCAGAATGACCAGCGCAACCGCGCCGATGATCACCCACTTCTTCATGCTGCCGGCCTTTCGGACTGGCGCGCCGGAGATTTCAGCCGGCGCATTGTTTTCGCTCCCATCAACCACTGGGACTTCCACTTCATTGTTTTCGTTCGGTAATGTTTCCATTTGTTAATCCTCCAAAAATTTTATTCGTATCGTAATGCTTCGATCGGGTTCAAACGCGAGGCGCGCAATGCCGGGTAGATGCCAAAGGCAATGCCGGTGACGACAGCCACGCTTAAAGCCAGGGGAATGCTCGCCGGGGCAAGCAGCGCCACGCCGTTATTCAATATTGCCGCCAGTGGGATGCTCAATACGCCCACTGCCACACCGCCTATGCCGCTGGCCGCCGAGATCAAAACCGCCTCGAGAAGAAACTGGTAAACAATATCCCTGGCGCGCGCCCCGACCGCCAACCGCACCCCGATCTCGCGCGTCCGCTCGGTCACACTCACCAGCATCACGTTCATGATCCCAATGCCGCCTACGGTCAGAGAGACGATTGCCATCGCCGTCAGCAGAATCGAAAAGGTCCGCGCCGCCTCCTGCTGCGCCCCCAACAAATCCTGCTTGGTGGTCAGTTCAAAATCATCCACATATTTCCCCTCTTCATCAGGCATAATGGCGTGCTTTTCGCGCAGGAAGGCGGCAATTTGTTCTTTGGCTTTTTTCATCTGCCGGGGATCGCTGACGTGGGCAATCGCGTGGACAGAAGGTGGTTCTTCATATAAATCTCTGATTGCTGCGCCAACCGGTACGTAGATCCCTTCATTGGGCTTGTTGTATTTACGCTCGGCGGGATCGACCATCTCCAGTTCAGCGCCGACGCCAATCACGGTATAAGGCTTGCGGTTAATCCACACCGTCTGTCCCAGCGGATCCTTGCCTGGAAAAAGATCGATCGCCGTCTGGTATCCCAATACACAGACCGAAGCATCCTGAAGCACTTCAGGGGAAAGAAAAAACCGCCCCTGGCTGATGAACGACGCCGCCGTCAACGGCTTTCCTTCCGGCCAGTTAACCGGCTGCACCTGATTTTCAGAGGTGATACTATCAAACATCTCGGCTGTCACGCCGGCCAGGTTAACGTCAACCACATTCCTTTCGTGGCGCACTTTAACCTGCCGGCCGACAGAAATATCGACCCGGTCGATCAGCGGCGCCGCAGCCGGCAATTGAAGGACTTCAGCGTAGGTTAATTGCTTGCCAACTTCTTTGAACTCCCCTTGTGTAAAATCCATTTTGGTTGACATCTGAATCTGATCTGACCCCAGAAAACGAAAACTGGCTTCCACCGCCGCTCGCGCCCCGTTGCCCAGCGCCAGGGTAATGATCACCGAAGCCACCCCGATCATGACGCCCAGGGCAGTCAACGCCGCCCGTAATTTATTGGCCGTCGCCCCACGCCATGCCGTCCACAATAAATGGGTAATCGACATCATCCCCTTCCTTCCTCCTGCATGATTCTGCCGTCGCGAAACAGGATGCGCCGGTCGGCGTATTCGGCCACCGCTGCATCGTGCGTCACCATCAGGATCGTGCGCCCCTCCTTCACCAGTTCGACCAGCAAGCCCATGATCTCCCTGCTGCGGGCGCTGTCCAGGTTGCCGGTCGGCTCGTCTGCCAGAATGAGGGTGGGGTTCTTAACCAGAGCGCGGGCAATTGCGATCCGCTGGCATTCGCCGCCCGACAACTGCATCGGGCGGTGTTCACAACGATGCCCCATGCCGACTCTCTCCAGCGCTCTGGCGGATTTCTCCCGCCAGTCGGCAGCGTCGCCGTCATACAGCAGCGGCAGGCCGACGTTTTCCAACGCATTTGCCCGCGGTAAAAGATTGAAGTTCTGAAAAACAAAGCCGATCCGCCTGTTGCGCAGGCGGGCCAGTTCGTCATCCGAATGCCGGCTGACCTCCTCGCCTTCCAGCAAATATCTGCCAGCGGTTGGCCGGTCGAGGCAGCCCAAAATGTGCATGAGGGTGGATTTACCGCTTCCCGATGGGCCCATCAGCGCCACAAACTCGCCGGCTTCAATGGATAAATTCACTCCGTCCAGCGCCCGCACTTCACTCTCGCCCATCGTATAAATCCGTTCAAGCTTCTGTGTTTCGATCAACCGGCTCATTGCGCCACCACCAGTTCCCCTTCTGCAAGCCCTTCCAGAATCTCGACGTTCTGGTCGCCGATCAGGCCGATTTTGATTTCCCGTTTCACCCTATTAGCGCCATCCCACACCTCAACCTGGGCGCTTCCGTCGCTGCGCGCCCTGACCAGCGCCTTGGGCAACATCAAGACATTCTGGCGCGACTCAATGGCGATCGACGTGTCAATGCTCATTCCCGCCGCAAGGTCATCGGGCAGTTTGTTCAGGGTGATGTAAACGGGATATAACGGGCGGTCACCTTCGATCCGCTGAGGAACAATCCGCGAGACCTTGCCGGTAATCGCTGCACCCGGCTGAGCATCGGCAAAGACTTCGACGGACTGTCCAACCCTGATCAACCCATAATCCTCTTCGACCACCGTCACCAGGGCTTCCAGGGCTTTCGGCGCCGACAGAACAGCCACGACGCTTTCTGCATCCACCTGATCGCCGGGAACAACTTTGACTTCCAGAACCACCCCATCATACGGAGCGCGCAGATCGACATGCTCCAGGGCTACTTTTGCTTCCTGGTGTTTGGCTTCCAGATCGGCCACTTTGGCTTTGGCGATGTCTAATTCCGTCTGGTCGATTCCGTCTTTGATCTTATCCCATTCGCGCTTCGCTTTTTCGTAAGCCGCTTTCGCCAGCGCTAGTTCGGCGTCGCGTTTGGCAACTTCGAATTTATCAGGCTTGCCTGTGAACCACTGCAAAGATCGTAAGGCTTCATCGCGCTGAGCGCGGGCGCTTTGCAACATGTTGTAAGCCATCACGCGTTCGGGGTCATCAAATGTCTTATATTTAACGGGTTCGTATTCCTCTTCCGCCTTGTCCAACATTTCCTGCGCCAGGTCATAATCATCCTGGGCGGTCTGAATCCTTTCCGGCGAGCCGCGCGGATAATCAAGCGATTCGCGGTACTTTTTCGCTTCGTCGTATTTTTTCTCTGCCTCAATCAATGCCACCTGGGCGTCGGCAGTCACCTTGGGCGCATTGGCAATCAATTCTTCCAGTTCCTTTTGCGCCTTCAGCGCTTCCAGACGGCTGGCTGTTTCAGCAGCAGCGAACTTCTCGCGCCCGCTCAAAGATGCCAGCAATGTTCCTTTTTTGACCGAATCCCCCGCCCGGATGTTGACCGAAGCGAGCCGGCCTTCCACCCCCATGCGCAGCTTCTCCTGGCGCATCCCCACCAACTGCCCCGGAGCGCTGACTGCCTGGCGCACATCGCCGCGGCTGACCGCAACCGTTTTCGGCGTTTCGACTTCCCTCTTTGGTAAACTCGATTTAAATCCCAGATAACCGGCTGTGGCTATTAAACCCACAGCCAGAACAACCAGAACTGCTATTTTCCAATGCTGCATAGTATCTCCTCAATCCAGTTTTTCTCAGTATAAATTGAGGAGATTACAGGCAGATTTCTATCAGGTTACAATTTCTTAATCAGGGAACCAGGCGATAGCCAATGCCGGGCACAGTTAAAATCAGGCTCGGATGTTCAGGGTCTATTTCAATTTTTTCACGCAAACGCCGGATATGAACATTGACCGCCCGCTCACTGTCTGGATCGGGGGAATGACTCCACACCGCTTCAACAATCTGCCCCCGGCTGACCGCCTGACCACGATGACGCGCCAGATAAACCAGCAGGCGGAACTCGACCGGCGTCAGGGCGAGGACCTGCTCGCCGCGGGCAACCCGCCCGCGGGCCTGGTCGATTGCCAGGTCGGCAATATATAATAAGTCTGTCTCAGTATTTGAGAATTCACCGTAAGCCCGACGGATTTGCGCCCGGATGCGCGACGTCAATTCGCGCAGGCTGAAAGGCTTGGTCACGTAATCATCCGCCCCCATTTCCAATCCCAGAATCTTATCCACCTCATCGCGTTGAACAGTCAACATAATCAACGGCTGGCAAACGCCGCGCTGGCGCAGTTGGCGGCAAAAATCGAACCCTGAGCCGTCAGGCAGGCGGACATCCAGCAGGATAAGATGCGGGTTGTGTTTGATCGCAAAATCCACCCCCTCTTTTCCATTCATCTTCCAGGAAGCCTGAAAGCCGTTCTGTTCCAGCCCATCACAAAGCGACTGCCCGACTGCCGGATCATCTTCGATGACCAAAACGTGGTATTGCATGAATCTGAGTATAGAGGGATAAGCAATCTCTGTCAAGAAAGCGTTAAATCCTTGACCCAGCGCAGATCAGTGATAAAATCAATGTGAGAACGTTATCACTTTTTCCCGGCTCATTATTCGACCTGTTTTTTTCTAGCATCTAAAGGAGGGTTGTCCAATGATTAGAAGGTTTAGAATTGCAAGTTTGATCATGATATTGGCGTTCATAATAAGCGCCTGCGGCGGCTCCAGGCCAGCCGCTGAACCGATCCTGCGAGTCGGGTGGGCGTCTGAACCGGATACGATGAACCCGCTGACCACCTACAGCACCGAGGCCAACGAAATTATCAGCCTTGTGTACGACAAACTGCTGGTCTATGACCTGGACCTGAAAACCCAACCTGGATTAGCCAAAGAATATAACTACTCGGAAGATGGCAAAACCCTGACTTTTAAACTCCGCAATAACGTTAAATGGCACGATGGTAAACCATTAACGGCTGATGATGTGGTATATACCTACCAATTAATCAAAGACAGCGAATTGAGCGAATATGCACAATATTTACTCCAGATGACCTCGATTGAAGCGCCTGACCCTGCCACCGTGACGCTTACCTTCGATATACCCCAGGCTTACAATCCTGGCCTTTCGATTCCCATTCTTCCCAAGCATATCTGGGAAACCATGAGCGTCGAAGATATTGAAAAGTTCAACAACGAAAAACCGATCGGATCGGGGCCTTTCAAACTGGCCGAATGGCAGAGCGGCAGCAATATCGTTCTGGAACGCAACCCGGACTTCTGGGGCGAGGCGCCCAAAGCCAGCAAGATCACCTTCGTCCTTTACGGAAACGAGGACGTAATGGCGCAGGCACTCAAGAGCGGCGATATTGATATCGTCACCGAAGTGCCGCCTACTATCTGGGACGGCATCAAATCCGCCGAAAATATAAAGGCGGTTTCGCTTCCCTCGTATTCTTTTCATCACCTTGGTTTTAACGTCTCTAATGACGAGATATCCAAGGGCAACCCAATCCTGCGCGACAGGGTCGTGCGCCAGGCATTGAGTTACGCTCTCGACCGCAATCAGCTCGTTGAACTTGCCCTGGCCGGGCACGGTCGCCCCGGCGATTCGATCATCCCGATCGGCATCCAGGACTGGTATCTGCCAATTCCAGCCGAAAAACAGATGAACGCCAATCCTGAAAAAGCCGCTCAGATGCTCGATGAAGCCGGTTATAAAGACAACGACGGCGACGGCGTCCGGGAGAACGACAGGGGCGAGCCGCTGGAATTCCGCCTCATTGCCATCCAGACGACCTCGGTTGACGTGCGCGCCGCCCAGCTCTTCAAAGACGCCGCCGAAAAAGTCGGCGTCAAACTCGACCTGCAAACCCTTGATGAAAACACCCTGGGCAACACCGTCTATAACGTCGATGAACAGGATTGGGACATCTTTGTCTGGGGATGGGATTCCTCTATTCCTGATCCCAACTACATGCTGGGCGTCCCCCTGTGCAGTCAAATCGGCGGCAACAACGACGTCTTCTACTGCAACGAAACCTACGATGAACTCTACGATCAGCAGGCTCAACTGATTGACGTTAAAGCCCGCAAGGAAATCGTTGATCAGATGCAAACGATGTTCTACGAAGACGCCGCCTATATCGTGATGTGGTACCAGGATAAACTGCAAGCCTACAACACATCCACCTGGCAGGGGTGGAAGGAAATCCCCGGCGGCCTCATCTACAACGTCACCCGTGAAAACTACATGAAAGTGGCGCCCGTTACCCAATAAACGCGATCTAAAAACCCTGAGATAAAACCTCATGCTTCGTCTGGAAGTCATTCTAAAAAAGACAGGGCAGGTTCTCATCACCCTCCTGGCAGTGGCAACCTTCAACTTTCTATTGTTCCGCGTCCTGCCCGGAGACCCCATTCGTTTGCTTGCGCGGGCGGGCCGTCTATCGCCTGAGGCAATCGCCCGCCTGCGCCAGACCTTTGGCCTCGACCAGCCCCTCAGCGTGCAGTATCTCTACTTCTTGAGAAATCTATGCAATGGCGAACTGGGCATCTCGTTCACCTACCGCCGTCCGGTCGCCGAAATCCTTCAGGAGCGCATCACCAACACCCTGATCCTGCTGGGCGCGGCGACGGTGATCGTGGTGGTCGTCGGCGTTTCAGCCGGCATGATCGCCGCCGCCAAACGCGGCACGCGCATTGACGGCGCTCTGGTTATCACTTCGCTGGTGTTCTGGAGCCTGCCAACCTTCTGGACCGGCCTCATCCTGGTCATCATCCTCGGCGTTTACCTCAACGCCTTCCCTGTCTCCGGGATGGTCTCGCCCGGCTTGAGCCCTGGCGCTTTCTTTGAGCAGTTCTGGGATACCGCCCGGCACATCATCCTGCCCACCATCACCCTGGCGATTGTCGATATGGGCCAGTTCATGCTCATCACCCGCAGCTCGCTCGTCGATGTGCTGACCGAAGATTACATTCTCACCGCCAAAGCGAAGGGGCTGCCCTTCCGCCGCATCCTCTGGCAGCACGGACTTCCCAACGCCATGCTGCCCATCATCACCACCACCGCGCTGTACGTCAGCCTGATCGTCGGCGGGGCAATCCAGGTCGAGACAGTCTTTTCCTGGCCGGGGATGGGGCGCCTGATGTACGACGCCGTGCTGCGCCGCGATTATCCCCTTCTGGAAGCGAGTTTCCTGCTTTCCGCCGCCGTCGTCATCCTGGCGAATTTCTTCTCCGATATCGTTTATCTGCTGATCGATCCAAGGGTTAAAGAAGCATGAGCGAGGCAAATTTACCTTCACAACCCTCGCCGAAGAACCAGACCTGGCAGTTAATGTGGTCAGACCCGTTAGGCAAAATGGGGATCATCTTACTTGCCTTCATCCTGATCATCACCATCTTCGGCCCCCTGGCCTTTCCCTTCGATGCAAAAGCGGTTGCCGACAGCGCAGCCGGGGTGCTCAACCCGCCCAGCAGCGCACACTGGCTGGGCACCGACGAACTGGGGCGGGATATCTTCAGGGCCACGTTATCTGGGGCGCGCGTTTCATTACTGATCGGCTTGCTGGCTACTGCCATATCGATCATCATCGGCGCCATCGTCGGCCTGATTGCCGGATATTACCAGGGTTTTTGGGGCAACCTGTTGATGCGCATCACCGATTTCTTCCTCGTTTTACCCACGCTGCCCCTGGTCATCGTTCTGGCCGTCATGTTCGGGCAGAGTTTTGCCATCATTATCCTGGTCATCGGCCTGACCAGTTGGCCTTCCACCGCCCGCATCACCCGCTCACAGGTGCTCAGCCTGCGCGAGCGACAGTTCGTCGAACGCGTCCGTTCCTTCGGCGCCAGCGACCTGCGCATTATCCTCGTTCACATTTTGCCCAACGTCGTCCCCCTGATCTTCGCCAATACCGTCCTGGTCATCGCCGGCTCTATCCTCTCCGAAGCCACCCTGGCCTTCCTCGGTCTGGGCGACCCGGTGCGCGTCTCGTGGGGCACCATGCTCCACTACGCCTTCGAAGCCGGGGCCGCCGGACGCGGCGCCTGGTGGTATCTGATTCCCCCAGGCTTCGGCATCGTGGCCATCGTCCTGGCCTTCACCCTGACCGGACACACCCTGGATCGCATCCTCAACCCACGCCTGAGGGATTATTGATGAACATGCTGGAAATCAACGACCTATCCATCACCTTCAACAGCCAGGCGGGACTGGTGCGCGCCGTGAGAGGCGTCAGCCTCTCCCTGGAATCAGGCGGATTGCTCGGCCTGGCCGGCGAATCGGGCTGCGGAAAAACCACCACCGCCCTGTCCATCCCGCGCCTGCTGCCGCGCAATGCAGCTATTACCAGCGGAAAAATCTTCTTTGACGGGGAAGACTTGATCGCCAAAACCGACAAGGAAATGGAAAGCATCCGCTGGCGGCAGATTTCAGTCGTCTTTCAAGGCGCAATGAACGCTCTCAACCCGGTCAAGACCGCCGGCTCGCAAATCCTCGAAGCCATTCTGCACCACGAACCGCAGACCTCGCCCGCCGAAGGCCGCCGCAGAGCGATGGAATTACTTGAGATGGTCGGCATCCCCGGCAGCCGTTATTCCGGTTACCCGCACGAATTTTCCGGCGGCATGCGTCAGCGGGTGATGATCGCCATGGCGCTTGCCTGCAGCCCCCGCCTGATGATCGCTGACGAACCCATCACCGCCCTGGATGTGATGATTCAGGCGCAAATTCTCAACCTGATCAAACAATTATGCACCCAACTCAACCTGGCGATGATTCTGATCTCCCACGACCTTTCGGTGATCGCCGAAACCTGTAACCGGGTAGCAATCATGTACGCCGGCCGACTGGTGGAGGAAGGCTCCGTAGAGGCGATCTTTCACCAACCCCTTCATCCTTACACCCAGGCTTTGCTAAGTTCTTTCCCCAACATTCACAAAGAACGTCAAATCGTTGCCGGTATCCCCGGCAACCCGCCAAGCCTGGTGCATTTGCCGCCCGGATGCAGTTTTTACGAACGCTGCGCGCAACGCATGGAGCGCTGCCAAGAGGCGGAGCCGCATGTTCTGCAAGCCAGCCCCGATCACCGCGTGGCCTGCTTTCGCGCCGGAGGCGACGCCGCATGAACGAACCCCTGCTGAAAATTCGCGACCTCAAAGTTCATTTCCCCTGCCGGCGCAGCCTGCTGGCAGGGAATAAAGCCCCGGCCTTCGCCCGCGCCGTGGACGGCGTTTCTTTCGACATCCACCAGGGCGAAGTGCTGGCCGTGGTGGGCGAATCGGGCTGCGGCAAGACGACCATTGGCAAGACGCTCATCCGCCTGATTGACGCCAGCGGGGGGTCAATCTTATACCGCCAGCAGGATCTATTGAAAGTTCAGGGCGCGGCGCTGCGTAACCTGCGCCAAAAATTCCAGTTGATCTACCAGGACCCCTACGAGTCGCTTGACCCGCGCCAGTCGATCTTCGACACGATTGCCGAACCGTTGCTGATCCACCGCCGCGCCAGCTCAAAGGAAGACCTGCAAAAACGCGTCTACGCTTCCCTCGAATCGGCCGGCCTGTACCCGCCCGCTGAAATCGCCAGATGTTACCCCCACCTTCTATCCGGCGGGCAGCGCCAGCGCGTGGTCATCGCCTCGGCGATGGTGCTGGAGCCGGAGTTCATCGTCGCCGACGAGCCGGTTTCCATGCTCGATGTCTCCATCCGCGCCGAGATCATCCGTCTGATGTTGGATTTACGGGAGAAGAACCGCCTCACCTACCTGTTCATCACCCACGACCTCTCGCTGGCCTGGATGATCGCCGATCGCATCATGGCGCTTTACCTGGGCAAGATAGTCGAGATTGGCCCGGCTCAGGAGATCATCCACGCCGCCCGCCACCCTTATACGCAGGCGCTGGTTTCCGTCATTCCCATCCCTGAACCGCAGGAGCGCAGCGGCCAGATCATCCTCAAAGGCGAGACGCCCTCTCCGTTGAACATCCCCCCTGGCTGCCGTTTTCACCCGCGCTGCTGGAAATACCAGCAACTCGGCTGCCCCGAAATTTGCTCGACCAGGGAACCGGAGCTGGTCGCCAGCGGAACAGGTCACCTCACCGCCTGTCACTTCGCCGGCGAATGACCTGTAGCATCAATAATTGCACACGGATTTCATAGATTGCGCGGATTAGATAATCAAGAGATGTAGGGCAAGCTGCATTGTTTTTAAGTGAATGATTAGATCACTTCATCGGCGAAATGGTGGATTGCGCCAATCAATCAAGATGCGACCGTCCACACCACGGGTTTTGAACTGCCCGCCGAGCAGCCCGCTTTAAGGGCGCAGCCCTCGCAGGTAACGCACGGCGCTTCATACACCTTCACCAAACCCATCTGCGCCAATCTATCGAGCATCGCCTGCACCATCTCAACGCGCATACCCAGGCGCAGCGCCAGAATCTGGGGCGTTAGCGTCCCACCCTTACGAATTTCGGCGAGCAGTTGTTCCAGCATTTTACAATCCAAATAAAGCTGCCAGGTGATAAACGGCAATCGCCGCCCCGACCGACAACGCCAGCATAAAGGCTACGTTGAGCAGCGTCCAGCGCCACGAACCGGTCTCCTGGCGGATGACGGCCACCGTCGCCGCGCAGGGGATGAACAGGATTGAAACAGTCAGGAAGGCCAGCGCCGTCGCCGGCGAATACGTCGCCGCCAGAATCGAGGCCAGGCCGCTATCCTCGCCGCTCCCGTATAAAACGCCCAGGGTGGCAACTGAATTTTCCTTCGCCAAAAAACTGGTCAGCAGGGCGACTGTGAGCCGCCAGTCCAGTCCCATCCAGCGTCCGACTGGTTCGACCAGTTGCCCCAGACGCGCCAGATAACTCGTTTGCAAATTCCCGTCGGGCAACATCGAAAACGCCCAGACCACAATGGAAATCGCCAGGATGATCGTCGTCGCCTTCTTGACAAAGGAGAGCGAGCGCTGCCAGACCAGCAGACCGATCGTGCGCCAGTTGGGAATGTGATAGAGAGGCATCTCCATGATGAAAGCCGAACGCTGATTCTTAAACAACACCCGGTTCAACAGCGCCCCGCCGGCGACCAGTAACACCAGCGAAAGTAAGATCAATCCCCAGGAAACAAACATCGCCTGTTCGCCGAAGAAAGCCGGGGCCAGAAAAGCGACCACCGCCATACGCGCCGTGCAGGGAACCAGCGGAGCCACCAGAATAGTCAACAGCCGCGCCGGCCATGATTCGATGATGCGCGCCCCCATCACCGCTGGCACATTGCAGCCAAAACCCAAAAAGAGGGGCAGGAACGACTTACCGTGCAGTCCCATCAGATGCATCAGGTTATCCATTACATAGGCCGCCCGCGCCATATAACCAACGTCTTCGAGTAAACCGAAAGCGGCAAAGAAGATCGCCAGGATAGGTAAAAAGGTCAGCACCGAACCCACCCCACCGATGATGCCGTCCACCACCAGGCCGCTCAACCAGGCCGGTGCGCTGCTCAGAGCGGCCGCCGCCCAATTGCCCAGAGGAATAACGATCTGTTCGTCCATCAATCCCTGAAGCGGGCTTCCGATCGTAAACGTCAGCCAAAAAACCAGACCCAGAATCACCGCCAGGATAATCAGCCCCCAAAAAGGATGCGTTGCCCAACGGTCCAACCGGTCGGTCAGACTGATCTGACCCAAACGCGGCCGGTGAACTGCCGCCCGCACCATACGCTCGATCCATTCATAACGCCCGGAAGCGATTGCCAGCAGAGCGTCGTCGTGCGCCTTGAGGATGGCCTGCACCGTCTCCCAGCGTTCAATGGGTAGCGCAGCTTCCATTCGTTGATTGATGTCGCTGTCGCCTTCCAGCAGTTTGAGCGTCACCCAATCGACCGGATACGGCGCCGGAACGAAATCCTTGATCGCATTGTAGATTTCCTCGTATGTCTGGCGATGGCCGGCGTGAATTTCGGGTTTACGCGGCGCAAGATCGTACTGCCCGGTCAATACCCGTTCGATGGCCGCCAGCAATTCGTGTACGCCGTCCGCCCGCGTTGCCGTGGTCGGGATGACCGGCACGCCCAGAGCAGCTTCAAGCACTTTGGGTTCAACCTGAATACCCTCCTGCCTGGCCACATCCATCATATTCAAGGCAACGATCAGGGGCGCCGGCAACGAAATCAGCTCGGAAACGAGGTACAGGCTACGTTCCAGATTCGCCGCGCTTACCACAGCGACAACGATATCCGGTCGCTCCTGCAAAATGAACTCGCGGGTAATGATCTCTTCCGGCGAGCTGGCAGTCAGGCTGTAAGTTCCCGGCAAATCGACCAGGTTAATTTCCCGTCCCAGGTAATGGAAGCGGCCTTCCTTACGCTCCACGGTTTTGCCCGGCCAGTTGCCGACGTGCTGGTTCAGCCCTGTTAATAAATTGAATAATGTCGATTTCCCCATATTCGGCTGCCCGGCCAGGGCAATCATACAGGTTCTTTCGGCAACAACATTCTTTACAGGAAAATCGGTGAGAGTTTGTTGGGCTGTCATTTGTTTCTCCGTTCAACGAAAATGTCGTGCGCTTCCCCCCGCCCAAGCGCTACCCGGGTGTCGCGCACGTTGACAACCAGCGGGCCATGACCGTTATTCTGCAGCACCTGAATTTCGACGCCCGGCGTGAATCCCAGCGAAATCAAACGGTTGGTTATCATCCTGCGCCGGCTGTTCCCTATAAAAATCACTCTTTCCCCCATAGAGATATCAGCTAGAGTCGTTGTTGGTGATTGAGAATTCATAGAAAGTTCCTTGACGCTTGAAAGGTATGGTGTATAATAGTGGTTATTAATTAATAATTATTTATATTAGCATATACTAACATCGTCAATTAGTATAAATACTTAAGTCATTTTTGTCAATATAGATTATGATTGGGTTACAACGAAAGTGGAAACAGATAATGAGCGAAAGAGCCAGCGCAACCATCGAGGATTACCTTGGTTTTCTGTTTGTTTTGCAGCGCGACGGCGAGGCGGTTGTTGGGGCGCGGCTTGCCGAATTATTAGGCGTCAGCCCGCCGACTGTAACCAATACCCTCAAACGCATGGGGCGCGACGGCCTGGTGTATCTGGATAATGCCCAGGGCTACCGCCTGACCGAACAGGGACAGGAACTGGCGCGTTCGGTGATGCGCCGCCACATGCTGACCGAATGGATGCTGCTGCGCATGCTCAAGGTACCCTGGTCAGACACCCACTCCGAAGCTCACCAGATCGAGCATACCATCTCCGAAAACATCGAAAAGCAGATGGATCAGAACCTGGACAGCCCGCAGACCTGCCCGCACGGAAATCCCCTGCCCGGCTACGAACACATCGCCGCTGGATGGATCCCCCTGATTCAAATCGCCGCCGGCGAAAAGGTCGTTATCCGCCGCATTCACGAAATCGCCGAAGAAAATCCCGAATTGCTGCAATATCTGGAAACGAACGGTATTGTGCCAGGCGCGCAAATCGAGGTCGGTGAAATCCTGGCGTTCAATGAAACCATAAACCTTGCCGCCGGAGAACGGAATATCGCCCTGGGCTTTACCGCCGCCCGCTCGATTTTTGTCGAGAAATTACCCGGCAAATAGTTTTATAGAATAACCCGGAACGCTACCCGCAAATCGTTCAAGAACAGAATACGAAAGCGCAGATTAACGCAGATACAAAACAAAATACATGTAAGCATATCAGCGTGCATCCGCATTAATTAATCCGGGTTGCCGGCGACAATTCAATATAAAAAATACTTCCCAGCCACTAGCCATAAAAGTTACCCTTGAAGTAATTATAAATTTACTGTATAATTCTCAATGACCGAATAAATTATTTAGTCATTGGAATACAGGGTTCACTTATGCCAAAATGGTTTTCCGAACAAGAAAAAGAGCTGATCCATACCAGGCTGCTGGAGCAGGGCTATAAAATGTTTTCCGCCTACGGGCTTAAGAAAACGAATATCGAAGAAATTGCTCGCGCTGTTGGCATCTCGAAAGGCGCATTTTACAGCTTTTATGAATCCAAAGAAGCCCTCTTCATGGATGTCGTCGAAGAGGCCGAAAAGCGCGTCCGCCGGGAAATTCTGGCCGCCATCGATCTGCCCGGTGCCACCCCGCGCGCTCGCCTGTTTGCCGTTTTCAAGAAGGCGATTACGCTTTTTCAGGCGCTCCCCATTTTACATATTTTCAGCGGAAGCGATTACGATTTGCTCTTTCGCCGAATCCCTGCCAAAAAACTTCAGGAGCATCTGACTAACGATCAAATTTTCATCCATGAGCTAGTCGCTCGCTGTCAGAAAGCGGGCATACCCATTCGAGTCCAGCCCGAACAGATTGTCGGACTTCTATACCCGCTCGTTCTGAATATTCTGCATGACGACACGTTAAGCCGGAATAACTTCAACGGCAATATGGATTTACTTCTGGAACTGATCGCCGCTTTTTGCCTGGGCGAAATCGAACCTCAGCTCCAACCATCAGACAATTCTGCATCAGACATAAAGAAAGATTGTTAATAAAAATGAATCTGGTTATCGAAACAAACAATCTTCGAAAGTATTACGGGGACGTCAAAGCCGTCGAACAGCTTTCGCTGCAAGTGATGGAAGGGGAAATTTACGCTTTCCTCGGCCTCAACGGCGCCGGGAAAACGACCACCATTCGCATGCTGCTCGGCATGATCAGGCCGACCGGTGGAACCGTAACCGTCCTGCAAACCCGGGTCAGGCTCGGCAGCCGTAAACCCTGGGAGTCGGTCGGCTACCTGGTGGAAATCCCCTATGCCTACCCTGAATTGACCGTGTTAGAGAACCTTGAAGTTGCCCGCCGGCTGCACCCCGGCGCGCCGCCGAAGACCGTTGATCAGGTAATCGAACGCCTGAACCTGAGCGCTTACGCCAACCGCCGGGCAGGTACGCTCTCACAAGGCAACGCGCAGCGCCTGGGAATCGCTAAGGCTTTATTACATAATCCACGGCTGTTAATCCTGGACGAACCGGCCAACGGGCTGGACCCGGCCGGGATCGTTGAAATTCGCCAACTGCTGCTCGAACTGACCCGCCAGCAGGGCGTTACGGTATTCATGTCGAGTCACATCCTAGCCGAAGTCTCGCGCCTCGCTCAGCGCATCGGCATCATCCATCAGGGTCGTCTGCTTCAGGAATTGAACATCGACGAGTTGGAGCGCAACCGCCGGCGGCGGCTTCTCATCCAAACGCGTGACCCCGAGAAGGCGCGAGCAGCGCTGGCCGCCGCCGGGCGGCTAGCCGGCGCCAGCGAGAATGGTTTCATCGAATTGATCGACCCACCTTCAATCGATTATTCAGATCAGATCGCTTCCCTGCTCGTTCAGGCCGGCGCGCCGCCCACCCAACTCATCATCGAAGAGGAAGACCTGGAACAATACTTCCTCAGACTGGTCGGAATGAACGGAGAAACAAAGAATGAATGACCTTTCAAATCTGATCTGGATCGAAACACGTAAAGCAATCCGTTCCAGAATGCCTCTGTGGACTGCGCTGGGCGCTCTGTTCATGCCGCTGGGTATTGCCCTGCTGATCTTCATCGCCAGGAATCCGGCAATCGCTCAAAAGCTCGGCCTGATCAGCGCCAAGGCCAACCTGCTCGCTTATTCGGCAACTGATTGGGTCAGTTACCTGAGTTTATCAGGCCAGATCATTGCCGCCGGCGGTTTCTTTCTATTCGTCATTACCATCAGTTGGGTATTTGGCCGTGAATTTGTCGATCATACCCTGAAGGATCTGCTGGCCGTCCCTGTTTCGCGATCGAGCATCCTCCTGGCAAAATTCATCGTTGCGGCCATCTGGTCAATTGGCCTGGCGCTGGAAATACTTCTGGCAGGCCTCATCACCGGCGCGCTCATCAATCTCCCGAATGGTTCATCCAGCATCATTCTACACGGCAGCGTCATTCTGATCATCACCGCCATTCTGGAGATCATCGTCATCACGCCCTTCGCCTTTTTCGCCAGCGCCGGACGGGGTTACCTGCTGCCCCTGGGATGCGCCGTTCTTGCCCTGATCGCGGCAAACCTGACAGCCATTATCGGCTGGGGTGAACTTTTCCCCTGGGGCATCCCCGGTTTGTATTCTCAGGGAAAAAGCCCTCTACCCCTGGTCAGTTATTGGATTGTCGTCTTCACCGGGCTGGCCGGCATGATCGGAACACACCTCTGGTGGAAGTACACCGACCAGAACCGGTAATTTTTCTGAAACGGATGCCCGGCCGGGTTATAATAATCGGATGACGATGCAAATGGAAAGTCCGGTCGGAGCGCGAACTGTCTTCAACGGCCGCGAATATGATTACTTCGCCGGGACAGGTTATCTCGGCCTGCAAAGTCACCCCGCCGTCGTGCAGGCTGCCCGGCAGGCAGTCGAGCGCTATGGGCTAACCACAGCGACTTCACGCGGCGGCTACGGCGAACATTCCATTTACGCCGAACTGGAGCGCGAAGCCTGCGCCTATTTTGCCGCCGAAAAAGTGATCTATTTCCCAACCGGCTACCTGGGGTGCGCCATCCTCACCCAGGCGACCGGGAGTCTGTTCGACCACATCTTCATCGACGCCTCGGCGCACTACAGCCTGTGGGATGCCGCCCAGGCGACGAACAAACCGATCACCCCGTTTCACCACTGCCAGGTGGAACATCTTGCCGCATGCCTGCGCAGCGAACTGCGCCCTCACCAGCGCCCCCTCGTTCTGAGCGACGGCGTCTTCCCAGTCTCCGGTGAAATCGCCCCCCTTCCTGATTATCTGCCCCTGGTGAAATCCTATCACGGAATCATGTATATCGATGACGCCCATAGCGTGGGCGTCTTGGGAGAAAATGGGCGCGGCGTCATGGAGTATTTCGGGATTCAAGATGAAACCTGCCGCTCCCCGGCCACACTCGCCAAAGCGCTGGGCGGTTACGGCGGCCTGATTTACGGCAAGGCAAATTGGGTCGATTCAATCGAGCAAAACTCGCGCATCTGCGCCGGGGCCAGCCCGCCGCCGCTGGTCGTAGCCGCTGCCTCTGCGAAAGCGCTGGCGATCGCCCGCGCCACGCCCGTCCTGCGCCGGCAGTTGCGGGATAACATTTCCCGCGCCCGCGCCGGTTTGCGCGCCCTGGGCTGGGACATCGAAGATACCCCTGTTCCCATTATTTGCCTGGGCATGCGCGACGGCGTCAACCTGGTGAAGATAAAATCAAACTTATTCAAACAGGGCATTGCCGTGGAGTATATCCGTTCCTACAGCAGCGCGCCCGCCGGCGGCGCCCTGCGCATCGCTATCTTTGCCACGCATACCGCCAATCAAATAGACCGGCTGGTGGAAGCCCTCAGCCGGTCTATATAAACGATGATGACAATGAGTAAAAATTCTCTTTCAGCCCCTCATACATTGGCAGACTGCCGCCGTACAACAACCCGCCTGTCGGCCCGGCGTGTAGCTTGCTGGTAAATACTGATCGCCACCATCATAAAGAATGAAAGCGTGCAGGTAATGACCCACAGAGAGAGATTGATCTTATCCACTGAAAGCAATACCAGCACCGTTGCCAGCATATAAATGCCCATGGCCGCCTCCCCATAAATTAGCAGGCGCGGAAAGATATTCTTTTTAGCGCGGCTTTCGGCCCCAACTCGCGGATCCATCCGGCTGGTGCGAATAAACTCACCTCCCCGGTTAAACACCCCCGATATAATGCCCAATGAGCAGTTCACCGTCAGCCCAACGCCAATCAGAACAAGAACAGGGATCATATTCACCCGGTCAATCAGACGCGGCAGATATTCTGTCTTCGCCAGGGCAAAGAGCAGGAATGGCCCAAAGGTTCCGATTGCCGTCCACCAAAAGTACATCAGGAAATTGTTGTTCCAGAAACTGATCGGCAGCATCAGAAACAACAGCAGCAGCATGATCGGAAAAGAAAAAGCGTTTGTAAGATGAAAGCAAGCCATGATCTTCTTGCCGAGCGGGATTCTGGCTCGAATGACCTCCGGTAAGTAGAGGCGGGCGTTCTGGGCGGCGCCTTTCATCCAGCGGAATTGCTGCATCAAAAACGAGTCCATATCCACCGGAAGCTCACCGCCGGCCACTGCATTAGGAATATAGTCGCCGCGCCAGCCCTTTAATTGCGCCCTGAAACTGAGATCGAGATCTTCGGTCAGGGTATCCCAATGCCAGCCGCCGGCGTCTTCAATCGCTGCTTTGCGCCACATGCCGGCCGTTCCGGTAAAGCTGCAAAACAGCCCGGCGCTGGCGCGAGCGTTCTGTTCAACGATGTAATGTCCGTTCAACGCCGTCCCGGCGATCAGGGAAACGATGTTGTGACGGAAATTAAGGTGCGTCCAGCGCGTCTGCACGAACCCCAGTTTGGGGTCCTGGAAATACGGTACAACCTTTTTTAACCAGTCTCGCGCCGGCCTGAAATCAGCGTCAAAGATGGCAATCAACTCGCCGGTCGCATGCGGCAGCCCTGAAGCCAGATTACCGGCCTTATAACCTGTCCGATCGGCGCGATGTAAATACTGCACATTGAAACCCTTATTCTGGTAACGTTTAACCAGACGGCGCAAAAGGTCGCTGGTGAAATCGGTCGAATCATCCAAAACCTGAATTTGCAGCCGATCGATGGGATAGTCCAGGCGGGTTATGGTTGCCAGAAGTTTGTCGACGAGATATCGCTCGTTATAAATGGGCAACTGAATGGTCACCATTGGCCATTCTGAAAGTTGAGCCGGCGTCTTTCGTCCGCTGATCCATTTGTGATTAACCACGTAGATCACACTCAGGATCAGACTGTTGATCCCAAATATAACAAGCGCAATATTGCAAAGTGTATATAACACTTCTGACAGATTTAGTAACAGCGGAACGGTTGAGTTCATATTTTTTTCGGCGTAATTTTTATACGATATTTTAAACTTTACTGCTTTATCTTTTTCAGTATAACAAACGAACCTTAATAGAAGATGAAAAAATGATGATAAGATGATTAAAAATCCGATCTCTCAGTTTGTTTTAACAATCATCTTCAGTTCGTCCGCAAGAGCGTGGATTAACGCCGACCGTTCGGCGGCAATTTGCGCAACCCGCTTCAACAACGCCGGATCGCGGGTAAAACGCGCCGTCTCTGCCGGAGCGCCTTCGAAATAGCCGGCAATTTTTTCAAAACGCCCTATCCACACCCCGATATCACCAGCCGGTTTCACGCCGCTGCGCTGCATCGCCTCCAACATCTCGACCAATTCAGCAAGATTGCGCTGCCAGTCGGATAAACTTTGCCCGGCTTTGCTCTTGAAGCCACTTCTCGCCATCGGCCTGACAAACACGGGCAGTTTATAAAACTCTTCACCCGTTTGAACGATCATCTCTGCCAATGCCCCTGCCCCCGCCAGTGATCACAATAATCTTATCTCTGAACGCGTTGGCGGGTAATTTCATCTGGTCAACGAGTATTGAGCGAAGCGCCATAATAAATAACCTCTCTGAAGATAATCTGATCGGGATTAAACGAACGCATGGTTCGATGGATTTTACATTATATTACCGGCAGATACTTACTATACGATAAAAAATCTCCTTGAGTCGCGTCATTCCATTCGTAACCCTATTATTGACGCACACCTTTCCACAAACAGGCCAACCCGAAAGGCGATCGAAAAACAAATCCACACAAATAGACACATTCACTTCGGATCATATACTTTTACGATGTAAAATAATGAGATGAGGAAGATGATTTTCTCCATCTCAATCGTCTATTTCAAAATCCTCAAATTTCACACTTAATATCAAAAAGGGTTAAAGAAAATGTCCGATCAAACACCATCCGTCAGCAACGCATTTCAGACCTTTATGAAAGAAGCGCCGCAGCACGCCCAGGCCTGGGGTGAGGTCGTGCAAAAACTGGATCAAGCCAGCGCCCTGGATAAAAAAACCGAAGAGCTGGCCTATCTGGCCGTGCTCGCCGCCCTGCGCATGGAAGGCGGAATTCCTTTTCACGTAAAAACAGCCAAACAGGCCGGCGCGACCCGGCAGGAAGTCATCAGCGCTATTCTGGTGGGGTTGCCGGCCGCCGGTCACGCCGTCACCCAGGTACTGCCTGCAGCAATCACCGCTTACGATACCGATTGACAAGGTGATTAAAGCATAGCTGGCAATAAATCAATACCCGGCGTGGGTCAACTATGATTCGACAACAAATTGCCCTATCCTTTTCAATATACGCAGAACAAGGAAGGTCAGTCAGGGCGAAGGCAGTTTTTTATCGGCAAACGACCATCCTTTCCACGCCTGATACATCGACCCGGCTGTGTAGCGCCCTTCCGCGTCGCATTGCCGGGTAACGACATCGACCATCTGCAGAAAGCGAGGGTCTTCATGCACAAACGGGAAGCGGCTGAGTACCTCAACCACGTGCAGGATGTCGTACCAGATATAGGGATATTTGATCTTCTGAAAATCCGTCCCCATACCGAAGATGTACATCTTCGTCGTTGAGCGATTCTCCCAATGGCGAAGAAGCATTTCTGTCCCTGTTCGCGTCGCAGGGCTGTCAACAAAATCAGGAACCAGTGAAAGCGCCTTCAGGGCATATACATTGGCAATCGGGCAGGGGTCTGATCTTCGCCCAGGGCCATGAAACTTCCCTAAATCAGATGAAGCAACGCAGCGCCAGCCATCCTCTTCAACAATGCCGGTCAGATGCTTAACGGCTTTTTTCACCTGCTCGTTTTCTCCAATTCCCATTGCCAGTAACATGTAAAGGACAACCGGCGCATCGCACATCACCCACGTCCATTGGTCGGCTCCGCTCCCGCCAAAAGCGGGGGCAATATTCACCAGGCTCAAAAACGCCCCCTCCGGCGACTGGCGTTCCAGGAAACCGGCAAGCCGGTCCGCCATATCCAGGTCGCTTGCCTGAACTCCGAACTCAGCCAACGTGCAGAACTTATAAACCGGCATGCCAGCGTCGTTGTGACGTTTGATGGGGTAATTTTCCCAATTCTCAACCCCGGTAATTAATGCCTGCACAGCCGGATGCTCAAGCATTTGCCTGTGAACTGCCATAACATCGTCCTCCTGAGGCGACCTGCTCTGAAGATCGATCAGGACGCGGTACTTTGTCCAGGGTTCATCCGATGTCGTAAGCCAATCAACC